>CAIZPE010000099.1 GCA_903934795.1 uncultured bacterium | reverse complement strand
TGTCGATCACCACCAGGGCGGTGTTGGCCGGGCGCAGGTCGGCATCGAAGGGCCAGGGGTAGGGGTCGGCGGCGACGCAGGGCAGCGCTACGGAGGCGGAGGTGCTCATGACGGAGTCCAGGAAAAAAAGGGCCGTGTTCAGGGCAGCCGGTTGCCGGGATCGTGATCGCGCTGCGGCGGCGCGAAGCCGCAGGAGCGCCCGTCGACATGCTCGACCTCGTCCTCCCAGGGCAGCCGGTAGCGGCCGTTCACCATGTCCTGCATGAAGGTGTAGGGGCAGTCCTGCGCGCCGCCGCGCACCGCCACATAGCCGCGATGCCAGAGCTGGTAGATGTTGTTCTCGACGCCCCAGTGGCGGCGGGCCTCGCGCACCAGGTCGGGCCGGACCTCGCAGGTGATGATCTCGTCGGGCCGGTGGCTGCCCATGACCAGCGGCTCACCGTCGAAGTTCACGAACATGCCCTCGCCCATCGAGTCGAAGGTGCCGTCGCTGCCGCACATGCACACGCTGGCGGTGACCATCAGGTTCTGGAAGGCATTGGCCTGGTTGGTGACGCGCCAGGAATGCCGGATGGGCGCGGTGTAGCCGGCGGTGCGAATCATGAGTTCGGCGCCCTTGTAGGCGCACTCGCGGGCCATCTCGGGGAACATCCCGTCGTGGCAGATGATCAGCGCGAGCTTCACGCCGCGCGGACCGTCGATCACCGGGATGCCGAGGTTGCCCGGCTCCCAGGGCTCGACCGGCACCCAGGGATGCAGCTTGCGGTAGTAGAGCGCGATGCGGCCGGTGTCGTCGATGATCAGGCCGCTGTTGTACGGGTTGCCGTTGGGGTTGAGCTCCATGATCGAGAAGCAGCCCCAGATGCGGTGCTCGATGCAGGCGGCCTTGAAGGCGGCCACCTCGGGCCCGTCGAGCCGGCACATCAGCGCCGGATCGGTGTTCATCGACAGCCCGTGCAGCGAGTACTCGGGGAACACCACCAGGTCCATCGAGGGCGAGTTGCGCCGGGCCTTGCCGACCATCTCGACGATGCGCGCGGCCTGCGCAGCGAGTTGCGCCGGGGTGTCGACCACCGGCAGTTGCGACTGCACCAGGCCGACCACCACCCCGTTGGGTGACTTGTTCAGGCCGCCGAGTCCGGACATGAGCGATCTCCAGGAAATGCCAGGGGAAGGGAAAGGGATCAGCGGGTGAGGCTGAGTTCGCCGGGAGCACCGGCGAGCGAGCGGCGCGCCGAGGAGGTGGCCACCATCACCACCAGCGTGAGCACATAGGGCGCGGCGTTCCAGAGGTGGTAGCCCTGCACGATGCCGATCGCCTGCAGGGCCGGCCCGATCGCACCGGCGCCACCGAAGAGCAGCGCCGCCCACACGCAACCCACGGGGCTCCAGCGGGCGAAGATCACCAGCGCCACCGCCATCACGCCCTGGCCGCTGGAGAGCGCCTCGTTCCAGCTGCCCGGGTAGTAGAGCGAAAGAAAGGAACCGCCCACGCCCGCCATGAAACCTCCGGCCGCCGTGCTCCAGGCGCGCACGGCGTTGACCGGGAAACCGAGGGCGCGCGCGGCGTTGGCGCTGTCGCCCACGGTGCGGATGACCAGACCCCAGCGCGTGCTGCGCAACGCCCAGGCCATGAGCAGCGCACACACGATGCCCACCACCAGCAGCGCATTGACCTGCAACGCCGACTGCAGGGCCGGCGAGTCGCTCCAGCCGCCGAGCGCGATCGCCGGCAGGCGCGGCGCGGTGGGCTGCACATAGTCCTTGCCGAAGAAGAAGGCCAGGCCCAGCCCGAGGGTCATCAGCGCGATGCCCAGGGCCACATCGTTGACCCGCGGCAGGCTGCACAGCAGCCCGTGCACCAGGCCGAAGACCACGCCGAACAGGCCGGCGGCGAGCACCCCCAGCCAGGCCGAGCCGCTGTGGTAGGCGATGGCATAGCCGCTCATCGCGCCGAACACCATCGTGCCTTCCAGGCCGAGGTTGATGCGGCCGGCGCGCTCGGTGAGCGCCTCGCCGAGGCTCACGAACAGGAAGGGCGTGGACACCCGCAAGGCCCCGCCAAGGATGGCCGCCAGGACGGTCAGCCAGGCGCTTTCGTCACCGCTCATCGCGGCACCTCCGGGGCGGGCGCAGCCTGCGGACCGCGCAGGGCGATCGGACGCAGCCGCCAGTTGATGCGGCCGTGCATCGCCTCGCAGGCGAGGATCGACACGAACAGCAGGCCCTGCAGCACCTGGGTGGTGGCGTCGGGCAGGTCGAGGCGACGCTGCAGCAGGCTGCCCGCCGCGGCGATGCCGCCGAGCAGCACCGCCACCGGCACCGTCGCCAGGGGTTGCTGGCGCGCGATGAAGGCCACCAGGATGCCGGTGTAGCCGAAGCCGCCGAGCAGCGAGGCATTGGCCGAGCCGTGCACCGCCAGCACCTCGATGGCACCGGCCAGGCCCGCGCACATGCCCCCGAGCGCGCAGGCCGCGACCAGCAGCGCCGACACCGGCAGCCCGACCAGACGGGCGGCGCGCAGGTTGCCGCCGGCCACGCGCATGGCAAAGCCCGCAGTGGTGCGCGAGACCAGCATCTGCGCGAGCACCGCGGCCACCACGCCGATGGCCAGCCCCCAGTGCAGGTCGGTGCCCGGCATGTTGCCGAGCATGACGGCCTCGGGCAGGGGATGGGTGGAAGGCTTGTTCAGGCTGGCCGGGTCGCGCATGGGCCCGTCGACCAGATGATTGAAGAGGGCGATGGCGATGTAGGAGATCAGCAGGCTGGCGATGGTCTCGTTCATGCCCCGCCAGGCGCGCAGCGCACCGGCCGCTGCGTTGGACACCGCACCCGCGACCATGCCCGCCCCGCAGGCGACGATGACGGTGGCCATGGGCCCGGCCCCGGCCTGGGAAGCCGCCAGACCGCCCGCGGCAGCGGCCAGACCGCCCAGGGCAAGCGCCCCCTCGCCACCGATCATCACCAGACCCACCTGGGCCGGGATCGCCACGGCCAGGCCGGTGAGGATGAGCGGCGCAGAGCGCAGCAAGGTGTTCTGCCAGGCAAACGAACTGGCGAAAGCGCCCTCGAAGATGGTCACGACCACCTCGAGGGGATTGCGGCCGATGGCCAGCACGAACAGCGCGAAGAGGATCAGCCCCCCGATCACGCCCGCGAGCGCGATCAGGGTGGACTGCAGGCCGCGAGAAGACGCCATGACCGCGCTGCCGTGCCGGAAACCGCTGCGCCGATCAGCCGGGGATCGCGCCGATCACGCCCTCGACCAGGTAATTCATCTTCTCGAGTTCGACATTGGTCATCTCGAGCGAGGTCCCGGCCGCGATCACGGTGTTGCCCTTGTTGTCCTTCAGCGGGCCCTTGAAGATCGCGAAGTCGCCCGAGGTGAGCGCGGTGCGCGCCTTGTCACCCGCCTCCTTGGCCTTGGCCGACACCGAGGCGCCGTAGGGCGACATCTTCACGAAGCCTTCCTTCATGCCACCGCGCACGAAATTGGGCATGGGCTTGCCTTCGGCGGCGGCCGCGATCAGCAGCTTGTACGGCGTGGTCCAGTCCCACTCGGCGCCGGTGAGATAGCCCTTGGGTGCGAGCTTGGCCTGGCTGGCGTGATAGCCGCAGCTCATGATGCCGCGCTTCTCGGCGGTCTCGATGACCACCTTCGGACCGTCCACGTGGCAGGTGACCACATCCACGCCCTGGTCGACCAGGCTGTTGGTGGCCTCGGCCTCCTTGACCGGCAGCGACCAGTCACCGGTGAAGATCACCTGGGTGGTGATCGAGGGATCGACCGAGCGCGCGCCCATGGTGAAGGCGTTGATGTTGCGCAGCACCTGCGGGATCGGCTTGGCGGCGATGAAGCCGAGCTTCTTCTTCTTGCTCATGTGACCGGCGACCACGCCCGCCACGTACTGGGCACCATCGATGTAGCCGAAGAACGAGCCGGTGTTCTTGGGATGCTTGCCCTCGGTCCACAGGCCGCCGCAATGCGCGAAGCGCACGTTGGGGTACTTCTCGGCCATCTTGAGCATGTGCGGGTCGAAGTAGCCGAAGGAGGTGGCAAAGATCAGCGAAGCCTTGTCCTGATTGATCATGGCCTCCATCGACTTCTGCACCGCGACCGTCTCGGGAACCTTCTCCTCCTCGACCACCTTCACGCCGGGCATCTTCTTGATCATGGCCGCGGCCTGGGCCTGAGCCTGGTTGTAGCCGAAGTCGTCGCGCGGGCCGACATAGATCACGCCGACGGTGATCGGCTTGGCCTGGGCGAAGGCCGACAGCGGCAGGCCGGCCGCCGAGACGAGACCGGCAGCACCGGCGGAGGTGACGATGAGACGACGGGATGCATCCATGCTGAAGCTCCTGTATCGATGAGGGGGAAGAGACGGTCAGCCGGACCACCCGGCTTGTGTACAAGGTCGGTTGCAAGTTCCTTGCCAGCCGGCAGGCGCTCGCGCCAGACCCCGACCGCACCGCGGCACCCCCGAAATCCGCACGATCCCGGTGCGCAACGGCCGCCCTGAAGCCCGTCTCTGGTGCAGACGCCCGATTTGCGGGCGAAACCGGACCGGAAGCACGTCCATCCGGCTGGCACAGGGATTGCAAGGTCTCTTGTATCCAAGAACACGCGCTCAGGAAGCTGCCGATGGATCCGACCTGGATCACCCGATTCCCCCACCCCAGACCGGGGGCCGACACCGGCCCGCTGGCCGGCCGGCGATTCGCAGTCAAGGACAACATCGATGTGGCCGGTGAGGCGACGACCGCAGCCTGCCCGGCCTACGGCCGCGTGGCTGCGCGCTCCGCGACGGTGGTCGAGCGCCTGATGGCTGCCGGCGCGAGCCTGGTGGGCAAGACCAACCTCGATCAGTTCGCCTGCGGACTCAACGGCAGCCGCTCTCCCTACGGCACACCGCCCAACGCCTTCGACCCGGCCCTCGTGCCCGGTGGCTCGAGCTCGGGCTCGGCGGTGGCGGTGGCCCGCGGCGAGGCCGACTTCGCCCTGGGCACCGACACCGCGGGCTCGGGTCGCGTGCCGGCGGCGCTGAACAACCTGGTGGGCCTCAAACCCAGCCGCGGCCTGATCAGCAATCGCGGCGTGGTGCCGGCCTGCCGTTCGATCGATTGCGTGTCGATCTTCACCACCACCGTGGCCGATGCCGTCGATGTGCTGCGCGTGGCCGCCGGCCACGACCCGGAAGACCCGTACTCCCGGGCCCGTCCGCTGGACCCCGCGTTCTTTCCCGAACGCTTCCGCTTCGGCGTGCCGCACGAGGACCAGCTCGAGTTCTTCGGCGATCCGCTCTCCAGGCGCGCCTTCGAGCAGGCCTGCGCGCGGCTGCGCCGGCTCGGCGGAGAACCGGTGCGCATCGACTACCAGCCCTTTGCCGAAGCCGCCGCGATGCTCTACGAGGATGCCTTCGTGGCCGAGCGCTACGCCGGCATCCGTGAGTTCTACGATGCCCAGGCCGAGAGCAACCCCGAAGCCTTCGACCCGACGGTGCGCGCGATCATCGGCTCGGGCCGCCGCTACAGCGCCGCCGACTGGTGCCAGGCCAGCGACATGCTCGGCCTGCTGCGCCAGTGCTGCGACGAGATCCTGGCCAGCGTGGATGTGCTGGTGCTGCCGACCACGCCCGGCCCGGTGAGCGTGGCCGACATGCGCGGCGATCCGGTGGGGCTGAACCGTCGGCTCGGCCACTACACCAACTTCGTGAATCTGCTCGACTACGCAGCGCTGGCGGTGCCGGCCTGCCTGCGCGAGGACGGCCTTCCCTTCGGCATCAGCTTCATCGGCCCGGCCGGCAGCGACCTGCGTCTGGCCGATATCGGCCAGCGCTTTCATCACGACACCGGCCTCACCGCCGGGGCCACCGGCCGCCCGCTGCCGCCGCCGCGCGACATCACGCGGCCCACGGGCAGCACGGTGCGCCTGGCCGTGGTCGGCGCCCACCTGAGCGGCATGCCGCTGAACAGCCAGCTGCGCGAGCGCGGCGCCCGGCTGCTGAGTGTGGGCCGCACCGCGCCGCTCTATCGGCTCTTTGCCCTGCAGGGCACGGTGCCGCCCAAGCCCGGTCTGCTGCGGGTGCCGCCCGGCGAAGGTGCGCAGATCGCGATCGAGGTCTGGGAGATGCCGTTGGCGCACTACGGCTCGTTCGTGGCGCTGATCGGCGCGCCCCTGGGCATCGGCACGCTGCGCCTGGAAGACGGTGGCAGCGTGCAGGGATTCCTGTGCGAGGCGCTCGACACCGTCGGGCAGCCCGACATCACCGGTTTCGGCGGCTGGCGCGCCTACCTGTCCAGCCAGGCAGCCCACCGGGCAGCCTGACCCGGTCTCTCTTCCCTTGTCTTTGCAACCCTGATCGAGAGGTCCTCATGAAACCATTGATCGTCTCCGCCTTCCTGGCCGCCGGCCTGATGCTGGCGGGCGCGGCGCCCGCCCAGGACGCGCGCAAGGAAACCCTGGTGGTGGCCAACGAGTTCGGCCCCAACATGCTGGACATCCACGGCGTGGGCGCGAACCGGCCTGCCTATGGCGTGGCCTGGATCGCCTACGACCGGCTGATGACTTATGGCCGCAAGACCCTGCCCAACGGCACGGTCACCTACGATTACGCCAAACTCGAGCCGGAACTGGCCGAGCGCTGGGAAGTGGCCAAGGACGGCTCCGGCGTCACCTTCTACCTGCGCAAGGGCGCGAAGTTCCATGACGGCTCGCCGGTCACTGCGGCCGATGTGAAATGGAGCTACGACCGCGCGCTCGCCATGGGCGGCTTCCCGCAGTTCCAGATGCGCGCCGGCTCGCTGGAAAAGCCCGAGCAGTTCGAGGTGGTGAACGACACCACCTTCCGGGTGAAGTTCCTGCGCCCCGACAAGATGTCCATGCCGAACATGGCGGTGCCGGTGGCCTCCATCTACAACGCCACCCTGGCCAAGAAGCACGCCACCGCCGACGACCCCTGGGCAGCCACCTGGCTCAAGACCAACACCGCCGGCGGCGGCGCCTACAAGGTGGAGAGCTACAAGCCCGGCCAGGAGATCATCTATGTGCGCAATGACGACTGGAAGAACGGCCCGCTGCCCAAGGTGAAGCGGATCATCCAGCGCGATGTGCCTTCGGCAGGCAACCGCCGCGCGCTGCTGCTGCGCGGTGACATCGACATGACCTACGACATGCCGCCCAAGGACTTCGGCGAACTGGCTGCCGACACTGCCAAGGTGAAGGTCGCCTCGTTCCCGATCGAGAACGCCCTGTTCTACCTCGGGATGAATGTGACCAAGCCGCCCTTCAACAACGTCAAGGTGCGCCAGGCCGTGGCCTGGGCCCTGCCCTACGACAAGATGTGGGAGACCGCCATCTATGGTCGCGGGGTGAAGCTCTACGGCGCCGCCAGCAACGATGTGAAGACCATCGCCTGGCCCCAGCCCACCGGCTACAAGACCGACATCGCCAAGGCCAAGGCGCTGATGGCCGAAGCAGGCTTTCCCAACGGCTTCGAGACCACGCTGTCCTTCGACCTCGGCGGCGCGACGGTGGGCGAGCCGATGTCGATCCTGGTGCAGGAGGCGCTCGCGCAGATCGGCATCAAGACCACCATCAACAAGGTGCCGGGCGCGAACTGGCGCGCGGCCCTGCTGAAGAAGGACATGCCGCTGATGATCAACCGCTTCGGCGGCTGGCTGAACTACCCGGAGTACTTCTTCTTCTGGTGCTATCACGGCCAGAACGCGGTGTTCAACACCATGTCCTACCAGGACGCGGAGATGGACAAGTTCATCACCAATGCCCGCTTCGCCGAGAGCAAGGCCATCTACGACGACCAGGTCAAGGCGATGATCCGCAAGGCCTATGTCGATGTTCCGCGAGTGCCGCTGTTCCAGCCCACCCAGGATGTGGCCATGCAGAAGAACATCAGCGGCTTCACCTACTGGTTCCACCTGCAGCCCGACTACCGTCAGATCGTGAAGAACTGATCGGCGTCGGATCACCGGCACGCCCCGTCGCCCCATCATGCTCGCGATCATCCTGAAGCGGCTGCTGCTCTCGGTGCCCACCCTGGCGGGCATCGTGGTGGTGACCTTCGCGCTCACCAGGCTGCTGCCCGGCGACCCGGCGGCCTACTTCGCCGGCAACGCCGCCAGCGTGGAGGCGGTCGAGCAGATCCGCGCCAAGCTCGGCCTGAACCAGCCGCTGGCCACGCAGTTCGTGCGCTATGTGAAGGAGCTGGCCACCGGCGACTGGGGGCAGTCGCTGAACACCGGCCAGCCGGTGGCGGTCGAGATCGCCACCCGGCTGCCGGCCTCGCTGGAACTCACCCTGGTGGCGCTGGTGCTCTCGCTCTCGGTGTCGATCCCCCTGGGCGTGCTGGCCGCCACCCGGCCTGGCTCCTGGGTGGATCAGCTCTGCCGCCTGGTGACCACCGCCGGCGTGTCGCTGCCGGTGTTCTTCACCGGCCTGCTGCTGTCCTTCGTCTTCTACTTCCTGCTCGGCTGGGCGCCCTCGCCGCTGGGCCGCATCGACCCCTATGTGAGCGCGCCGGCCACCGTCACCGGCTTCTACCTGATCGACAGCCTGCTGGCCGGCAGCGGCGAGGCCTTCTGGTCGAGCCTGCGCCAGCTGATCCTGCCGGCCATCACCCTGGCCCTGTTCGTGATGGCGCCGGTGGCGCGCATGACCCGCGCCTCGATGCTCGGCGTGCTGTCGGCCGACTTCGTGCGCACCGCCCGCGCCATGGGCCTGTCACGGGCGCGGGTGCTCTACGGCTATGCCTTCCGCAATGCCTTCCTGCCGGTGCTCACCACGATCGGCATGGTCTTCTCCTTCATGCTCGGCGCCAATGTGCTGGTCGAGAAGGTCTTCGCCTGGCCGGGCATCGGCTCGTTCGCGATCGAGTCGCTGGTGGCCAGCGACTACGCGCCAGTGCAGGGCTTCGTGCTCACCATGGCCATCCTCTATGTGGCCCTCAACCTGGTGATCGACCTGCTCTACCTGGCGATCGACCCGCGTGTCTCGGTGGCGGGCTGAGATGGCGAGCGCAGGCACCCTGGCCCATGCCCGCTATGTGGTGGGCGAAAACCCGGTCACTGCCGGCGCGTTCGGCCTGTTCGCGCTGTTCGTGCTGATGGCGATCGCCGGCCCCTGGCTCGCGCCCTACGACCCGCTGGCCACCAACGCCGCGGTGGCCATGCAGCCGCCCTCGGCGCGGCACTGGTTCGGCACCGATGCGCTGGGCCGCGATGTGCTCTCGCGGGTCATGGCCGCGGCCCGGGTGGACTTCGGCATCGCGCTCTCGGCGGTGGCGCTGTCATCGGTCACCGGCATCCTGCTCGGCATGGTCGCCGGCTACTACGGCGGCTGGTTCGACCGCGCGATCGGCCGGCTGGTGGACACCATCATGGCCTTCCCGCTGTTCGTGCTGGCCATGGGCATCGTGGCGGCGCTGGGCAACACGGTGGCCAACATCGTGATCGCCACCGCGATCATCAACCTGCCCTTCTACCTGCGGGTGGCGCGGGCCGAAACCAATGTGCGCCGCGACGCCGGCTTCATCGAGGCCGCGCGCGTCACCGGCAACAGCGATGCGCGGGTGCTCCTCGTGCACATGCTGCCCAACATCCTGCCGCCGGCGATGGTGCAGATCTCGCTGAACATGGGCCTGGCCATCCTCAACTGCGCCGGCCTGTCGTTCATCGGCCTTGGGGTGCGTCCGCCGGCGCCGGAGTGGGGAATCATGGTTGCCGAGGGCGCGCAGTACATCGTGAGCGGCGAGTGGTGGGTGGCGCTCTTTCCCGGCGCGGTGCTGATGCTGGCGGTGTTCTGCTTCAACCTGCTCGGCGACGGGCTGCGCGACATCATCGACCCGCGCAGGCGCACATGAGCGAACTGCTTCGCATCGAGGGACTCTCGCTGGAGTTCCGCACCCGCAGCGGCACGGTCTCGGCGCTGCAGGGCATCACACTGTCGCTCGACAAGGGCGAGACGCTCGGCCTGGTCGGCGAGAGCGGCTCGGGCAAGTCGGTGCTCTCCTACGCGGTCCTGGGCATCCAGGATCCGGCGGCGCGCATCACCGCCGGCTCGATCCGCTTCGGCGGCATCGACCTGCTCTCGCTTGGCGAGCGCCAGATGGCCGACATCCGCGGCCGCGAGATCGCCATGATCTTCCAGAACCCGCGGGTGGCGCTGAACCCCATTCGCCGGGTGGGCGGGCAGATCGGCGATGTGCTGGTGCGCCACACCACCACGCTCGCCCGCGAACGCGAGGCGCGCGCCGTGGCCATGCTGCAGGCGGTGCGCATTCCCGACCCGCAGCGCCGGGCGCGGGCCTATCCCTTCGAGATGTCGGGCGGCCAGTGCCAGCGCGTGATGATCGCGATGGCGCTGGCCTCGAACCCGGCGCTGCTGATCGCCGACGAACCGACCACCGGCCTGGATGTCACCACCCAGGCGGCCATCATGCAGCTGCTGCGCGATGCGGCGGCCGACCGTCAGATGGCCACGGTGCTGATCACCCACGACCTCGCCCTGGCAAGCGAGAACTGCGACCGCATCGCCGTGATGCACGCCGGACACATCGTCGAGGTGGCGCCCACCCGCACGCTGTTCGCCGCGCCACGCCATCCCTACACCCGGGCGCTGATCCGCTCGGTGCCGGCCAGCGCCGCGTCGCTCGCCGACCTGCAGGCCATCCCGGGCTCGCTACCCGATCTGCGATCGACCGACATCCCGGCCTGCCGCTTCGCCCACCGCTGCGCGCAGGCCACGCCGCTTTGCCACACCACGCCCCCGCCGCAGGTCGCCGAGGGCGAGTCGGTGGTGGCCTGCCACTTCCCGACATGATCGAACCCGCCCCGTTGCTGGCCGTCTCGCACCTGTCACGGCGCTTCGCGATGCGCCGCGGCTTCCTGTCGCGGGCCGCACCCTCCTTCCTGCACGCGGTCGACGACGTCAGCCTGAGCATCGCGCCCGGCCGCAGCGTGGGCCTGGTGGGTGAGTCAGGCTGCGGCAAGTCGACGCTGGTGCGCCTGATCGCCAGGCTGCTCGACGCCACCGAGGGCGAGATCGCCTTCGACGGCGAGGACCTCGCCGCCGTACCCGCCGCGCGCTTTGCCCGTCACCCGCGCCGGCGCGAGCTGCAGGTGGTGTTCCAGGACCCCACCGAATCGCTCAATCCGCGTTACACCGCCTTCGACAGCATCGCCGAACCGCTGCGTCTGCTCGAGGGTGTGCGCGACAGCGCCGGGCTGGAGGCCCGCGTGAAGGCGGCCGCCAGCGACGTCGGCCTGCCCGCCGAACTGCTCGGGCGCTTCCCGCACCAGCTCTCCGGCGGCCAGAAGGCGCGCGTGAACATCGCCCGCGCGGTGGCCGTGCGCCCGCGTCTGCTCATCCTCGACGAGCCCACCGCGGCACTCGATGTGTCGGTGCAGGCGATCGTGCTGGAGCTGCTCGCCGAGCTGCGCCAGCGCCACGGCCTCGCCTATCTGTTCGTCTCGCACGATCTGAATGTGGTGCGGCTGATGTGCGACGAGGTGCTGGTGATGTACCTCGGCCGGATCGTCGAGCGCGGCCCTGCCGCCGAGGTCTTCGCCAACCCCGCCCATCCCTACACCC
This sequence comes from uncultured bacterium, assembly GCA_903934795.1. GTDB lineage: Bacteria > Pseudomonadota > Gammaproteobacteria > Burkholderiales > Burkholderiaceae_E > Quisquiliibacterium. The sequence continues at coordinate 10,493 of CAIZPE010000099.1, read as the reverse complement.
GACTGCTGGTCGATGCGCTGCCGCGCCTGGGCCAGCCCGCACCGGCCGTGGCGCTGCCGGCCGGCGAGCCCACCAGCCCGATCGACCCCGATCCGCGACAATGCCGCTACGCCTCGCGCTGCCCGCAGGCCCGCCCGCGCTGTTCGGAGCTCAGCCCCAGCCTGAGCACCCTTGCACCGGGTCGTGAAGCCGCCTGCCATTTCCCGCTCGTCAACCTCGCCCCGGAGAGCGCCACATGAAGCCTGCCGAGATTCCCCGCTACGTCGACGCCGCGCTCGCCCTGCACGGCTACCAGCTGAGCGAAGCCGCCCGAGACGAGGTGCTGCGCCAGTTCACGCTTGGCGCCACGATCGCCGCCGGTTTCCTGGACCTGCCGCTCGGCCCCGAGGACGAGATGGCGCCGGTCTTCACCCCGGTATCGCCGGCATGAGCGCGGCCATCAGCGGCGCCACGCCGATCGGCGATGCGCTCTCGCTCGCCCGCCAGGTGCGCGAGGGCAGCCTGAGCGCCACCGCGCTCATCGAGCAGACCCTGGCCGGCATCGCCGCCCGCGGGCATCTCGGCAACGCCTTCACCCTGGTCACCGCCGAGCGCGCACGCGCGCAGGCGCGGGCGCTCGACGCCCGGCGCGCCGCCGGACAGGTGCTGCCGCCGCTGGCCGGCGTGCCCTTCGCGGTGAAGAACCTGTTCGACATCGCCGGCGAGGTCACCCTGGCCGGCTCCAAGGTGAACGCTTCGCTGCCGCCGGCCGGGACGGATGCCAGCCTGATCAGGCGGCTCACTGCGGCCGGCGCCATCCTGGTGGGCGCGCTCAACATGGACGAGTTCGCCTACGGCTTCACCACCGAAAACAGCCATGTCGGCCCCTGCCGCAACCCGCACGACCGCAGCCGGCTGGCCGGCGGCTCCTCGGGCGGCTCGGCGGTGGCGGTGGCCGACGGCCTGGTCCCGCTCACCCTTGGCAGCGACACCAATGGCTCGATCCGGGTGCCGGCCTCGCTGTGCGGCGTCTTCGGCCTGAAGCCCACCTATGGCCGGCTCTCGCGCCATGGCAGCTTCCCCTTCGTGGCCAGTCTCGACCATCTCGGCCCCTTCGCCGGCACGCTGGCCGACCTCGCCCTGTGCTACGACCTGATGCAAGGGCCCGACCCGGCCGATCCGGCCTGCGCCCAGCGGCCGCTGGAGCCGGTGAGCGACGCGCTCGACGAGGGCGTGGGCGGGCTGCGCATCGCACGCCTGGCCGGTCACTTCGAGCAGTTCGCCGGGCCGGTGGCCCGGGCCTCGCTCGACCTTGCCTGCGAGGCCCTGGGCGTGAGCCAGCGTGTCGAGTGGCCGATGGCCTCGGCCGGTCGCGCGGCGGCCTTCGTGATCACCAGCAGCGAGGGTGGCGCGCTGCATCTGCCCGGTCTGCGCGAGCGCTATGACGACTACGAGCCGCTGTCGCGCGACCGGTTCATCGCCGGCAGCCTGATGCCCGCCGCCTGGTACAACCGCGCCCAGCGGGTGCGCGCCCGCTACGCCCGGGCGGTGGCCGAACAGTTCGCCAGCGCCGATATCTTCCTCGCGCCGGTCACGCCGTTGCCCGCACCACCGATCGGCAGCGAAACCGTCACCATCAACGGCATGACCCTGCCCGCTCGCGCCAGCATGGGCATCCTCACCCAGCCGGTCTCGTGCATCGGCCTGCCGGTGCTGGCCGCGCCCGTGCCGGTCGAGGGCGAGTTGCCGATGTCGATCCAGATCATCGCTGCGCCCTGGCGCGAACGCGATGCCTTCCGGGTGGCGTCGGCGCTGGTGCGCGCCGGCGTGTGCCGCGTGCCCGCCGTCCCGACTTCCGCCTGAGCCTGGAGCCGATGCCATGCAGATCAACCTGCCCGATGTGCTTGCCGAGGTGAGCGCCGTCTTTGCCCGCTATGAGCAGGCGCTGGTGACCAACGATGTCGCGGTGCTCGACGAACTCTTCTGGAACAGCCCGCACACCCTGCGCTACGGCGTGGCCGAGAACCTCTACGGCTACGGCGAGATCCAGGCCTTTCGCGCCGGACGGCCGGCGGTGGGCCTGGCCCGCGAGGTGCTGCGCACGGTGATCACCACCTACGGCACCGACTACGCCACCGCCAACATCGAGTTCCGGCGCGAGGGGGCGGCCCGCACCGGGCGCCAGAGCCAGACCTGGGCGCGCATGCCCGAGGGCTGGCGGGTGGTGGCTGCCCATGTCAGCCTGATGGCTGGCTGATCACCGGACGGGCCACGTCCCTCGCAGACCGGTCATGGGCGCCAACGACTCCACCACCGCGCCGCTGCACGCCTCGCTCGCCGACACCGTCTACCAGCGCGTGAAGGACGATATCGCCGAGTTCCGGCTGGTGCCGGGCGATCGTTTCACCGAGAACGAGGTGGCCACGCGCCTGGGCGTGTCGCGCACGCCGGTGCGCCAGGCGCTCTTCCGCCTGCAGCGCGAACGGCTGGTGCAGGTGCACTTCCGATCGGGCTGGCAGGTGCAGCCCTTCGACTTCGAGATGTTCGAGCATCTCTACGACCTGCGCGTGGTGCTCGAGACCACGGCCGCCCAGCGGCTGTGCGAGGCCGCGCCGGGCAAGGCAGATCGCAGCCGCCTCGATGCCCTGCAGGCCTTCTGGGGCGTGCCCCGCGAGGAACGCAAGACCGATGGCCGTCTGGTGTCACGGCGTGACGAGGAGTTCCACGCCGCGCTGGTGGCGGCCGCCGGCAACCCGGAGCTCGCTCGCGTCCACCACGATGTCACCGAGCGCATCCGCATCGTGCGCCGGCTGGATTTCACCCAGCCGGAGCGCATCCACTCCACCTACGACGAGCACGCCAAGATCCTGCAGGCGCTGCTGCGCCGTCGGCCCGAGCAGGCGGTGCTGCTGCTGCGCAGCCACATCGAGGCGAGCAAGTCGGAGGTGCGCAAGCTGACGCTGCACAACCTGTACCTCGCCAAGCGCGGCTCGCGCGCCTGAGCGCGCCAGCGCGCGGCCTGTGCGTCAGCCGCGCGTGGCCAGGCTCATCAGCGCGAAACGCGCCACCTCTTCCCCCACGGTCTCGCAGGCCTTGATCGCGGCCGGATCGGGCTGGCGGTCAGGCCCGCCGAAGGGCTTGGTGCTCGAGGCGATGGCCGCGCCGTAGGGCGTGGGCCAACCGCGCAGCGCGTGCACGATCGCGCGCAGCGACACCATGGTGGTGCCCATGGCCTGCGCGCCTTCGGCGCACACGATGCACCCCACGGCGCGCCCCTCGAGGTAGACGCGGGGATCGGCGCGCATGTCTTCGGTGAAGTCGATCGCGTTCTTGACCAGGCCCGAGATGCCGCCGTGGTAGGCCGGCGTGGCGATGATCACGCCGTCGGCCCGGCGCAGCGCCTCGACCATGGCCTGAGCCTGCGGACTGCGCCCGGGCGCGGCCGGATCGTAGGGTTCGCTGGGCATGTCGCCGGCACCGAAGGCCTGGGTGTCGCAGCCCAGCGTCTGGGCGCGGGCCAGCGCCACGGCCAGCGCACGCTCGGAGGTGGACCCGCTGCGGGTGGTGCCGCCGATGCCGACGATGAACGGACGCGATTGCATGGAGGGCGCTCTGGAGTGGGGGGAGGGGACGGCGCCGCGGTGCTTGAAGCGTGAAGCGGGACGCCGGAACGCCCGAGTCTATCAAGGGCCGGACCACGCCCCGGAGCCGACAGGCGGGTCGATTCCACTTTGCCCCGGGCCCGGCCCGCAGGCCGGGGACGCCACCGACCCGTGTGATGGACAGGTCGTCGGGGCAAGGCGTAGAAATCGTGGTTCCAGCTGGCCACCGTGCCAACCGGAGCCTCGCCGCCCCATCACGGCGAAGGCCACCACAACAAGGAGACATCATGGGACACCGCATGCGTTTCGGCATCTTCCTGGCCCCCTTCCACAAACCCGGCATCAACCCCACCCTGGCGCTGGAGCAGGATCTCGAGCTCATCCAGTGGCTCGACCGATGCGGCTATGACGAGGCCTGGTGCGGCGAGCACCACTCGGCCGGCTCCGAGATCAGCGCCTCGCCCGAGATCCTCATGGCGGTGGCCTCGCAGCGCACCCGCCACATCCGGCTCGGCACCGGCGTGGTCAGCGTGTCGTACCACAACCCGCTGTGGGTGGCCGAACGCATCGTGCAGCTCGATCACCTCACCCGCGGTCGCGTCATGCTCGGCGTGGGCCCGGGCTCGCTGCCCAGCGACGGCATCATGATCGGCATCTCGCAGGCGCAGACACGCGGTCTGCTCGAAGACGGCCTGGGCATCATCATGAAGCTGCTGACCAGCGACGAGCCGGTGAACTTCAGGAACGACCGCTGGGAGCTCAACGACGCGCGGCTGCACCTGCGGCCCTACTCCAACCCGCTGTTCGACATCGCAGTGCCGGCGGTGGCCTCGCCCACCGGCCCGAAGCTCGCCGGCATGCACGGCGTGGGTCTGCTGTCGATCGGCGCCACCACTGCCGCCGGCTTCGATGCCCTGGCGCTGCACTGGGATGTGATGGAGGAGCAGGCCCGCCACCACAAGACCCGGGTCGACCGCAACAAGTGGCGCCTCGTGGGCATGGTCCACTGCGCCGAGACCATGGAGCAGGCCTACCGCGATGTGGAGTACGGCATGGAGCAGTGGTTCGACTACTTCCAGGCCGTGGCGGCCTTCCCGCAGATGGCGGTGCCCGGCAGCAACGTGAAGGAGATGATCTCCTTCGTGAACGACTCGGGCTTCGGCGCGATCGGCACCCCCGACATGGTCAATGCCCAGATCGAGCGGCTCTGGAACCAGTCCAACGGCGGCTTCGGCGCCTACCTCATGCTGGCCCACAACTGGGCCAACTTCGACGCCACCCGCAAGAGCTACGACCTGATCGCCCGCCATGTGTTCCCGCGATGGCAGGGCCAGATGCAGTCCACGCTCGATGCGGCGGCCCGCGCCCGCGCCGCGCGCCCGGCGCTCGCCGAAGTGCATGCCAAGGCGGTGGAAGCGGCCACCCAGCGCTTCGCCGACGAGAAGGCAAAGCGCGTGGCCTGAACCCCGCCGGCCATTACCGGACCGCCGCCCCGGGCCCCGGCTTGCCCGGGGCGGTGGGGCGTGCGAGCCTGCCGCCCCATGTCTGCCGTGACCGTTCCGCCGCGGGCCCTGGTGATGCTGGTGGTGCTCACGCTGGTCTGGGGCACCAACTGGCCGCTCTTTCCGCTGGCCCTGCAGGAGATCTCGGTGTGGACCTTCCGGTCCATCACCGCGCCCACCTCCGGCCTGATCCTGCTCGCGGTGGCCCGCCTGCGCGGGCTGCCCATGCGCATTCCGCGCGAGCACTGGCCGACCATTGCCGCGGCCAGCTTCTTCTACCTGGTGGTCTGGAACATCTGCAGCACCTACTCGGCGCTCATGATCCCCTCGGGCCAGTCGGCGGTGCTCGGCTACACCATGCCGCTGTGGTCGGCGGTCCTGTCGTGGGCGGTGCTCGGCCAGCGCCTGAACGGCCGGCTGCTGCTGGCCCTGGCCCTGGGCACGCTCTCGGTGGTGCTGCTGATGGTGCCCAGCCTGGGCGCCTACGCGCAGGCCCCACTCGGCCTGGGTCTGGGCCTGGTCGCCGGCCTGGGCTGGGCGGTGGGCACGCTCATCCTGAAGCGGCGGGTGATTCCGGTGCCGGTGATCGTGCTCACCGGCTGGCAGATGCTGATCGTGTCGCTGCCGGTGATGGCGATCGCGCTGGTCACCGGCGACCGCCAGTGGTTCATGCCGAACACCCAGTCGATCGTGCTGATCACCTACATCACCCTGATCCCGCTGTGCGTGGGCAATGTCTGCTGGTTCTCGATCGTGACCCTGCTGCCGGCGAACATTGCCGGGCTGTCGGTGATCATGGTGCCGATGGTGGCCATGGTCTCGGGGGCCTGGCTGCTCGGCGAGCCGCTCGGCCCGCTGCAGCTCGGCGCCATGGCCTGCTGCGCCGCTTCGCTGGCGCTGACCCTGGTTCAGCCGGCGCGCCAGCGGCCGGCGTAGACCGCGGTCAGGGCAGCCAGCACCTCGGGGCTGGCGCCCATCACCGGCCAGCGCTCCAGACGCAGCCCAGGGTGCCGCTCGCAGGCCTGCGCCAGCATCGGCGGCACCTCCTGACGCAGGTGACCGCCCTCGGCCCAGAAGAGCGGCGCGATCGCCACACGGCGCGCGCCGGCGGCCACCGCTGCGTCGATCGCCTGCGGGAGGTCGGGTGACATGAACTCCAGGAAGGCCACCGAGACCCTGGCATCGGGCACGGCGCTGGCGAGCAGCACCGCCATGGCATCGACCGGCGCGCGCCAGCCGGGGTCGCGGGCGCCGTGGGCGAAGAGGATCAGCGCATCGGCGCCATCGACCGGCGCGGCGAGGGCGGCGGCGGCGGCTGGGCCAGGGGCCTCGGACACCATGTCAGATCAGCCGCTCGTCAGGCCCGCCGATCTTGCGCATCGGCTGGCTGCGCGGGCTGGCCACCCGCAAGGGCACCTCGGTGCTGCCGCCGTTCCACATCGGATCCTCGATGCTGTCGAAGACCTCGCGCAATTTGTGGCCCCAGCTGTCGTGAAGCATGCGGAAGTAGGGATTGTTCTCGTCGATGCAGACCAGGCGGTCGGTCTGGAAGCGGTCGGCCTCGTAGACCACCAGATCGAGCGGCAGGCCCACCGAGAGGTTGGACTTCAGCGTGGAGTCCATGGACACCAGCGCGCACTTGGCCGCCTCGGCCAGCGGGGTGTCGGGGGTGATCACCCGGTCGAGCACCGGCTTGCCGTACTTGGACTCGCCGATCTGGAAATAGGGTGTCTCGGGAGTGGCCTCGATGAAGTTGCCCGCCGAGTAGACCTGGTAGAGCCGCATGCCCTCGCCGCGGATCTGGCCTCCCAGGATCAGCGAGACATTGAACTCCACGCCGGCATCCTTGAGCGCCGCCGCGTCGCGGTCGTGCACCCGACGCACCGCCGAGCCGAGCACGCGCGCCGCATCGAACAGGCTGCGCGCATTCCAGATGGTGAGCGGCTCGGCATGGTCGTTGTCGCGAAGCTCCTCGACCTGCAGGATCTCGCGCACCGACTGGGCGATGGAGAGATTGCCCGCCGACAGCAGCACCATGAAGCGGTCATCGGGGCGCTCGTAGACGATCATCTTGCGGAAGGTGCTGATCTGATCCAGGCCGGCATTGGTGCGGGAGTCGGACAGGAAGACCAGGCCGGCCCTGAGCTTGATGGCAACGCAGTAGGTCATGGCATGGGGGCGCACGATGGCGGCTGGACGAGGCTCACCCGGCATTATGCGTGACGGGTCGGGCCCGGGCGCGTGTGGATGGACATCGGCGGGGACGCTGCCGCAGCGGGTTATCCTCGCCGCCCCATGCCTTCGCTCATCCGCCACGACAGCCCGCGCCTCGCCGCCGCCGCGCTGCTGCTCAATGCCCTGATCTGGGGCCTCTCCTGGTGGCCCTTCCGCTGGCTTGACGCCCACGGCCTGCACCCGCTCTGGTCCACCGCCGCGGTCTATGGGGCAGCGCTCATGCTCACCGTCGCGCGCCGGCCGGGCGACGCCCTGGCGGCGCTGCGCCAGCCTGCGCTGCTCGGCCTGCTTGCGTCATCGGGCCTGACCAATGCCTGCTTCAACTGGGGCGTGAGCATCGGCGAGGTGGTGCGGGTAGTGCTGCTGTTCTACCTCATGCCGGTGTGGTCGATGCTGCTGGCCCGATGGTGGCTGGGCGAGGCGCTGCGGCCGGCCTCGGTCGCCCTCGCGTTGCTCGCGCTCGCCGGCGCCATGCTCATCCTATGGGAGCCCGGCGCAGGCCTGCCGATGCCCACTTCGCTCGGCGACTGGCTGGGCCTGGCCGGTGGGGTGGGCTTCGCGATGACCAATGTGCTGCTGCGGCGGCAGGCCCATGACGCCCCGGGCGCGCGCGCTGCCGCGATGTTCGCCGGCGGCATGCTCATCCCCGCGACGGTGGCGCTGGTTGCCGGCGGGCTGGGGCATCCCGTGCCCCTGCCCCGGCCCGATGCCCAGGCCTGGCTGCCGCTGGCCGTGTTCGCCGCCGCCTTCATGCTGGCCAATCTCGCGCTGCAGTTCGGCGCAGCGCGCCTGCCCGCGCGGGTGACCGCGGTGGTGATGCTGAGCGAGGTGGTGTTTGCCGCGGTCTCGGCCGCCTGGCTGGCCGGCGAGATGCCGGGCAACCGCGCGCTGATCGGGGCCGCGCTGATCCTGGGCGCCAGCCTGCTGGCGGCCTGGCGTGAAGGCCGCGATCCCTGAGAGCCCAGTCGGACCGGGTGGCGGCAGCCGGGGCTGGCCGGGTTCGGGGCGAGGCCAGGCCCGGCTCAGGCGCCGTCGAGCAGCTTGCCGATGTCGGCCGCGAGTGGGGCGACGCCCTGGGCGTGCTTCACGAAGAGCCGCAGCCGGCCCGCCGGATCGAACACATAGCTGCCGGCGGTATGATCGATGCTGTAGCTGCCCGGGGTGCTGCCGTTGACCTTCTGGTAGAAGACCTTGAACTCGCGCGCGGCGCGGTCGATCTCCTCGGGGCTGCCGCGCAGCCCGATGAAGCGCGGATTGAAGGCGGGCACATACTGCGCGAGCAGGGCCTGGGTGTCGCGCTCGGGGTCGAGCGTCACGAACAGCACCTGGACCTTGCCGGCGCGGTCGCCCAGCGAGGCCAGCGCCTGGGCCATCTCGGCCAGGGTGGTGGGGCAGACATCCGGGCACTGGGTGAAACCGAAGAACACCACCACCACCTGACCGCGGAAATCGGCCAGGGTGCGCGGCTTGCCGGTGTGATCGGTGAGCGCCAGTTCACGGCCGAAGGGTGCGCCGGTGACATCGGTGGCGGCAAAGCCAGGGCTGCCGCGCCGGCAGGCCGCCAGCAGCATCGGCAGACCCACGGCCAGCGCCAGAAGGCGGCGGCGCGGCGCCAGGCTAGAGGTAGTGGTCAAGCAGCAGCGCGCCGAAGATCGCGGCAAGGTACTGGATGGAGTAGCCGAAAGTGCGCCGGGCCAGCGCGTCGGAGTAGCTGCGCCAGAGCCGCCAGGCGAGCAGCAGGAAGTAGCCGCTGAGCGCGAGCGCAACCACCAGATAGGGCCAGCCGCTCATGCCGATCAGGAAAGGCAGCAACGACACCGGCATGAGCAGCACGGTGTAGAGCAGGATGTTCAGCCGCGTGAACTCGGGGCCGTGGGTGACCGGCAGCATCGGCAGCCCGGACTTGCGGTAGTCCTCCACCCGATAGAGCGCGAGCGCCCAGAAGTGCGGCGGCGTCCAGACGAAGATGATCAGGAACAGCACCAGCGCCGGCGCGGCGACCTCGTTGGCCACGGCGGTCCAGCCGAGCAGTGGCGGCATGGCACCCGAGGCACCGCCGATCACGATGTTCTGCGGCGTGGCGGGCTTGAGGATGACGGTGTAGACCACCGCGTAGCCGATGAAGGTGGCCAGGGTGAGCCACAGCGTGAGGTCATTGACGAAGACATGGAGCAGCCAGGCACCCAGCCCGCCGAGCAGGCCCGCGAACACCAGCGTGCCGGTGGCGCTGACCCCGCCCCGGGCCAGCGGGCGCGCACGGGTGCGCGCCATGCGGGCATCGATGCTGCGCTCGATGAGACAGTTGAAGGCAAAGCCACTGCCGGCGAGCAGCGAGATGCCGATCAGACCGAAGACCAGGACCGGCCACGGCACCGCGCTGTCGGTGGCCAGCAGCATGCCGATGAGCGCGCAGAAGGCGGTGAGCAGCACGATGCGCGGCTTGGTGAGCTCGAGGTAGTCGAGCGCCAGGCGGCGCAGGTCTGGGGCGGTGGAAGACTGGGCGTGCATCCCGAAGCGGGGTGTGGCGCGCGCGGCTAGACGCGAAGGCGAGCCTGACGGGCCCGAAAGTGTAGCACCACGGTCAGGCCCAGCAGGACCGCAGCCCCGCCATTGTGGGCCACCGCCACCGGCAGCGGCAGGCTGAACCACACATTGGACAGCCCCAGCGCCCATTGCACCGCCAGCATGGCCAGCAGTGCGGCACCCAGCGGCGCTGCCCCCGGGGTACGCAGGGTACGCCAGCCCACCCAGCCCACGCCAAGCGCGACCACCACCGCGCCGATGCGGTGGGTGAGGTGGATCGCGGTCAGGGCCGGCATCGGCAGGAACTCGCCCTCACCGGTGCGGCCGAGTTCCCTCAGGAAGTGAAAACCATCCGGGAAGTTGACCGTAGGCCACCAGGCGCCCTGACAGGTGGGGAGGTCGGTGCAGGCGAGTGCCGCGTAGTTGGTGCTGACCCAGCCCCCCAGGAAGATCTGGCCCGCCACCAGGGCGAGTGCGATACGCGCCGGCCAGCGCAGAGCGGCCACCGGCTCGGGATCGACCCAGGCCGGCGCGGGCTGCTGGCGCAGCCAGAACCACAGCAGCAGGCTGAAAGTGAGCATGCCGCCGATGAGGTGGCCGGTGACGATCGCAGGCTTGAGCAGCAGGGTGACCGTCCACTTGCCGAACAGGC
>CAIZPE010000098.1 GCA_903934795.1 uncultured bacterium | reverse complement strand
CGCACCGCCGGCGCCATGGCCTTGCCGTCGCCGCAAAGGTAGAGCAGCGCGCCATCGCCGAGCCACGGCCACAGGCTGTCGCGCTGCGCCCAGAGCGCATCCTGCACGAAGCGCCAGGGATGACCCGCCAGTGCCGACCAGGCCGCGCTGAGCTGCACCACGCCTTGCGCAGCCCACTGCGCGAGTTCGTCGCCGTGCAGCGCATCGTGCTGCGGATGACGCCCGCCGGTGAAGAGCCACACCGGCCCGGCGGCCATGCCCTGCGCGCGCTGCCAGGCCCGCTCCTGCACGAAGCCGCGAAAGGGCGCGATGCCGGTGCCGGGGCCGATGAGAATCATCGGCACGCGGCTGTCGGCAGGCGGCGCGAAGGCCGGCGCGGGCGTGCGCACCCGGGCCAGCAGGACATCGCCCGGCTTTGCCCGGCAAAGATGCCCCGAGGCGATACCGCGGTGCCGGCCCTGACCGCTGAGGTGTGGCGCGTCGAGCGCGCCCACCGTGAGGGTGAGCTCGCGCGGGCTGGCCAGCGCCGAGGACGAGATCGAGTACCAGCGCGGCCGCATCGGCACGCAGCAGCTCAGGAAGTCGGTGATCGAACACTCGATGGCAGGGTGGCGCATCAGCAGATCGGCCACGCTCAGGCGGGGCGCGGTCACCGCCTGCGCCAGACGCTGGCGCGCGGCCTCGTCGGCAGGACCTTCGCCCAGCCAGGACTGCAGGGTGGCGCGGGTCACCGGGCAGCGGGTGGCGGCCAGCAGACGCTCGATGTCGCGCCGGCGCGCCGGCTCATGCCACTCCACGAATTCGCTCAGCAGCTGGGCGAGCGCGATCGGCTGGCCGCGCGGCAGCTGCCGCGCGAGCGCGTCCTCGCCCGAGAGGCTGACCACGGCATCGGGTGCCAGGCCCAGCCGCGCGATGATCGCAGCCACCTCGTCGGGATGGTTGCGGGCGCAGACCGCGAGATGGTCGCCGGTGGCATAGCTCATGCCCTCGGGCAGGGCCACCCGCAGCAGCCGGGTGTCGGCTCTCGGGGCCTCCTGACGGAAGTCCCACAGGCCCTCGGCGGGTTGGATCAGCGGCTCGCTGGCCAGCACGGTCATGGGCTGCAGCCCCGCGGGCAGAAAGGCCGCACGCGCCGACACCGGATCGGCGAGCGTCACGCGCAGCGGCTCCACCGCAGGTCGTGCCTGGGACGCCCTGGCCGATGCCGCCGTCCCGGCCTCGCCCGACGCGGCCGGCTCGTCGCCATCGGCCGGCTCGGCCACCCGGGGCAGCGCGCTGCGCAAGGCCTGCAGCCAGTCGTCGATGGCGCGGTCGAAGTCGCCGTTGCCATCGGCCTCGCCGCGCGACAGGAAGGGCTGGGCTCCGCTCTCGGTCAGCGCCGCGGCCACGCGCTTGGGGAAGGCCTGGTAGGCCGGCCACTGGGAATTGCCGCAGCCGAGCACCGCCCAGCGCAGACCGGGCGCGCGCCAGGCCGCGGCCGAGCCGTCGTCGAGCGCGGCTTCGAGCCCACGGGCATTGTCGGGCGCGCGGCCGTTGTAGGTGGCGGTGACCACCACCAGCCAGCCCTGCTCGGGCCAGCCCGGCAGGGCCTCATCCAGGCTGCGCACCCGGGGCTGCAGCCCCGCCTCGCGGGCGATCTGCGCCACCTGCTCGGCCACCTCGGCGCACACCCCCACGCCGCTGCCGTAGCGGATCTCCAGCCCGGTGCCGGGCGGCACCAACGGGCGCGCGGCGGGGTCGGCCTGGGCCGAGCCCGCTGCGGCGTCGGCGGCGTCGGTGGCGGCGCGGGCCAGGGGCAGGCCGGCATCGCCATCGACGCGGTGCGTCGGCACGGCGGCGG
>CAIZPE010000097.1 GCA_903934795.1 uncultured bacterium | reverse complement strand
GGCCGCCGCCCTCGATCATCGCCGGGCCGCCCATGCCGATGGTCGCGTTCTCGGTGGCGATGACCACATCGCAGCAGCCGAGCAGCACCGCATTGCCGGCGAAGCAGCGACCCGAGGCGATGCCCACCAGCGGCACCAGGCCGCTCAGCCGCCCGAAGCGCTGGAAGGCCTCGGTGATCAGGTTGGCCGCGAAGACCTGATCGGTGTCGCCAGGCCGCCCGCCGCCGCCCTCGGCAAACAGCACCAGCGGCAGCCGCCACTGGTGGGCAATCTCGAACATGCGGTCCTTCTTGGCGTGGTTCTTCTTGCCCTGCGTGCCCGCCAGCACGGTGTAGTCGTAGGACATGGCCACGCAGCGCGATTCGGTCTCGGGGAAGAGCGCGCCATTGACATGGCCCAGGCCCATCACCATGCCGTCGGCGGGCGTGGTGCGGATCAGTTCGTCCATCGGCATGCGCAGCCGGCGCGCCGCGATCACCAGCGAGCCGTACTCGGTGAAGCTGCCGGGGTCGCAGAGATCCTCGATGTTCTCGCGCGCGGTGCGCTGGCCGGTGCGCCGGCGCTTGGCCACCGCATCGGGTCGCGCGGCGTCCTGCGTGAGGGCCTGGCGGGCGAGCACCTCGGCCAGATCGGGACGGATGTGGTCGAGGTCGACCGCCGCCTCGGCCTGACGGGCCTGTCCGCTCGTCGCGACCGGCTCCAGGAAGAGGAGCGGCTGGCCTTCAAGCAGCGGATCACCCGGCCCGGCGAGCAGCTCGCGCACGATGCCGCCGGTGAGCGCCTCGATGACATGCTCCATCTTCATCGACTCCATCACCAGCAGCGGCTGGCCGGCGAGCACGGTGTCGCCCACCGCCACCGACACGCTCACCACCGTGCCCTGGATCGGCGCGGGCAGGGCCACGCAGCCCTCGGGCGCGTCGGCGGCATCGGGCCCCGCCGCGGCCACCGGTTCGGCCGGCATCGGCGCAGCGGCCACGCCGGCCTGGGCGTCCTCGCGGCCGTGGCGCAGCACCGCCAGCGGGTCGCTGCGATCGACCTGGGCGCCGGCCCGGCGCGGGCCGCCCGAGGCCCGCGCGCCGCTGTCGTGGAAGAGCTTCTGATGGACCGCGTCGGCCGCGCTGAGCGCGGCGGCATGACGCTCGATGAAGCGGGTATCGATCGCGCCCTCGAGGAAGGCCGGCAGGCGCAGCAGGTTCTGCAGCATCGGCAGATTGGTGGCCACGCCCTCCAGCCGGAACTCGCACAGCGCCCGGTAGGCCCGCGCCGCCACCTCGGGCAGGCCGCCGGCGCGGGCATGCACCACCAGCTTGGCGAGCAGCGAGTCGTAGCGCGGACTGGTGCGATAGCCGGCGTAGCCGAAGGTGTCCACCCGCACCCCGGGCCCGAGCGGCGGCTCGAACACCGTGAGCGTGCCGCCGGCCGGCTTGACCGTGCCCTGCGGCGTGAGCGTCTCCATGTTGATGCGCAGCTGCATCGCCATGCCCAGCGGCGCGGGCGACTGGCCGGGGGCAAGGCCCAGCTCGACCAGGCTCGCGCCGGCGGCCAGCCGCAGCTGGGTCTGCACCAGGTCGACGCCGGTGACCTCCTCGGTGACGGTGTGCTCCACCTGCAGACGCGGGTTGGCCTCGATGAAGGCGAAGCCGGCCTGCGCCCGGCCGGCGGCGTCGACCAGGAACTCGAAGGTGCCGACATTGCGATAGGCCACCTCGGCAGCCATGCCGAGAGCCGCCGCCAGCAGGCGCTCGCGCAGCGCCGGGTCCAGGCCGGGCGCCGGCGCGATCTCGACCACCTTCTGGCGCTCGCGCTGCAGGCTGCACTCGCGCTCCCAGAGATGGGTGACCGCGCCCGAGCCATCGCCGAGCACCTGCACCTCGATGTGCCGCGCGGACTCGAACAACCGCTCGACATAGACCTCGGCATTACCGAAGGAGGCCAGCGCCTCGGAACGGCAGCGCTCCCAGGCAGACGGCATCTCGGCGGCCGAGCGCACGATGCGCATGCCGCGGCCGCCACCACCGGCGACCGCCTTGACCATCACTGCCGCCTCGCCACCCGGCCCGCCCTGCTGGCTCTCGAAGAACGCCAGGGCCTCATCGAGGCGGGTGGGCCCGGCGGTGCCGGGCATCACCGGCACCCCAAGGCGCGCGGCCAGCGCCCGCGCCTTGGCCTTGTCGCCGAAGAGGTCCAGGGTCTGTGGCGAAGGGCCGACGAACACCAGCCCGGCCTGCGCGCAGCGCTCGGCGAAGGCGGCGTTCTCGCTCAGGAAGCCGTAGCCGGGATGGACCGCATCGCAGCCGGTGGCCTGCGCCGCCGCGATCACCGCCTCGATGTCGAGGTAGGCCGCCACGCCGGTGCCGGGCAGGGCCACGCTCTCGTCGGCCTTGCGCGCGTGCAGCGAGGCGGCATCGTCCTGGGCGTGGATGGCCACGGTGCGGATGCCCAGGCCGGCAGCGGCCCGGGCAATGCGGATGGCGATCTCGCCGCGGTTGGCGATCAGCAGGGTCTTCAGGCTCATGGCGGATGGGCGGCCGGCGGACCGCGCAGGACAGGGTGGACGGGAAACGGCAGCGCGGCGTTCAGCGCCGCTTCATGGTGGGATCGAGCGCGATGCGCACCGACTCCCCCAGCGCGTTGAAGCTGAGCGCGGTGAGCAGGATGGCGATGCCCGGCGCATACATCTGCTCGGGCGCGATCTCCATGTACTGGTAGGCGCGGGCGAGCATCGCGCCCCAGCTCGGCGTGGGCGGCTGCACGCCCAGACCCAGGAAGCTCAGGCTCGCCTCGGCAAGCAGGGCCACCGCCAGCAGCAGCGTCACCTGCACGATCACCGGCTGCACCGCATTGGGCAGGATGTGGCGCACGAGCAGCCGCGGCAGGCTCGCGCCGAACACCCGCGCCGCGTCCACATAGAGCTCCTGCTTGACGATCAGGGTCTGGGCGCGCGCCAGCCGGGCGAGCTGCGGCGAGAACACGATGCCCACCGCGATCATGCTGTTGGTGAGGCCGATGCCCAGCGCGCCGGTGACCGCAATGGCCAGCACGATCGCCGGGAACGAGAGCAGGGTGTCGATCAGGCGGCCGATCACATCGTCGACCCAGCCGCCCAGGAAGCCGGCGAGCAGGCCCACCGGCAGACCGATCACCAGCCCCACCGACACCGCCAGGAAGCTGGCGTAGAGCGTGGCCGGCGCGCCATGGATCAGCCGGCTGAAGACATCGCGGCCGAGATCGTCGGTGCCGAGCAGGTGGGCGGCGCTGGGCGCGAGCAGGGTGTTGTTCACATCCTGCTGGGTGGGCGGATAGGGCGCGATCTGGGTCGCGAAGACCGCCACCACCAGCAGCGCGAGCAGGAACGAGAGGCTGAGCGCCGCCCGCAGGTCACGGCGCAGCCAGCGCGCCAGCCGCACCAGCCGCCCGGCCGGGCCGGGCGTGTCGGGCCGGTCGGCCGGACCGCTGCCGGGCGCAGCGCCCGGTGCCTGCGGCGCGCTCATCGCCGCCCCACCCTGGGATCGACCACGGTGTAGAGCAGGTCGATCACCAGATTGAGTGTGATCACGATCAGCACCATGGCCAGCACCACCCCCTGGATCACCGGAAAGTCCTTCTGGATGGCCGAGGCCACCACCATGCTGCCCACCCCCGGAATGGCGAACACCGCCTCGATCACCACCGTGGCGCCGAGCAGCCGGTTGAACATCAGGCCGATGACGGTGAGCAGGTTGACGCTGACATTCTTCAGGCCGTGTCGCCACAGGATGGCCGAAGGCGGCAGACCCTTGGCGTGAAGCGTGCGCACGAACTGCGAGGAGAGCACCTCGACCAGCGAGCCGCGCAGCTGGCGGGCGACCTCGGCGATGCCGCCGGCGGCCAGCGCAAGGGCGGGCAGCGTGGCCGCCTTGATCGAGGCCATGGGGTCCTTGGCGAAGACGACCGCCCCGGTGGCCGGGAACCAGCCCAGCCCGAGCGCGAAGATCGACACCAGCAGCATGGCCAGCCAGAAGTTGGGCAGCGCCACGCCGAGCGAGGCCACGCTGGTGACGAAGGCATCGACGCGGCTGTTCGGGCGCAGCGCGGCGAGGATGCCCATCGGCACGCCGATCAGCAGCGACACCGACAGCGCCATCAGCACGATCTGCAGCGTGGTGGGGAATCGGGTGAGGATGGAGCGCAGCACCGGCTCGCCCGAGAGCATCGACTTGCCCAGATCGCCCTGCACCGCGCCCCACAGCCACTGACCGTACTGCACCAGCAGCGGCCGGTCGAGGCCGTAGAGCCGGCGCAGCTCGACGATGCGCGCCTCGCTCGCGCTCTCGCCGGCCAGCGTGACCGCGATGTCGCCCGGCACCAGCTGCATCAGCCCGAACACGATGAAGGTGGCAAGCACGATCACCGGCACGAACTGCAGCAGGCGCCAGCCGATCAGCTTCCAGCGGTCACGGGCGAGCATGGCTCAGCGGCTCCGGAAGACCAGGGCGGGTGCCGCAGCGCACCTATTCGGAGAGCCAGACATTCTCGAACTTCGGCTTGCCCAGCAGGTTGGGCTTGTAGCCCTGCACCTTCTTCGCGCTGGCATCGAGCTCGAGCTGGAAGCACAGCGGCGCCACCAGCGAGAGGTCGCTGATGATCTTCATCACCCGGCCGAGCTCGCGCTTGCGCACCTCCTGGTCGGTCGAGGCGCGGCTCGACAGCAGCGCGGCAGACAGCTCGAAGGAGGGTTCGGCCTTGCCGGCATTGAAGTAGGCGTTCTTCGCGTACATGAGCGAAAAGGTGAGCGACGGGTCGGGGCGGCCGGTCCAGGCCGAGAGCAGGCCGTCGCCCTCCTGGCGGAAGAAGCGCGCGCTCATGTCGGCGATGCTGCCGTTGTTGAACTTCACGCGGATGCCGGCCTTGCGCAGCTGCTCCATGAACACCTCCTGGCGCTGCACCGAGCGCTGGTCGGTGTAGCCCAGGAAGGTCAGGTCGATGCCGTCCTTGTGGCCGGCCTCGGCGAGCAGCTTGCGCGCGGCGTCGAGGTCATGCGGCCAGGCGTTGACCAGCGACTTGTCGTAGGCCCAGTGGGCGCTTGGCAGCTGCGTCCAGGCCACCTCGGCCAGCCCTCCCATGGTGGCCTTCACGAAAGCCTCGCGGTCGATGGCGTGGTTGATGGCGCGACGCACCTTGACGTCGTTGAGCGGCGCGCGCCCGTAGTTCATGTAGAGCTGGATGCAGTAGAGCGTGGGCCCGCTGCTGGAGTGCAGCTTGCTGCGATCGACCACCGCGCGCTGCTGCGGCGAGAGGAAGTACACATAGTCGTTCTGGCCGGCCACCACCGAGCGCAGGCCGGTGTTGACCTCGATGATGATCTGCATCTCGATGCCGTCCAGGTACGGCATGCCGGGCTTCCAGTACTTGTCGTTGCGGGTGACCGAGACCTTTTCGCCGTCGGCCCAGTTCACCAGCCGCCACGGACCGGTGCCCACCGGCTTGCGATCGTGTTCGTTGCCCAGCGCCTGCACCGCCTTGGGCGAGGCCATCATGCCGGCCCGGTCCGACAGGATCAGCGGCAGGGCGGCATCAGGCTGGTTCAGCCGCAGGGTGACCCCATGGCTGCCGGTGACCTCCACCGAATCGATGGTGGCAAGGTCGGCCTTGATGTTGGAGCGCTGGCCGGTGCGCGAGCGGTCGAGGTTGAATTTCACCGCCGCCGCGTCGAAGGGCGTGCCGTCATGGAAGACCACGCCCTTGCGCAGGTTGAGCACCATGGTGCGCGGATCGGGAAAGCTCCAGGACTCGGCCAGGCCCGGCTTGGCGCGCAGGGTCTCGTACTCCCACTCGATCAGGGTGTCGAAGATCGTGTAGAGGAAGACATGGTCGGTGCCGGCGCCGCCGGTGGCGGGATCGAGGCTCGAGGGGTTGGCGGGTGCGGCCACCTTGAGCACGCCGCCACGGCGCGGCGCGCCCTGGGCCAGCGCCATGGCCGAGGGCCCGGCGGTGAAGGCGCCGGTGATCAGGCCGATCATCTCGCGGCGGGTCACGCGCACCGGCTGCTCGGCGGACTCGTCGGCGGGCGGGAAGGACATCGGGTTCATCAGCACTCTCCGTCAGGAACTGGCCTCGGGGCCGGGTACGAAATGACAGGCCACCCAGTGGCCGGGGGACACCTCACGCCAGGCGGGCTCGCGCGTGGCGCACTCCGGAGCGGCGCCGGGGCAGCGGGTGCGGAAGCGGCAGCCCGACGGCGGATCGATCGGGCTGGGTATCTCGCCGACCAGGATCTGTTTCTCGGTGGTGCGCATGGCCGCGGGCAGCGGCACCGGCTCCGAGGACAGCAGCGCCTGGGTATAGGGATGGCGCGGCGCATCGGCCAGCGCCTGGGCATCGGCCAGCTCGACGAAGCGGCCGAGGTACATCACCGCGATACGGTCGCTGACATGCGAGACCACGCCCAGGTCGTGGGTGATGAAGACATAGGTCAGGCCGAACTCGCGCTGCAGATCAGCGAACAGGTTGAGCACATCGGCCTGGATCGAAACATCGAGCGCGGCCACCACCTCATCGCAGACGATGAGCTTGGGGCGCAGCATCAGCACCCGGGCGATGTTCACCCGCTGCTTCTGCCCGCCGGAGAGTTCGTGCGGATAGCGGTCGGC
>CAIZPE010000096.1 GCA_903934795.1 uncultured bacterium | reverse complement strand
GGTGCGGCTCATCACCTGGCACGACCGTGTGCTCGACCAGCACTTCATGCTGCAAAAGGAGGTGGTCGACCGCATCGTGGCGCCGCCGGGCTGCGCGGCCTACGGCCGGCTGGGGGTGCTGCTGCAGGCCTGCTACCAGGTCGAGTCGCTGATCGAGGTGCCGCCTGCGGCCTTCGATCCGCCGCCGCGCGTGGACTCGGCGGTGATCCGCATGCTGCCCCTGCGCGAGGCCGCCGAAGTGCCACTGGCCGAGCTCTCGGCGCTGCTGGCAGCGGGTTTCGGCCAGCGCCGCAAGATGCTGCGCGGCACGCTGCTGCCCTGGCTCGCGCAGCGCGGCATCACCGATCCGGGTCTGCCGCCCACGGCACGCGCCGAGGAGATTCCGGTGGCCGACTGGGTGGCGCTGGCGCGCCGCCTGAAGGCCGTGGCGGCGGGTTAACATCGTCGCTTTCCCGACACGAGCGGCCACGACATGAAACTGCTTCACACCATGCTGCGGGTGGGCGACCTGCAGCGCTCCATCGACTTCTACACCGGCGCGCTCGGCATGAACCTGCTGCGCACCACCGACCGTCCCGAGCAGAAGTACTCGCTGGCCTTCGTGGCCTATGGCCGCGGCAATGCCGATGGTCACGCCGAGATCGAGCTCACCTACAACCACGGCGTGGCCGAGTACGAACTCGGCGGCGCCTATGGCCACATCGCCATCGGCGTCGATGATGTGGCCGCCACCTGCGAGCGGGTGCGCCAGGCCGGCGGACGAGTCACCCGCGAGGCAGGACCGGTGAAGGGTGGCACCACCGTGATCGCGTTCCTCGAGGATCCCGATCACTACAAGGTCGAGCTCATCCAGACCAGCACCCGCAGCGTCTGAGCGGGCGCGGCCGGCCTTGCCGCCGGCTGTTCATGCATCGCGCCGTCGGGCCGCCCGCTGCCCGCGCGGGGCCGGTGGGCTCAGCGCTCGCCGCCGTCCGGAAAGCCGCGCAGCCACTCGCGCGCGTGCTGCCAGTCGGGAAAGAGTTCGCCCAGCGCGCTCCAGAAGCGCGGCCCGTGATTCATCTCGCGCAGGTGCGCGAGTTCGTGCGCGATCACGTAGTCGATGATTTCGGGCGGGAAGTGCATCAGCCGCCAGTTCAGGCGGATGGAGCCATCGGCGGCGCAGCTGCCCCAGCGGGTGCGCGCCGAGGAAAGCGCCCAGCGGCGTGGGCTGACGCCGTGCTCGCGGGAGAAGTGCGCGATGCGCTCGGCGAAGTGCTCGCGTGCACGCTGCTGCAGCCAGCCCTGGGCGAGGTCGCGCAGCTGCTCGCTGCCGGCATCGGGCGGCAGGCCCAGCTGCAGCGCCATGCCCAGCCGTTGCGGCTTGCCGCGGTGGCCGGCCAGCACCTGCAGGATGAGGTTCTCGCCCAGGAAAGGCATCAGGCCACCGTCCTGCCACTGAATGGCCATGCGCTCGCGGCGCCGCGAGTAGTCACGCCATTCGACCAGCTTGCGCAGCACCCAGTTGGCCCGCTCGGCGAGCGCCGCGTCGATCTCCTCCTGCGGCACCCAGCGCGGCGCTGTCACCGACAGGCCGCGATCGTCGATCACGAAACCGATGGTGCGGCGACGCGAGCGCCGCAGCTCGTACTCGACGAACTCGCCGCCCAGGCGCGCCACCCGCCTTCCGGCGCGCTGCACTGCCGGTGGATGGTGGGGTTCGAACAGCGGCAGCGTGAGCTGCAGCGCCGCGTCGGCAAGTTCGCGCAGCTTGCGCAGCGTCATGCCGGCGGGTTCCCCACGTGCTGGCCGGCGGGTTCGAGTGCGCGCACGCGCGCGGAGGCCGGTTCGTGCGCGTAGGCCTGTGGCGTGATGCGCCGCATCTCGGCCTCGATCCAGGCCTCGACATCGGTCATGACGGCATCGGGGCTGCGGCCTGTGGTCTGGATGAGCGGCCCCACCGACACCGTGACCGTGCCCGGCTTCTTCAGGAAGGCACGGCGCGGCCAGAAGTCGCCGGAGTTCATGGCGATGGGGATCACCGGCACGCCGGTGCGCACCGCGAGGCGTGTGCCGCCGCTGCGGTAGCGGCCCTGCGACCCGGCGCGGGTGCGGGTGCCCTCGGGGAACATGATGATCCAGCGGCCTTCGGCCAGCTTGCGGCTGCCCTGCGTGACCACCTCCTCGAAGGCGTCGCGGCTGCGCGAGCGGTTGATGTGAATCATGTCGAGCAGCCAGATGCCCCAGCCGAAGAAGGGCAGGAACAGCAGCTCGCGCTTGAAGACGAAGCACAGTTCACGCGGCAGATGCGAGACGTAGTAGAGCGTCTCCCAGGTGGACTGGTGCTTGGAGAGCACGATGGCCGGACCGTCAGGAAAGTTTTCGGCACCGATCAGCCGATGGTCGATGCCGAGCAGGACCTTCGCACCCCACACGATCAGTCGGGGCCAGCCGACCGTGATGCGGTAGCGCAGCGGGCGGGGCAGCGGCGCGCACAGCAGGCACAGCACGCTCATCGGGATGACGGTGACGATCTGCAGCAGCGTGAAGGCGATCGACCGCAGGTACGGCATCAGGGTCTCCGGAAATGGGCGCATGCCGTGGCGCGGCCCGCGGCAATGATGTTGGACGCTCGGGTCCTTGTCCAGCGCACCTGCAGACTCATGGGGCCAGTTCCCGCGCCACCGCCATCAGGTTGGCGCGCACCGTGGTGCCCTCCGGCAGCGAGCCGGCGCGCAGCGTGTCGGCACCGTTGCCGGTGAGCACCAGCACCGGCCGCGCACCCGCGGCCTGGGCGGCCTGCAGGTCGCGCAGCGAGTCGCCGACCATCACCATGTCGGTTGGCTCGACGGCGAAGCGGCGCGCGATCTCGTGCAGCATGCCGGGACGCGGCTTGCGGCAGCCGCATTGCATCTCAGGCGCATGAGGGCAGAAGAAGATCGCGTCGAGATGCCCGCCCGCGGCGGCAACCGCGGCCGTCATGCGCGAATGGATCGCGCTCAGCGTGGCCATGTCGAACAGGCCGCGACCCACGCCGGCCTGGTTGGTGGCCACCGCCACCCGCCAGCCGCCCTTGCGCAGTCGGGCGATCGCCTCGAGGCTGCCCGGCAACGGACGCCATTCCGTCGGGCTCTTGATGTAGGCGCTGCTGTCGTGATTGATCACGCCATCGCGGTCGAGAACCACGAGCTTCATGTGGACAGTCGGGAGATGTCGGCGACGCGGTTCATCAGGGTGTGCAGTCCGCCGAGCAGGCACAACCGGTTGGCCCGCACCGCGGGGTCGTCGGCCATGACCATCACCTGTTCGAAGAAGCGGTCGACCGCCTCGCGCGAACGCGCCATGACGGTGAGCGCGCCGGTGTAGTCGTGCGCCGCCATCAGCCGGTTGACCTCGGGTGCGAGCGCGGCGAGTTCGCCGGCCAGCGCCTGCTCGGCCGGGTCGGTGAGCAGCGCAGTCTGCAGGCTGGCAGACGCGGTCTCGCCCGACTTGCGCAGGATGTTGCCGATCCGCTTGTTGGCTGCCGCCAGCGCCTGCGCCTGGGGCAGGGCGCTGAAGGCCCGTACGGCGGCCAGCCGCTGCGGGACGCTGGCGAGGTCGTCAGGCCGCTGGTCGATGACCGCAGCAACCTCCTGCGGGCTGTGACCGCGATCGCGCAGCCAGCCCGCCAGGCGCTCGAGGATGAACTCGGCGAGCGCAGGCCGGCCTGCGGCGGCGCCGGGCTCGAAGGCGGCGAAGGCGGTGTCGAGCAGCCACGACAAGGGCAGCGCGAGTTCGCGCTCGATCAGCATGCGGATGACCCCGAGCGCGTGCCGGCGCAGTGCGAACGGGTCGCGGTCACCGGTGGGCTGCTGGCCGATGCCGAACAGGCCGGTGAGGGTCTCGAGCTTGTCGGCCAGCGCCAGCACGGTGCCGGTGGTGCTGGCGGGCAGCGCGTCGCCGGCGAAGCGCGGCTGGTAGTGCTCGACGATGGCCTGCGCCACCTCGGGTGCCTCGCCGTCGTGACGCGCGTAGTAGGCGCCCATCACGCCCTGCAGCTCGGGGAACTCGCCCACCATGCCGGTGAGCAGGTCGGTCTTGGCGAGCATTGCGGCCCGTTCGGCGTGCCCGACATCGGCACCGAGCCGTGCGGCGATCGCTGCCGCGATGCGCTGCACCCGCGCCATGCGCTGCGCCTGCGTGCCGAGCCTGGCGTGGTAGACCACCGAGCCCAGCGCGGCCACCCGATCGGCCAGCGGCGTGCGGCGATCCTGCTGGTAGAAGAAGCGGGCATCGGCCAGGCGCGGGCGCACCACCCGCTCGTTGCCGTCGATGATCAGCGAGGGATCGTCGATGGCCATGTTCGAGACGATCAGGAACTTCGGCAGCAGCCGACCGCTGTCGTCGAAGAGCGGGAAGTACTTCTGGTTGGTGCGCATGGTGAGGATGAGGCACTCCTGCGGCACCTGCAGGAACTCGGCCTCGAAGCCGCCCACGTACACCGCCGGCCATTCGACGAGCGCGGTCACTTCCTCGAGAAGGCTTTCGACCTGCGCGGCATCGCCCATCGAGGCGCCCAGCGAGCGGGCCTCGGTCTGGAGCAGGGCGAGGATGCGGGCGCGTCGCGTGTCGAAGTCGGGCAAGACCCGGCCCTGGCGCTCGAGCACATGGGCCCAGGACGCAGCATCGGGGATGCGCAGTTCGCCGGCGCTCTGGAAGCGGTGGCCGAAGGTGGCGCGGCCCGAGCTCAGGCCGAGCACCGAGGCCGGCACCACCTGTTCGCCGTGCAGCACCACCAGACGATGCGCGGGGCGCACGAAGCTGACGTTGGTGCGGCCATCGGCGAGCTGGTACTCCATGACTTTTGGGATGGGCAGGCGACCCAGCGCGTGTGCGAGCAGGGCGTCGATGCAGCCGGCCAGGGTCTCGCCCGGCTGCTCGCTGGCATGGAAGAAGCATTCCTGCTTGCCGTCGGAGGCGCGGGTGAGGGCCGCCGGATCGGCGCCCACCTTCTGCGCCCACTTGAGCAGCGCCTGGGTGGGCTGGCCCTGGTCATCGAGGCCGACCTTCACCGAAGGCCCCTTGACCTCGACACGGCGCGGCGGCGCCTCATGCAGCACGCCCTCGACGCGCACGGCGAGCCGGCGCGGCGAACTGAAGGCGCGGTGCTCGCCCGCCGGGGCGCTCAGGCCGCGTGTGCGCAGGCCTTCGACGATCGCGGTGGCGAAGGCCTCGCCCAGGCGGCGCAAGGCCTTGGGCGGCAGCTCTTCGGTGAAGAGCTCGATCAGCAGCGGACGGGCGCTCATTCAGGCCACCTGCCCGGTGCGCGCGAGCATGGGAAAACCCAGCCGCTCGCGCGAATCGTGATAGGCCTGCGCAACCGCCCGCGCCAGTTGCCGCACCCGGCCGATGTAGGCCGCACGCTCGGTGACCGAGATCGCCCCGCGGGCGTCGAGCAGATTGAAGGTGTGGGAGCACTTCATGACCATCTCGTAGGCGGGCAGGGCCAGCGGCACGGCGATCAGGCGCTGCGCCTCGGCCTCGTATTCATCGAAGTGGCGGAACAGCATCGCGGCGTTGGCGTGCTCGAAGTTGTAGGTGGACTGCTCGACCTCGTTCTGGTGGAAGACATCGCGGTAGCTCACGCCCTCGGTCCAGGTCAGGTCGTAGATGCTCTGCACCCGTTGCAGGTACATGGCCAGGCGCTCGATGCCATAGGTGATCTCGCCGGTGACCGGCTGGCACTTGAGCGAACCGACCTCCTGGAAATAGG
>CAIZPE010000095.1 GCA_903934795.1 uncultured bacterium | reverse complement strand
CGCCGCCGCCGCCAACGCGGCCGCGCGGGCCGGGCCGCCGGCGATCCGGGCGAGTGCGGCCCCGCCCGGCACGTATTGCGTGGAGCCGCTCGGGCTGCGCAGCACGGTCGCGGCACAGCTGAAGCTCTCCTCGCTGCCTTTCGTGTGCGTACTCGACGACCGGAAGCGCCTCAACGCCTTCGGCCGTATCGACGAGATCCCCGCGCTGCTCGCCGGCATCAACCGCCTCCTCGAACAATGAGCCCGCCCGACCTTTGCCGCCCCGCGCCACGCCCCGCGCCAAGCCCCGCGCCGCACTTGCGCGGCAAAGCCCCGGCTTGGGTTTGCCTCGCCGTGGCGGTGGGGCTCTGGTCCAGCAGCGGGGCGACGCGGGCGCTGGCGGCCAACGCGATCCGGTGGGATGCGATCAATCTGGCCCCGTCGGCCGTCCACGGGACCACGATGTTCACGGCGGTCGTGACGAACACGGGCGACACCGTGTGGGGCAGCGACTATTTTCTTGAGTTGAAAGACGAGGAGGGCAACCGCCTCTACTGCCCCCCGATTACCGGAATCCCTCCCCTCGGCTCGGCGACGGTGACGTTTTATCTCACCCTCGACCACGTCATTGGCACCACCCGCGGCTACGGCTTTACCGCGATGCGCCAGGACGTGGAATATTTTGGCGGCACTCAGTGGCGCGGTGTCACGACCGAGCAACAGCCCGCTTGGGCCCCCCCGCCCGCCGGTCCGGTGTGGCTGTCGTCCTACCGCTTCATGGAAATCTTCAAGCCGACGATCGCCACCAACTGGCCGGGGGTGGCCGTGCCGGTGATGGTCAGCGTGTTGTCGGCGGTGAGCTTGTCGCCCACCACGCCGGTGTCGGTGCCCACGCTGGTGATCACGGGGCCCGCGGGCAGCTTGCTGTCCAGCGTGAACGAGGCGGGACCGCTGGTGGCCTCGTTGCCGGCGGTGTCAGTGGCCGAGGCCTTGAAGCTGTGGGTTCCGTCGGTCAGCGGGTCGGTGGTGATGCTGTAGTTGCCGTTGGCATCGGCGGTGCCGGTGCCGATGACATTGCCGTTCTCGTCCTTGATCACCACCGAGCTGCCGGGCTCGGCCTTGCCGTTGATGACCAGCTTGGAGGGGTCATCGGGCGAGGGGGAGACGCCATCGATCGAGGTCGGGGCGATGGTGGTGTCAATCGTCATGCCGGCGGGCGCGGAGGCGGGGCCGGTATTGCCGGCCGCGTCGGTGGCGCTGGCGGTGAAGCTGTGGGCGCCGTCGGCCAGCGTGCCGGTATTGAACGACCAGTTGCCGGTCTCGTCCGCAATGGCGGTGCCGATGGCCACGCCGTTGTCATAGACGGTGACCAGCGCGAAAGGCTCGGCGGTGCCGGTGACTGTCAGCGTGTTGTCGCTGGTCAGCTTGTCGCCGGCCACGCCGGTGTCCTGGCCCACATGGGTGATGGCCGGGGCGCCGGGGGGCGTGGTGTCCACATTCATGTTGGCCGGGCCGCTGGGCTGGCTGGTGTTGCCGCTCGGGTCGGTCGCGGTGGCCACGAACTGATGGTCGCCATCGGTCAGGGCCGGGGTTGTGAACGACCAGTTGCCGTTGGCGTCGGCCACGGCGGTGCCCACGGGCTTGCCGTTGTCGTAGATGGTCACGGTGCTGCCGGGCTCTGCCTTGCCGGTCAGGGTCAGCGTGTTGTCACCGGTGATGCCATCGCCCTGGGCGCCGGTGTCGGTGCCGATGCCCGTGATGGTCGGGATGGCTGGCGGCAGCGTGTCGATGGTGATGCTGGCCGGGCCGGACATCGGGCTGACATTGCCCGCGGGATCGGTCGCCTGGGTCTGGAAATTGTGCGGTCCATCGGGCAGTGGCGGCGTGGTGAAGCTGTAGTTGCCGTTGGCGTCGGCAATGACCTCGCCCACGGGCTTGCCGTCCACATAGATCACCACCTTGCTGCCGGGCTCGGCCTTGCCGTCCACCGTCACGGTGTTGTCGGCGGTCTTGCCGTCACCCTGAACGCCGGTGTCGGTGCCCAAACCGGTGATGGAGGGCGCCGCGGGCGGGGTGGTGTCGATGGTCCAGGTACCCAGCGGCACCCTCGGGCTCTCGTTGCCGGCGGTGTCGGTGGCGCTGACGCTCAGCGGGTGCGACCCGTCTGCCAGCGGGCTGGTGGTGATGCTGTAGTTGCCGCTGGCGTCGGCGTAGCCTTGGCCCACCAGCACGCCGTTGTCATAGATCTTGACCAGGCTGCCGGGCTCGGCCAGGCCGGTCACGGTCAGCGTGTTGTCGCTGGTGACCTTGTCACCCGGGGTGGCGGTGTCCTCGCTCACGCTCACCACTTGGGGCGCCAGCGGGGCGCTGGTGTCGATGGTCCAGGTGCCCAGGTTGGTGGCGGGG
>CAIZPE010000094.1 GCA_903934795.1 uncultured bacterium | reverse complement strand
TTGCGCGCCAGGCCCAGCTCCAGCACGTTGACGAAGCGCGTGGTCCGCGTCAGGCCCAGGTTGCTGGCTGTCATCTCGGCGGCCTGCCTGGCACCCTGCACGTCCAGCCGCTGGGCCAGCGCCACCTGCTCGACGTCGGGCAGTTCCAGTGGCGAGGGCGGCAAATCGGGCAGCCGCTCGGGCAGGGCGAACTGGGTCTGTGCGCCCCACAGGCCCAACAGCCGCACCAGACGCTCGCGCGTGGAACGCTGCGCCTGCTCGGCCCGAGCCAGCTGGAGGGCAGCGTTGGCGTAGAACGACTGCTCGCGCGCACGTTGCAGCTTGTTGAAGTTGCCGACCTGCTCCATGCGCCGGGCGAGCTCGGCGCTGGCATCGGCCGCCTGCTTGACCTGCCGCATGTAGCGCACGGTTTCTTCCGCCGCCAGAGCCGTGAAATAGGCCTTGCGCGTGTCGGCGGCCAGCGACAGCACGTTCATCGACACGCGGGCCTGCACCTGCTCGAAGCGGCGAGCCTCCATGCGCCCGATCAAGGGCATCGCCACCAGGCGCGCCAGGTTGAAGTGCAGGCCGCGCTCGATCTCTCGCTCGTCGCCCTGGCTCATGCGACCGAAGCTGAAACCCGGGTTCGGCAGGCGCCCGGCCTGCACGACCTCGGCCTCGGTGATGCCGAGTTCCTGAAAGTCAGCCTGCAGACCGCGGTTGTTGAACAGGGCAACCTGCACGGCGGCGTCCACGGTCAGTGGCTTGGACAACAGCTCGTCGACCCGCTTGCTGATGCTGTCCTGGTCGGCGTCCGAGCGTGCCCATTGCACGTCCTTGCCCAGGCGGTCCTTGGTGGTCTTCTCAACCGTTGCAAAGCCACCGTCGGGGGTGAAGCTGGCGCAGCCGCCGAGCACGGCGGCGCTGGCAAGCATGGCAAGCAGGCGCAGTCGAGGCGACCTGGATGTCGGAAAGTTCATGGTGCGGGCCTTCATGGCGTCTTGTGGCCACCATGCCCAGCAGGCATGGGCATGGGCATGGGCATGGGCATGGGTTTGGCTGCTGGCGGCGTGTCCGTCGGCTTGACGGCCGGTGCGGAGACGGGTGCCGGAATGGGCGCCGGATCAGGCTGCTGTGCCTCGCGGGCGTAGACACGCCAGCCACCGATCCGCGTGACGGTGTCGTTCGCGTCGCGCCAGGAGACAGGCTTCTCTTCACCGAGAAGTCGGTACCGCGCGAACGATGATTCGTAGCGCAGCGTCGTCACGCTGGCCTTCGGATCGAGCGGGTCGGGCCTGGCGGCCTTGGCAGTGGGTTGCGCCTGGGCCGCTGTCAGCGAGGCAACCAACGCGGTTGCCAGCAGTACGGCGGGCACCGCGTGCAGCAGGCGCCGGCGCCTAGCCACGACAGAAACAGAAATGGGAGGGGAGTGGACCATGGTGTCCTCGCGTCAAAGTCTGGGAATTCCGATGCCGCATGCGCAGCACGGAAGAGACAGGACCTGGCGAGGACTCGCGTGTCAGCGCACGCGGCGAGCCTCCGCCAGCTAGGCGAGAACGAATCGAGGGGGGCGGTCGGGGCCGTCGGCGGCGAACGCGTCGACGCTCGGCACCACGATGGAGAACACCGCGGGCATGAAGACCGGTGCCGGCACAGCCAGCACCGTGTTCAGCATCGCGCTGAGCGAGCAGCAAGAAGCGCAGGCGCTGCACTTGTGCTTGCTGATATCCCCCACCTTGGCAGAAGCTGCTGCGACGGCTGGGGTGACCGACTCTTCGTCCGCCAGGGCCGCAGTTTGGTGATGCTCATGCCCTTGCGCACCGACGCCGTCTTGATGTGCGTGACCAGCCGCTGCGGCGGGCTGCATCTGAGTGGCTGCCCCGCCGCCATGGTGATTGGGTCCGCAAAACGCCATGGTCGCGGCAGCAGCACCTTGCGCGGGTACTGCCAGCACCAACAACCAACTCAACAGCGCTCGGATCAACGAACTCATCCTTACATCTTAGCGCAGTGCGCGCGCCCCGCGCCGACAACGGCTGTGTGGTCGCCGTTACGCAGGTAACGGCACACCAATGTACAAACCTGAGGGCGACAGAACCCCGACGTCAAAGTGACAGGTTTGTCATGTTCAAGCTCCCAGCGCGGTGCCCGAATGCACTTCA
>CAIZPE010000093.1 GCA_903934795.1 uncultured bacterium | reverse complement strand
ACCCAGCGCCAGCAGCGCCGCCACCGCGAGCACCGGCCGATAGCCGCCGAGCGCATCGCGCCCCAGACCGAAAAGCGCCGGCCCGGCGGCCGAACTGAACTGGATCAGCATGGCAGCCGCGCCGTAGGTGGCGCCGAAGGCGGCCGCGCCGAATTCCCGTCGCACCACCACCGGCGCGAGCGTGGTCACCTGGCCGATGCCCCAGCCATAGAGAAGGCTCGCGCCCACCAGCACCGCCGGCGCGGGCCAGGCGGCGATCGCGCCCAGCGCCAGGGCCTGGGCGAGCATCGCGGCGGCCGACAGGCCGCGCACGCTCAGCCGGTCGACCACCCGGGCGAGCAGCAGGCGCCCGGCGAAGGCGGTGAGGCCGGTGGCGCTGACCAGCGCGCCCGCGCCGGCCACGCCCAGCAGCGGCGCAGCCAGCGCCACATGATGGGTGATGAAACCGATCTGCACCGTGAGCGCCAGCGCGAAGGCCGTGGCGCAGCTCCAGAGCAGCATCCGCGGACGACCGCGGGCGGCCAGTGGTGCCGCGATGGGGGTGACCACCGCTCCCGCAGGCAGCGACTCACCATCGGGCAGCAGACCGAGATCGGCTGGCCCGCGGTGACGCAGCACCCGCCGGATCAGCGGCAGCAGCAGCGCCAGGGCGGCCAGCGCCACCGCCAGGAGGCCCGCCGTCACGCCCAGCCCCTGCACGGCAGCCAGCAGCAGCGGCACGCCGAGGATCGCGCCCAGGCTGGCCCCCATGATCGCCAGGGTGATCGAGCGGCCCTGGTGACGCTCGAACCAGGGCGCCACGGTGGCCGAGAGCGCGGTGGTCGACAGGCAGGCCCAGCCGATGCCGATCAGCACGAAGCAGGGATAGAGCTGCCAGGGCGTACGCGCCTGGCCGACCAGCGCCACCCCGACGGTCATGGCGAGCAGGCCGGCGGTGAGCACCGGTCGCGGGCCGCGGCGATCGATGGCCCGGCCCACCACCCGCTGCAGAGAGGCCGCCACGAGGAAGAAGGCGGTGATCGCCAGGGCCACCTGCGACACCGGCCATCCGCGCGCCTGGGTGATGGCCTGCAGATACACGCTGGCGCCGAACAGGCCGAGCGACCAGGCCACACCGGCCACCGCGAAGCACGCCGCCACCACCCGCCAGCCGTGGTAGCGCGCGGCGTTCATCGACCCCGCGCAGGCTCGGGCTCGGGATAGCGGATGGCGATCACCTCGAGCTCATCGACGCCCTGCGGCGTGCGCAGGCTGAGCACATCGCCCTCGCGGGCCTTGATCAGCGCCTTGGCCACCGGCGAGATCCAGCTCACCCGCCCCGCGGCCGGGTCGACCTCGTCGATGCCGACGATGGTCACGGTCTCCTCGGTGTCGCCGTTGCGCAGGTAGGTGACGGTGGCGCCGAAGAAGACCTGCTCGCGATGCTCCTGGCGCGAGGGATCGACCACCACCGCGGCATCGAGACGGCGGGTGAGAAAGCGGATGCGGCGGTCGATCTCGCGCAGCCGGCGCTTGCCGTAGATGTAGTCGCCGTTCTCGGAGCGGTCGCCGTTGGAGGCGGCCCAGGAGACCACCCGGACCACCTCGGGCCGATCGGAGTCGATCAGCCGCAGCAGCTCGGCGCGGATGGCGGCGTGGCCGGCCGGGGTGATGTAGTTGCGCGGCGCGGACGGGTCCTGCGCGGGATCGGGCCGGTCGTCATCCTCGTCGTCCTGGTCCTCGCGGACGAAGGCCTTGCTCATCGGGTGCTCCCCCGCGACGGCGGCTCAGTTGCCGGCCACGCTCATGCGATCGATGAGCAGCGAGGCGCAGCGGTAGCCGCCGCGCTGAACGGTGTCGGAGCCCACGGCGGTGATGCCATGGAACATCTCGGCGAGATTGCCGGCGATGGTGATCTCCTCGACCGGGTAGGCGATCACGCCCTTCTCGACCCAGAAACCGCTGGCGCCGCGCGAGTAGTCACCAGTCACCGGGTTGACACCCTGGCCCATCAGGTCGGTGACGAACAGACCGGTGCCCAGGCGCTCGAGCATCGCCGGCAGGTCATCGAGCTGACGGGTGTGGCGGCTGGTGAGCGAGAGGTTGTGCGCGCCGCCGGCGTTGCCCGTGGTCTTCATGCCGAGCTTGCGTGCCGAGTAGGTGGACAGGAAGTAGCCGTGCAGCCGGCCGCCGGCCACCACCACGCGGCGAGCGGTGCGCACGCCTTCGCTGTCGAAGGGCGCGCTGCCGGATTCGGCGGGCAGATGCGGGTCCTCGGTGATGTCGACATGGCCCGGGAAGACATCCTTGCCGAGCGAATCGAGCAGGAAGCTGGTGCGGCGGTAGAGCGCGCCGCCGCTCACCGCCTGCACGAAATGGCCGAGCAGCCCGCAGGCGAGCGGTGCCTCGAAGAGCACCGGCACCTTGCAGGTGTCGAGCTTGCGTGCGGCCAGGCGCGAGAGCGCGCGTTGCGCCGCGTAGCGGCCCACGCGCGCCGGGTCGGCCAGGCGCTGCGGCACCACCGAGGCGCTGTACCAGTCGTCGCGCTGCATGGCCTCGCCCAGGCGGGCGATCGGCGCGCAGCCGATGGAGTGACGGCTGTAGGGATAGCCCCCGGCAAAGCCCAGGGTGTTGGCCGACACGAACTGGCCATGGTTCACATTGACCCAGGCGCCATCGGAGTTGGCGATGAGCGGGCTCACCGCGAAGGCCGCCGCCTCCATGCGGCTGGCCAGTTCCACCGCGGCCTCGACGCTGATGTCCCAGGGATGGAACAGGTCGAGCGCCGGGATCTCGCGGGCGATGGTGTCGGCATCGGGCAGGCCGGCGAACTCGTCCTCGCCGGTGTAACGGGCGATCTCGAAGGCCGCGGCCACGGTCTGGGTGAGCGCGGCGCCGGAGAAATCGCTGCTGCTGGCATGGCCACGACGCTGGCCGACATGCACCGTGACGCCCAGACCCTTGTCGCGGGTCTGCTCGATGGTCTCGACGCCACCCTTGCGCACCGTGACCGCCAGACCGGAAGACTCGCTGACATCGACCGAGGCATCGGTGGCGCCCAGGCGGCGGGCCTGGGCCAGGCACTCGGCGGCGATCTCGTGCAGTCGGGAGGCGTCGTATTCGAACATGGGCAGGCTCGCGGTGGTGGCCGGGTATCATACCGACAACCACCGCGCCGCCTGGCGCGCCCCCGCGCAGCGTCCCGACTGCGCTCACCGGACATCGCCGTGAGGCACGCCAACCGACCGCCCGTGATGGAGCAGCCCCGGCCGCGGGCCGCCGAACCCGCGCCCAGCGGGCCCAGCAAGTCGCAGCGCAAGCGCGACATGCATGCCCTGCAGGAACTCGGCGAGGAACTGGTCGCGCTGCAACCGGCCCGGCTGCGCAGCCTGGCCCTGCCCGAGTCGCTGCTGGAGGCGATCGAGCAGGCGCAGCGGATCAGCTCGCGCGAGGGGCGTCGGCGGCAGCTGCAGCTGATCGGCAAGCTGATGCGCCAGGTCGATGCCGACCCGATCCGCGACGCGCTCGCGGTCGACGGCAACCGCCACCGCCAGGAGGTGGCGCTGATGCACTCGGCCGAGCACTGGCGCGAGCAGCTGCTCGCGCAGGCCGACGCGCTGGCACGGTTCCGGCAGCGTCACCCCACGGCGGCGCAGGCGGCCGACTGGCCGGCGCTCGTCGCCGCGGCACGGGCCGAGCATGCCGCCGGCCAGCCCGCGCGGCGCTACCGTGAGCTCTACCGGGCGCTGCATGCGGCGCTGATCGCCGAGGCCGCGCCGCCGCCTTCCCCCGCCACGTCCGCACTCTCCGAATGAGCACAGAAGCGTCCCTGAAAATCGGCCTGGTCTCGATCAGCGACCGCGCCTCCGGCGGCGTCTACCAGGACCAGGGCATCCCAGCCCTGCAGGCGTGGCTGACCGGCGCGCTGCGCACGCCCTTCCAGGTGGTCACCCGACTGATCCCCGACGAGCAGCCCGTCATCGAACGCGCGCTGATCGAGCTCGTCGACGAGGCCGGCTGTTCGCTGGTGCTCACCACCGGCGGCACCGGGCCGGCACTGCGCGATGTCACTCCCGAGGCCACCCGGGCGGTCGCGCACAAGGAGATGCCCGGCTTTGGCGAGCAGATGCGCCAGATCAGCCTGAACTTCGTGCCCACCGCGATCCTGTCGCGGCAGGTGGCGGTCATCCGCGGTCAGGCGCTGATCATCAATCTGCCGGGCCAGCCCAAGTCGATCCGCGAGACCCTGGAAGGGGTGCGGGATGCTGATGGCAGCCAGCGCGTGCCCGGCATCTTCGCGGCCGTGCCCTACTGCCTCGACCTGATCGGCGCGCCCTACCTCGAGACCGACGAGTCGGTCTGCAAGGCCTTCCGGCCCAAGAGCGCGCAACGCCCGGCCGGACGCTGACGCCGGCCAGCGCCTCAGGCCAGCCGACGACTGGCCTGCGACACACCGGCCACCGCGCGCAGGGCCGCCAGCGCGCGGTTCAGGGCAGCGGCGTCGGGCACCTCGACCGTGAACTCCATGTGTGCCGTGTCGGCGCGGCTGCGGGTGCGCACCGCGGTGACGTTGAGCCGGTCGCGGGCGAAGACCTCGGAGACATCGCGCAGCAGGCCCTGGCGGTCGGCCGCCACCACCCGCAGATCGACCTCGTAGCCACGACGCTCGTCGACGCGAGCCGGTTCGCCCCAGTCGACCGCCAGCACCCGCTCGGGTGCGCGCCGGGCCATCTGCGCGAAGCTGGCGCAGCCGGCGCGATGCACCGACACGCCGCGGCCGCGGGTGACGAAGCCGCAGATCGGGTCGGGCGGCACCGGGCGGCAGCAGCGCGCCACCTGGGTGAGCAGGAGATCGACACCCATCACCAGCACGCCATCACCGCCGGCCCGCGGCCGGGCCCGGGCGCGCTGCGCGGCGGCTGCCAGCGCCGCGGCTGCAGGATCGGCCTCGACCGGCGGCGGCGCCGGCCCGCGCACCGCCTCCTCGAGCATCCGGGGGCCGATCTCCTCGCGAGCCACCGCCACGAACAGCGTCTGCGGGTCTGACTGCCCCAGGCGCGTGGCCAGCTCGTCGAAGGCCAGGGCGGTGCGCCCCTCCCGGGCGAGTACCCGCTCGACCTTCTCGCGCCCGGTGGCGACATCGCGTTCGAGGTCGAGCGCGTGGAACCACTGGCGCACCTTGTGTCGCGCGCGCGATGAATGCACATAGCCGAGCTGCGGGTTGAGCCAGTCGCGCGAGGGGCCCTCGCTGCCGGCACCCGGCCGTGCCGTGAGGATCTCGACCGTCTGGCCATTGGCCAGCGGGGTGTTCAGCGGCACGAGCTGGCCGTCGACCCGGGCGCCGCGGCAGCGATGACCCAGGGTGCTGTGCAACTGGTAGGCGAAGTCCACCGGGGTGGAACCGGCCGGCAGCTCGATCACCCGGGCCTGCGGGGTGAGCACATAGATGCGCTCGGGAGCGGCCCGCAGCGGGCCAGGCCCGGGCGCGCCCGCCGGCGTAGGCCCGCCCGCGGCCGGTGGTGACCCCAGTCGCTCGCCAAGCTCACGCTGCCAGGCAAGCAGCTGGCGCATCCAGGCGATGCGCTCGTCCTGCGCGGCGCCCGCGCGCCCGGCCGCGCCCTGACCCGCGGCCCGCTCCTTGTAACGCCAGTGGGATGCCACGCCGTACTCGGCAAACCGGTGCATCTCGCGGGTGCGGATCTGGACCTCGAGAGAGCGGCCGTCATCGGCCAGCACCACGGTGTGCAGGGACTGGTAGCCGTTGGGCTTGGGCCGCGCGATGTAGTCGTCGAACTCGCTGTGCACCGGCGTGAACCGGGCGTGGATCAGCGCCAGGGCCGCGTAGCAGTCGCGCACGTCGGCCACGATGACCCGGACCCCGCGCAGGTCATGGACCTGCTCGAGGGCGAGCTGCTTGCCGCGCATCTTGGACCAGATGCTGTGCAGGTGCTTGGGCCGGCCGCTGACCTCGGCACCGAGCCCGCCGGCGGCGAGCAGTTCGCGCAGCAGGGCCATGGCGCCGGCGACGAAGTCCTCCCGTTCGTGGCGCTTGGCCTCGAGCTGACGGGCGAGATCGCGATAGATTTCGGGTGACTGGAACCGGAAGGCAAGGTCCTCGAGTTCCCACTTGAGCTGCCACAGGCCCAGGCGGTTGGCGAGCGGCGCGAGCACCTCGAGGGTCTCCTCGCAGACCGCCTCGGCCGGTGGCTGGCGGCTGGCGGCATGCCAGCGCAGGGTTTGCAGACGCGAGGCCAGTCGCAGGATGACCACCCGGATGTCCACCGCCATCGCGAGCAGCATCCGGCGCAGCGGCTCGGCCCGGTCGGGGTCGGCCAGCGGCGCCGCCTGCGGCGCACGGGTGATCTCGCGCAGCCGCAGCACCTGGCGCATGCCCTCCACCAGCGTGGCGACATCGGCCTCGAAGCGCGCCTTGACCAGTTCCGGGGAGATGGCCGCGCCACCGGCGGCCAGCACCGCCGCGATCACCGTGGGCTCATCGGCCTGCAGCTCGCGCAGGATGGCCACCATGCCCTGCGCATGATCGATCGCCGGCTCGCCGCTGCGGTTGCGCTGTTCCGCGCACAGCCGGCGCAACAGCGCCATGGCCTCGTCAAGGCCGGGCGGCTCGCGGGCGGGCAGCGCCCCGGCGGCGGGAGCGGGATCGGGAGCGGGCTGGTTCACGGTGCGGATAGACTCCTCGGCCACCCATTATAGGAAGCGGCTCATGGCAGGCGGATGGTTCCGGCGCCGGCGCGATCCCGAACCGATCGCCGAAGCGCACTGGCAGCGGGCGGCCGACGCGCTTGCGACCAGCGTCAGTCTCACCCCCGCGCAGTGGCGGCGCCTGCGCACGCTCGCCACCGGCTTCCTCGGTGAGAAGACCTTCTCGGGCGCGCAGGGCTTCACGGTGACCGAGGAGGTCCGCATCGCGATCGCCGCCCAGGCCTGCCTGCCGGTGCTCACGCTGGGCCTGGGCGCTTATCGCGACTTTCTCGAGATCGTGGTCTACCCCGCGCAGTTCCGGGTGCCGCGCCGTGAGATCGACGAGGCCGGGGTGGTGCACGAGTCGCTGGAGTGGCTGGCCGGCGAGGCCCATGACGGCGGTCCGGTGGTGCTGTCATGGGCCGATGCCGATCCCGCGGCGACGCAGGGCCCGTTCAATGTGGTCATTCATGAGTTCGTGCACAAGCTCGACATGCTCGATGGCGAGGCCGACGGCATCCCGCCGCTGGCGTCCGGGCGGCGGGCGGCCTGGACCCGGGCGCTGCACGCGGCCCATACCGACTTCTGCGACCTGCTCGACGCTCTCGAGCGCGCCATTCCGCGCGACATCGACCCCGAAAGCGAGGCAGCCGACCCCTGGTACGCGCAGCTGCCGCTCGACCCCTACGCCGCAACCGACCCGGCGGAGTTCTTCGCGGTTTCGGGCGAGGCCTTCTTCCTCGACCCCGAGAGCCTGCGGGCGCGCTGGCCCGACTGGTACGCGCAACTCGCCAGCCTGTTCCGGCTGGACGAGATCGACGAATCGGCGCTGACTGAGGAATAAGTCAAATTCGGCGCCACCCGAGCGGGCGGGAATGTGCGCTACCTCACCGAGCGGGAGAACACTGCGGGCTAGGCTGCACCATCGCTTCGAGGTGGCTGACCGCCCGCCCCATGATCCGCCTTTTCAATCACTACCTGTCGGCCCGGACCCTGCTGCTGACCGCCATCGAGATGGTGGTGCTGTTCCAGTCGATGGTGCTCGGCTATCAGCTGCGCATGGCCGAATACGCGATGCGGGTGCCGATCGCCGAGGCGGCGCTCTTCACGGTCACGATGCTCCTGATGATGACCTCGCTCGGCCTGTACCAGCCGCAACCCGAGCCCTTCCGGGCGACGGTGCGCCGCGTGCTGGTGGCCTATGGGCTGACCCTGGTGCTGATGAGCGTGGTCTTCTACCTGCTGCCGATGTTCTATGTCGGCCGCGGCGTGTTCGCTGCCAGCTCGCTGTTCGCCATGGCTGGCGTGCTCCTGGTGCGGCTGATGTTCTTCCGCATCTCCGATGTCGGGCTGCCGCGCCGCCGGGTGCTGGTGCTGGGCAACGGCCCCGAGGCCGAGGAAGTGGTCCGCTACCTGCACGGCAGCGAAATGGTCCGCTCGATCGACTATGCCGGCCTGTACCCGGTGATCTCGGAGCGCGATGAGGGCGAGCCTTCGCGTCGCATCAACCACGACCGGCTGCTGCGCTCGGTGCGCGAACTGCGGGTCTCGGAGATCGTGATCGCGGTGCGCGAGCGGCGCGGCGGCGTGCTGCCCCTGCGCCAGCTGCTCGACGCGCGGCTCGCCGGGGTGCGGGTGATGGACCTGGCCGCGTTCTACGAACGCGAACGCGGCATGCTGAAGGTGGACAACCTGCGCGCCAGCTGGCTGATCTTCGGGCAGGGCTTCGATCGCGGCATGGCCCGCGACATCATCAAGCGGATGTT
>CAIZPE010000092.1 GCA_903934795.1 uncultured bacterium | reverse complement strand
TGGCAGAGCGTCGGTCTCCAAAACCGAAGGTTGGGGGTTCGATTCCCTCTGCCCCTGCCAACCCGTTTGGCGCCAGCAATCCCGATTCCCCCGGCAGAAACCCTCTCCATGGCCAACCAGAACATCGAAGTCGTCACCTCGGGCGCTGACCGCGCCAAGGTGGCGCTCGCCGTGGCCGCGGTGATCGCCGGCGTTGTCGGGTTCTACCTGCTGGCGGGCCAGCCTGCGGTGCTGCGCATCGCGGCCTTCCTGGCCGGGCTGGTCGGCGGTGGCGTCATCGCCTGGTTCTCGGGGCCGGGACAGCAGTTTTTCGCATTCGCCAAGGATTCCTGGTCCGAGACCCGTCGGGTGGTCTGGCCCACCCGCAAGGAAACCACCCAGGTCACCCTGATCGTGTTCGCGTTCGTGGTGGCCATGGCCCTGTTTCTCTGGCTGGTCGACAAATCGCTCGAGTGGGTCCTCTATGACCTCATCCTGGGCTGGAAGAAGTAGATGACCAAGCGCTGGTATGTGGTTCATGCCTATTCGGGCATGGAAAAGAGCGTGGCCCGGGCCCTTCAGGATCGTGTCGAGCGGGCCGGCATGCAGGAGCAGTTCGGCAAGATCCTCGTGCCGACCGAAGAAGTCGTCGAGATGAAGAACGGGCAGCGGGCGATCACCGAGCGCCGCTTCTTCCCGGGGTATGTCTTCGTCGAGATGGACATGACTGACCTCACCTGGCACCTGGTGAAGAGCACCGCCAAGGTCACCGGTTTCGTCGGCGGGCACGGGCATAGTCCTGCGCCGATCTCCGAGAAGGAGGTCGCCAAGATCATGGCCCAGATGCAGGAAGGCGTCGAGAAGCCCAAGCCCAAGGTGCTGTTCGAGGTGGGCGAAATGGTCCGCGTCAAGGACGGTCCCTTCACCGATTTCAACGGCAACGTCGAGGAAGTCAACTACGACAAGAGCCGGGTACGGGTCTCGGTCACCATCTTCGGCCGAGCCACCCCGGTCGAACTCGAGTTCGCGCAGGTCGAGAAAGTCTGATCACCCGACGGCGGGTCTGCCCGCCGTCGTCCGGCGTCGCTTCCCGGCGGCGCCACCCCGAGGAGCGGCAGTAGGGACTGTCCCGAACCCGCGCTAGCACTCAATCCAGGAGCAGCCTCATGGCGAAGAAGATCGTCGGCTTTGTGAAACTGCAGGTTCCTGCAGGCAAGGCCAACCCCGCCCCCCCGATCGGCCCGGCCCTCGGCCAGCGCGGCCTGAACATCATGGAATTCTGCAAGGCCTTCAATGCCCAGACCCAGGGCATGGAACCGGGCCTGCCCATTCCGGTGGTGATCACCGCCTACGCCGACAAGTCCTTCACCTTCGTGATGAAGACGCCGCCGGCGACCATCCTCATCAAGAAGGCCGCCAAGATCGACAAGGGCTCGCCCAGGCCCCATTCCGACAAGGTCGGCAAGATCACGCGTGCACAGGCCGAGGACATCGCCAAGGCCAAGATGCCTGACCTCACCGCCGCCGATCTCGATGCCGCGGTGCGCACGGTCGCCGGCTCCGCACGCAGCATGGGCATCATCGTGGAGGGTCTCTAAATGGCCAGGATTTCCAAGCGGGTCAAGGCGAACGCCCAGCGCGTCGACCGGACCAAGCCGCTGCCGCTCGCCGAGGCGCTCAAAGTCGTCAAGGAATGCGCCACCGCCAAGTTCGATGAATCCATCGATGTCGCCGTGCAGCTCGGCGTCGATGCCAAGAAATCCGACCAGGTCGTCCGCGGCTCGGTGGTCATGCCGGCCGGTACCGGCAAGACCGTGCGGGTGGCGGTGTTCACCCAGGGCCCGAAGGCCGATGAGGCGCGGGCCGCCGGTGCCGACATCGTCGGCATGGAGGACCTCGCCGAGCAGGTCAAGGCGGGCAACCTGAACTTCGACATCGTGGTGGCCTCGCCCGATGCCATGCGGGTGGTCGGTACGCTCGGCCAGATCCTCGGTCCGCGCGGCCTGATGCCCAACCCGAAGGTGGGCACGGTCACCCCCGATGTGGCGGGCGCGGTGCGTAATGCCAAGGCGGGTCAGGTGCAGTACCGCACCGACAAGGCCGGCATCATCCACGCCGGCATCGGCCGTGCGTCGTTCGAGGTCGACAAGCTCGAGACCAACCTGCGGGCCCTGATCGAGGCGCTGAACCGGGCCAAGCCCGCGTCCTCCAAGGGGATCTACCTTCGCAAGGTGGCGGTGTCGAGCACGATGGGAGTGGGTGTCCGGGTCGACACCGCGGCCTTCTCGGCCGCGGCCAACTGACGCGGACGAAAGAACTTTGGGCCGTCGTGCCCGGGCCGACGCCACCCAGTCTGGTGGTGTCGGAGCGGGTTCGGCGGGTTGTCAAAGACCGCAGGGGGCGCAGTGCGCCGGCCGGCAGCATCGGCGGGCAAGCGGGCACCTCAAACCGGGTCCTGTTTTCCAGGATCCAACCCTGCGCAGATGGCGGTCCCGAAGCGGTTTGTAGCGGTTCGTCGATGGCGAATTCGGTCGCAAATTGAGCTCGGTCGCCGTAATCGGGCAGGTGCAAAGGCGCAAGCCGGCGCACCGTTCACAGGAGCTGGACCATGGGTCTTAACCGCACCGAAAAGGCCGCGGTCGTTGACGAAATCGGAGCGAAGGTCGCTTCCGCTGGCGTCATCGTCGTCGCCGAGTACCGTGGTCTGGGAGTTGGAGCGTTCACCGCACTGCGCAAGCAGGCGCGCAGCCAGGGCGTGCACCTGCGTGTTCTCAAGAACACGCTGGCGCGCCGCGCGGTCGCCGGAACGCCGTTCGAGCCGCTGTCCGCCCATCTGGTCGGCCCGCTGCTCTACGGCATCTCCGCCGACCCGGTGGCCTGCGCGAAGGTCCTCAACGACTTCGCCAAGGGCAACGACAAGCTGGTCCTGAAGGCCGGCGCCATGCCGAATTTCGTCATGGATGCCGCCGCCGTCAAGGCACTGGCCTCGTTGCCCAGCCGCGAAGAGCTGCTGGCCAAGCTGCTGGGCACCATGCAGGCGCCGATCGCCACGTTCGTCCGCACGCTCAACGAGGTGCCGGGCCGGTTCGTCCGGACCCTCGCCGCGATCGAGAAGCAGAAGACCGAGGCTGCCTGATCCTTCAGGCGCGCGCTGCACGCAAAGACTTCCCGGAAACACGCAAACCGCTGAATCAAGATACTGGAGCTAACAATGGCACTGAGCAAACAAGAGATCCTCGACGCCGTCGCCGGCATGTCCGTGCTGGAGCTGTCCGAGCTGATCAAGATGATGGAAGAGAAGTTCGGCGTGTCGGCTGCCGCCGCTGCCGTGTCCGTGGCTGCCGCCCCGGCCGCCGCCGCTGCGCCGGCCGAAGAGAAGACCG
>CAIZPE010000091.1 GCA_903934795.1 uncultured bacterium | reverse complement strand
TGCAGGTAGGCATCGTCGAGCACCGGCGCCCCGGGGCCGAACTGCTCGAGGTTCACGAAGATGCAGGTGTGGGAGTCGCGCAGACCGGGGTCAAAGCCGAGATGCGCGCCGAACACGAAATTGATCGCGTCGTGACGCAGCCGGTTCTTGGCCATGGTCACCCGCGCGCCGAGGCGGCTGAACTGGTAGCGGTAGTAGCGAACCTGGTCAAGCATCGCCATCCAGTGCAGGTAGCCCGCGGGCTGGACGATGGTGAGGTGGATGTCGGGCAGGGGATTCATGGAAAGACCTTCGGTGCGTTGAGCGAAGACGAGTCCGGCAGCGGGCCCATCGTCAGGCGAGAGGATCGTCGGCCCAGAGCGGACCGGGTGGCAGGCCGTCACGATGACGCTGCGCCATGCGGCGATACAGCGCTTCGAGATCTCGGGCAAAACGCTCGCTGTCGAACAGCGGCGCGGACATGCGCCGGTCGGCAAGCCGCTGGCGGATGGCGCCCAGGCGGGCCGGGTCGCGCGCCAGCGCCAGCGCCAGCGCCTCGTACTCGTCCAGCGAATGGGTGATGAGTTCGGGGCAGTCCACCGCGCGCAGCAGGCTGGAGGCCACGCGTGAGGCGAAAGTCTGTCCCTGGCAGGTGAGCACCGGCAGGCCGGCCCACAGCGCATCGCTCGCGGTGGTGTGGGCGTTGCAGGGCAGCGTGTCGAGGAACAGGTCTGCGAGCTGCGCCCGCGCCAGGTGAAGCGCGGGGGCCGCCCAGGGTGCGAATACCAGCCGCGAGCGGTCGATGCCGCGGCGCTCGATCTCGCGAATCAGGTTGGTCGAAGCCTGGGGGTTGGACTCGAACAGCCACAGCACGCTGCCAGGCACCGCCTGGAGCAGACGACACCAGCGATCGAACACCGTCGGCACGATCTTGTAGTTGACATTGAAGCTGCAGAACACGAAGCCCTCGGGCGGCAGCCCGTAGAGCTCGCGCGGGCCACGGGGGCCGATCGCACGCTGCCGGTCGTTGGGCTGGTAGCTCCACGGCATCTGCGCGATCTGCTCGCTGAAATCGCCCTGTGCGCCTCGCGGGGTGACCACCGGGTCGCCGATGATGTAGTCGACGAAGGGGGCACCACAGGTGGCCGGGAAGCCCAGCCAGGTGGCCTGGATGGGTGCGGGCCGATGGGCGAGGACCTGCATCCGGGTGTCGCGCGTGAAGCCCTTGAGGTCGACCAGGATGTCGATGCCGTCGGCGCGCATCCTCCGGGCCAGTTCCAGATCGGACATCTCCAGCGCGTCCACCCAGTGCTCCGAGGACGCCTTCACCCGTTGCCGCCAGTGCGAACCGTCATCCAGGCCGTGCGAGTAGAGGAACACCTCGACCCGCTCGCGGTCGTGCCGCTCGAGCACTTCGGCGAGCAGCATCGGCGTGGCGTGCTGGTGAAAGTCGGCCGACAGGTAACCGATGCGCAGACGGTCATCGGGCCCGCCCGACAGGTGGGCCTTGCCGGGCAACGGCCGGGTCGGACCGAACTCTCGGGCGGCAGTGAAGCGCGCCACGCGCAACTGGTCCTGGGGCGTGCACTCGTGCACCAGCATGTTGAACGGCGGCACATCAGGGCTGTCGGTGCTGGCCAGTCGCGCGGCCAGTTCCCGCTCGTCTTCAGCCTGTGTCTCCCACCG
This sequence comes from uncultured bacterium, assembly GCA_903934795.1. Taxonomy (GTDB): domain Bacteria; phylum Pseudomonadota; class Gammaproteobacteria; order Burkholderiales; family Burkholderiaceae_E; genus Quisquiliibacterium. The sequence continues at coordinate 15,621 of CAIZPE010000091.1, read as the reverse complement.
GCAGGCGTACTGGTTCTGCATGATCAGCTGGCTGCGCGCCATCACGCTGTCGGGGTCGAGCGCCATCACCGTGCGCATGCACTCGGCGGCCTGCTCGTGCATCTGGATGCGCGCCAGCGCGCTCGACATGCGCAGGTGGGCCTGCACATGGGAGGGCTTGCAGGTGAACGACAGCATGAACTGGTGGATCGCGTCGCTGTAGCGCTCGAGCTTGTAGAGCGCCTCGCCATAGGCGCAGTGGTAGTCGTGATCGGTGACCGCGCTCGGCGCGAGCGCACCGTAGACCGCGACGGCATCGGCGAGTCGATTGGACTCGGCCAGCAGCGTGCCGCCGAACTTGCATGCGAGCAGGTTCGCCGGGTCGAGCGCGATCGCCTGGCGGATCGCGGCCTCGGCGCTGGCAATGTCGTTCTGCTTGCGGTGCGCCTGGGCCAGATTGATCCAGTAGAGCACCTCCCCGGGGCGGGTCCGGGTCGCGCGATTGAAATGGCGCGCGGCCTCCGCCCAGTGGCCATCCTGAAGCGCACGCACACCCTTGCGGTAATGCTGTTCGGCCTCGATCTCGCGCGTCATGGGCACCGGCAAGCCACGAGCGGCGGAGGGAATCGACAAGAAGGGCTGCTGGCGCATGGGCATGTCCTGCGGTGCACTGAAGAGGAGGGGGCGCCGATATCGGCAGCCCGCACCGCAGACTTTAGAGAAGCGGTCACCCCGCCAAGCGCGGAAAAGCCGGGGATCAGGCCGCCAGTTGGACTCGTGCCGCGGACGGCGACCGGCCATCGACCTGCGACGACCGACTGGCGGCGGCACGCCCTGCGAGCCGCCGCCGGCCGAGCCCGGGCATCAAGGACCGGGGTTCAGGACACGGTCCCGCAGGCTCAGACCGGCCCTGCGCCCGCAGCGAGGGTGGCCGGCGGCAGGCCCAGTCGGTGGCGCTCGGCCATCCTGAGGTAGAGCGATTCGAGATCGCGGGCAAAGCGCGCGCTGTCGAACAAGGGCACCTGCAGGCGGCTGTCGACGAGCCGCCGGCGGATCGCGGCCAGCCTGTCCGGCGAACAGGCCAGGGTCCGCGCCAGCGCCTCGTAATCGTCGAGCGAGCCGGCGATGAGTTCCTCGCAGCCCGCAGCGCGCAGCAGGCCGGCGGCAACCCGGGCGGCAAAGGTCTCCCCCAGGCAGGTAACCACCGGCAGGCCCACCCAGAGCGCGTCACTGGCCGTGGTGTGGGCGTTGTAGGGCATCGTGTCGAGAAAAAGGTCGGCTGCCATCAGCCGCGGCAGGTGCTGGTGCGGCGCCACGAATGGCGCGAAATGGATCCGCGCCGGATCGATGCCATGGCGGGCGGCTTCGCTGCGCAGGTTCGCCGTGGCCTGCGGGTTGGTCTCCAGGAGCCAGAGCACACTGTCCTCGACCGCGCGAAGCAGGCGACACCAGCGCTCGAAAACCCGGGGCGTGATCTTGAAGCTGGCGTTGAAGCTGCAGAAGACGAACGCGTCCTGCGGCAACCCGAGGGCCGCGCGCGGCAGCGCATCGCCCAGGGGGCGCTGCCGGTCGTTCGGCTGATAGCTCCAGGGCATCTGCGCGATGCGCTCGGAGAACACATCCTGATCGACCAGCGGCGTGACCACGGGGTCGCCGATGAGGTAGTCGACGAAATCGGCGCCGCAGGTGCCCGGGAATCCCAGCCAGGTGACCTGGATCGGCGCCGCGCGCCGCGCGAGCACGCCGAGCCGGCCGTCGCGGGTGAAGCCCTTCAGGTCGACGAGGATGTCGATGCCGTCGGCACGGATGCGCCGCGCGAGGTCCGCATCGGCGTTCCGGGCGGCATCGATCCAGTGGCCGGCCAGCATCAATCGCCGCCGAAGCGGCGAGCCGTCATCGGGGCCGGTGGAGTAGAGGTGAACATCGAAGCGCTGCCGATCGTGCCGCTCGAGCACCTCGGTGATCAGCATGGCGGTGGCGTGCTGATGAAAATCGGCGGAAAGGTATCCGATGCGCAGCCGCTCGCCAGGCGCTCGAGGCGCCCGGCTCATGGGCGGCAGATCCCGAGGCCGGCCATGCATGCGCTCGGCGGCGACCCGCCCCGCCTTGAGCTGGTCCCGGGGTGTGCTCTCCAGTGACAGCAGGGTGAAGGGCGTGATGAAGTTGCCGGCATCCTCACGGACCATGCCCAGCAGCACCGCGAGGTCTTCATCGAGGGTGTCCCATCGACAGGCCTGCTGGTTCTGGTGGATGAGATTGCCCAGGAACTGCGCATTGCGCGGCTCCAGCACGAGTGCGGTACGGAAGCACTCGACCGCCTCCTGATGCAGTCGGATCCGCGAGAGCGTGTTCGCCAGCCGGACATGCGCCCACAGGTAGTCCGGCTTGCAGGTGAACGACAGCACGAACTGCTCGATCGCCTCCGGATAGCGTTCCAGGAACAGCAGCGACTCGCCGTACCCGCAGTGGTACTCGTGATCGCGCTCGGCCTGCGGCGCAAGTGCGCTGTAGACCGCGACGGCGTCGAGGTGTCGATGCTGCTCGGCGAGCAGCGCACCGGCGAGCTTGCAGGCGCTCAGGTTGCTCGGCTCGATCGTGAGGGCTTGTCGGGCTGCCGACTCGGCACCGGCGATGTCGTTGCGACCGCGCAGCAGCCGGGCCCGCTCGAGCCATTGGCATGCCTGCTGTGCGCGGATCGAGACCGCGGGCGGGCCGGGCCTGGCCGCGAGGGGCGTTGACGGGGTGTGCAGTCGCATGGGCGTATCCGCGAGGCAGACATGACGGGGCCGGCCGCGCGCTGCGGCCTGAACGACGGACTCTAGGGAAGCGCGCGCGCCGGCAAGCCCGGAAAAGACCGGGCACAGGCCGGCAGTTGGGCCGCGGCAGCCATCTGCGGCCGGGTGTCCTGCATCACCGACCGCCGGTCGGCGGGATGCCGACCGCAGCCGCGCCTCAGCGGAACAGCAGCGAGGCCAGGCCCAGGAAGATGAAGAAACCCATGCTGTCGGTGCTGAAGGTGAGCAGCACCGAAGAGCCGAGCGCGGGGTCGCGGCCGGCGCGCTGCAGCCCCAGCGGGACCGCCATCGCGATCAGCGCGCCAAGCAGCAGGTTGAGGATCATGGCCAGGGTCATGGTCAGGCCGAGCAGCACGCCCTGCGGCGATTCGCTGTACAGCCACCAGGCGCACAGCCCCGCGATGCCGCCCCAGACCACGCCGTTCAGGCCGGCGATGGCCAGCTCCTTGACCACCAGACGGCGCGCATTGGCGGCATTGACCTGGCCGAGTGCGAGCGAGCGGATGAACAGGGTCATGGTCTGGTTGCCGGAGTTGCCGGCAATGCCGGCGACGATGGGCATGAGGGCGGCCAGCGCCACCACCTTCTCGATCACGCCCTCGAAGCCGCCGATCACCCGCGAGGCGAAGAACGCGGTGCACAGGTTGATCGCCAGCCACAGCCAGCGGTTCTTGGCCGAGCGCCAGACGCTGGAAAAGAGGTCTTCGTCCTCGCGCAGACCGGCCTGCGAGAGCAGATCGGCGTCGCCCTCCTCGCGGATGACATCGACCACCTCGGCCACGGTCAGGCGCCCGAGCAGACGGCCCTGGGGATCGGTGACCGGCGCGGAGATCAGGTCGTAGCGCTCGAAGGCCTGGGCGGCCTCGGACTGGCTGTCGAGCACCTGCAACGTGAGCACATCGCGGCGCATCACATCCATCACCATGACTTCCGGCTCGTTGGTGAGCAGGCTGTCCAGCGGCAGCGCCCCGCGCAGGATGTCGTCGCGGCCCACCACGAAGACCTGGTCGGTGTGATCGGGCAGGCGATCGAAGCGCCGCAGGTAACGCAGCACGGTCTCGAGGGTGACATCCTCGCGCACCGAGACCGCGTCGAAGTCCATGCGCGCGCCCACCGAGTCATCCGGATAGGACATCGCCGCGCGCAGCTGCTCGCGCTCCTCCAGCGAGAGCTGGCTGCGCACCTCCTCGACCACATCGGTGGGCAGGTCGGGGGCGAGGTCGGCGATCTCGTCGGCATCGAGCGATTCCACCGCGTCGACCAGCTCGTCGCGGTCCATCGACTCGATCAGGGTCTCGCGAACCGAGTCCGAGACTTCGAGCAGGATCTCGCCGTCGCGCTCGGCCTTGACCAGGTTCCAGACCGTCAGCCGCTCGTCGAGCGGCAGCGCCTCGAGGATGTAGGCGATATCGGCCGGGTGCATCGGCTCGAGCCGGTTGCGCAGCTCGGACTGCGCCTGTCGGTGCACCAGCGACTCCACCAGCTCCTGGCGGTCTGCATGCTCGCCGTGGCGCTGGCGGTGGGCCAGCTAGAACACCACATGATGCCGGCGCAGCATCTCCTGGACCTCGATCAGCGCGCGCGAGGCCTCCTCCGGGTCGCGCGGCTGGCGAGCCGGCGGGGCGGCGGGCTCGCGGTCATCGGGCTGGATTTGCGGGTCGGCCATGGCCAGGGGAAGGGACTCGGGGAATGCCGGTCGACGCCGGGGGCGGCGCGGCAAACCGCGATTGTAGGCCCGCTGCATGGCACGGCGACGACGACGGCGCCCCGCGTCCGGTCAGGCAAGGGCCGGCCGGGTTGCTGGTCCGGCCGAGTTGCGCGTGGCCGCGCCCGCGGACCGCGCTCAGGGCGGCGTGATGTCGAGCGCCCAGCGCTGGATGGTGGCGCTTCGCCGCTCGAGATAGGCCGAGCTCCGGTTGCGGTCGTAGAAGCGCGGACGGGGCAGCATGGCCGCCATGCGCGCACCCTGCCCGGCCGAGAGCTGGGCGGCCGGCACGCCGAAGTGATGGCGCGCCCCTGCTTCGCAGCCGAACACGCCCTCGCCCCATTCGGCGACATTCAGGTAGAGCTCAAGGATGCGACGCTTGTCCATCAGCGCCTCGATCATGTAGGTGATCGCGATCTCCTGGGCCTTGCGCAGATAGCTGCGCTCGCCCGAGAGAAACAGATTCTTGGCGAGCTGCATGGTGATGGTGGAGCCGCCGCGCACGACCTTGCCCTTGCGGCGGTTGGCCTCGTGTGCGCGCTCGATCGCATCCCAGTCGACGCCCTCGTGCTCGGTGAAGTTGGCATCCTCGGAGGCGATCACCGCGCGCTTCAGGTTCACCGAGATGCGCTCGTAGGGCACCCACTGCTGGCGGATGACCAGACCCGGGCGCGCCTGCGCGAGCCGGTCGCGCTCGGCGCGCATGAAGGCGGTGTCGGTCGGGTTGAAGAACACCCACCAGCCCACCTGCGCCAGGAACCAGAGCTGCACGGCCAGCACCGCACCCACGAGCCCGACCACGGCCCACGCCAGCCAGCGCACGAGGCGCGCTGCCCAGGAACGGCGGGCAGGCCTGCGCCGGGCCGGGCGCCGCTTCACCACGGCAGGTTCACCACGGCGCCGTCACCGCGCGCCGATCGCCTCGCGCAGCCCGCGGTAGACCGGATCGGTGTCGGGCTGCACGCCGCGCCACAGGCGGAAAGACTCCGCCGCCTGCTCCACCAGCATGCCCAGGCCGTCGGCGCAGGCCCGCGCACCGGCCGTGGTCGCCTGGCGCAGGAACGGGGTGGCCTGGGCGCCATAGACCATGTCGTAGACGAAGGCGGCCCGGACGAACGCCGCCGCAGGCACCGGCAGGTCATGGCCCGCAAGACCCGCCGAGGTGGCGTTCACCAGCAGCACGCCCTCGGCCAGGGCCGGGTCGAGATCGGAAAAGCCGATGCCGCTGACCGGCGCCGGACCGAAGCGTTCGGCGAGTTGCACGGCGCGCGGCGCGGTGCGGTTCACGACCAGCACCCGCGAGGCGCCGGCCGCCAGCAGCGGCTGGATCACCCCGCCTGCCGCACCGCCCGCGCCAAGCAGGATGACCGGCATGCCGGCCAGCCCCAGGCGATGCCGCCCGGTGAGATCGCGCACCAGGCCGACGCCATCGGTGTTGTCGGCGCTGATGCCCTGCGCGTCGAAAATCAGGGTGTTGGCCGCCCCGGCCGCCTGCGCGCGCGCCGAGCGACGGGTGGCGAGCGCGAAGGCCTGCTCCTTGAAGGGCAGGGTGACATTCAGACCGCGGCCGCCGCCCACGGCAAAGCCCTGCACCACGGCCTCGAAGGCATCGCGCGGCGAGAACAGCGCCTGGTAGCAGATGTCCTGCCCGGTCTGCGCGGCGAAGGCCGTGTGGATGGCGGGCGAGCGGCTGTGCGCGATCGGGTTGCCGATCACCGCGTAGTGGTCGGTCATCGGGAGGGCTCGGGGGCGACCGCCTCGGTGGCGATGCCCTCGCGGGTGAAGGTCCAGGTGCGCACGATCTGCAGGATGTCGCCCTCGCGGGCCATCTCGGGGGGGAAGCGCGGATAGGGCGAGCCGGCATAGACGATGTCGCGCACCGCCCGGTTGAGCACCTCGTGCGGCGACTTGCGGTTCAGGATGACATCGACCACGTTGCCGTGGCGGTCGATCTCCACGGTGATCACCATCGAGCCATAGAGGCGCCCGCGCGCCTGCGGCGGGTAGCGCTCGGTGCCCAGGCGTTCGATGCGCGCGGCCCAGTCGGCCACATACTGGGCGTAGGCCGCGCCCTGGGCGTTGATGCCGAAGGTGAGGCGCCGGGGCCGCTTGTTGTAGTCGGAGATCTGCTTGTCGATCTGCGCCTGCAGGCGCGAGATGGCACGCTCGACCTCGATCGGGTCGTCGCCCGCGCGCAGCGGCGAGGGCTCGGCCACGGTGCGGTCGCGCGGGGGCGCCGGATTCTCGCCGCGGGCGAGAGCCGACAGCCAGCGCTGGCGCTCCTCGAGCGCCTGGATGCGACGGCGCTGCTCGACCAGGTCCTCGGCGTCGATGACCTGCCGGTCAGCCTTGAGCGGCGAGCGCGCCCGGCCCTGCTCGTGCTCGCCGCCGGCCGACATGTCGGCCTGGGCGATGACATCGGCCTTGTCGGGGCGCTGGGCGGTGCGGGCATTGATCAGCACCACCTCGAGGCGGGAGTCCTGGGGCGCGAAGCGAAAGGGCTCGGGCGGCGCGAAACGCAGGGCGAGCAGCAGTCCATGCAGCAGCACCGAGGCCACGATGCCCAGGGTGAGCGGGTCTCGCAGCGAGACCGGCCAGCGGGAGGCAGCGAGAGCGCTCACGGCCTGCACCGGGTTCAGGATCCGCCCGGGGGCGGCGGGGACGCCATGGCAACCATGGCAGGGTCGTCCGAGGGCTGGGCCGCCCGATGGTCTGGCTGCTCCCCGGAGCCCACGCCGACGCCGTCCGGGGCGCGAGCCTCATCCGCTCCCGCAGCGAGCGACTCGGCCTGCTCGTCGGAGCCTTCGGCCGCCTCGGTTGCGGTCTCCTCGGCAAGCCAGGCCTCCTGGCCGGCCGCGGCCTCATCGGTGCCCTCGATGAGCTCGACGAAGCGCGCCGACAGGGCGAGCTCGAGCTCGTCGCGCTCCAGGATGTCGATGAGAATGCGACGTCCCGGCGCCAGCGCCGGCAGGTCGGCAAGCCGGAGCACGAAAGGCACCGGCGCAAGCCGGACCAGATCATCGCGGATGACCACCGCCTCGAGACGGCTGACCGACTCCTGGGCGAGCCAGCGCAGGCACCAGTAGCGCTCCATGCGCGACTGGATCTCGCCGTAGGCATCATGACGGGCGTCGAAGGCCGACAGGATGGCGAACAGGTCGGCATCGTTGGCGGCGTAGGGCGGCCGCTGACCGAGCGCCACCGCGATCAGCTGCCGCTGGTTGACCAGGTCGACATAGCGACGCAGCGGCGAGGTGGACCAGATGTACTGCGCCACCCCAAGTCCCTGGTGTGGCAGCGGATGGGTGCTCATGCGCACCCGCCCCATCTGCTGCGACCGGTACAGACCGGGTGCCCGATGCTCGGCAAGCAGGCGCCCCCACTCGCTGTTGGCCAGGATCATCATCTCGGCCACGATGCGGTCGAGCGGTGCGTCACGGCGACGCTGCACGATGCGCACCCGGCCGTCCTCGACATAGAAGCTGAAATCGGTGCGAAACCGCGCCTCGGGACGGCCGCGCACCCGGTCGCGCTCGGCACTCAGGCCCAGGGTGAGCCGCCAGAGCACCCGCAGCGCGTCGGCCATGGGGAAATGCGCCGAGGGGTCCTGCAGCGCGGCCTCGGTGACCTGGTCGTCGAGGCGATCATGGCGCAGATTGGCCACCACGCGGATGCGCTCGACGCAGGTGCGGCGCGCGACGATGCCGGTGCCCGCTGCGTCGAGATCGCAGTACAGGGAGAGCACGGCCCGCTCGCAGCCCTCGTCGAGCGAGAACGGCCGGATCGCCGACTCGGGCAGCATGGTGATCTTGTCGCCGGGCATGTACACCGTGGACATCCGCTCGCGGGCAATCTCGTCGAGCGCGTCGCCGCGCGCCCCGGCCAGCGCCGGCGCGGCGATGTGGATGCCCACGCGCAGGCCGCCCTCGGGCAACTGCTGCACCGAGAGACAGTCGTCGATCTCGGTGGTGGTGGAGTCGTCGATGGAGAAGGCCGGCGCCGGCGACAGCGGCAGATCGGCCGGCGGGTCGGCCGGCTGCAGGCCGGCCGGAAAGCCGCGCCCGGCGGGGAAGTGCTCGCGCTCGAAGAGCGCGAGGTGCAGCGCGCCGGCATCGGCAAACAGGCCCCGCTCGAGGAGCAGGCGGGCTGGCGGCAGCTTGAGCGCGGCGCAGGCCTGATCGAGCGCGCGCCATTCCAGCGACTGCTTGTCGGGGCGCACCAGCAGTCCGGTGCCGGCGGCGGCGATCGCGGGCGGCAGGCTGCCCTGGATGAGCGCCTGCGCCATGTCGGCGATGGCCGCTTCCTGGGCACGGCGGCGCTCGACCGCAGCCAGTGCCAGCCGCACCGTCTCGGCGGGCGCCGGCCGGAACCGGCCGCGGCCCTTGCGATGGAAATAGATGGGCGCGGCGGCGAGCTTGATCAGCACGCCCGCCGACTGCACCGCGCTGGGCGTGCCGCCGAAGTACTCGCCGGCGAGATCGCCGAAGCCGAACTCATCCTGCGGCGCGCACTCCCAGAGGAAGTCGACATCGATGCCGCCGGCCACCGCCTGCGCCGCCGGCATGAGGTCGGCCGCGGTCGGGCTCTCGAAGCGCAGCAGCACCTGGGCGCTCTTCACCTTGGTGCGGCGGCCGGAGACATGCTCCACCTGCAGGCTGGCGCCGGCGTCGGAGAGCACCGTGGCGGCCTTCAGGCCGCCGTCTTCCTCGAAGAGCACATGCGTCATGACCCTGCTGATTATATGCCGCTAGAATCCGCGCTCTTCGGCCTGCAGGGCCTGCCATCAGGGAGACAGCGATCATGGCCATGGATGTCATCGACTACCGGATCATCGGCGCCGAGATGCAGTTCGTCGAGGTGGAACTCGACCCAGGCGAAGCCATGGTCGGCGAGGCCGGCAGCCTGATGTACATGGAAGACGGCATCGACATGGACACCGTGTTCGGCGACGGCTCGGGCGGCGGTGGCGGCGGCCTGTTCGGCAAGCTGCTCGGCGCCGGCAAGCGCCTGCTCACCGGCGAATCGCTGTTCACCACGGTGTACGAGAACCGGGCCTCGCTCAAGCGGAAGGTGGCCTTTGCTTCGCCCTACCCCGGCAAGATCATCGCGGTCGACCTGCGCCAGGTGGGCGGCCGGCTGATCGCCCAGAAGGATTCCTTCCTGTGCGCCGCGCGCGGGGTGTCCCTGGGCATCGCCTTCCAGCAGAAGCTCTCGGCCGGCTTCTTCGGCGGCGAGGGCTTCATCATGCAGAAGCTCGAGGGCGACGGCATCGCCTTCGTGCACTCGGGGGGCACGGTGGTCAAGCGCGAGCTGGCTGCCGGCGAGACCCTGCGGGTGGACACCGGCTGTCTGGTGGCGCTGGCCGGCGGGGTGGACTTCGACATCCAGTATGTGGGCAAGGTCAAGACCGCGCTGTTCGGCGGCGAGGGCCTGTTCCTCGCGGTGCTGCGCGGGCCGGGCACGGTCTGGCTGCAGTCGCTGCCCTTCTCGCGGCTGGCCTCGCGCATCTTCGCGGCCGCGCCACAGATGGGCGGATCGCGCGAGCAGGGTTCGGTGCTCGGCGGCCTGGGCAACATCCTCGACGGCGACGACGACTGAGTTCCGGGCGGATCGAGGATGGGCGCGGCGCGGCCGGCGCCCGGCCACCGGCGGGCTTGGCGCAGCGCGCCGGCCGGCCCGGCGGGCCCCGATCCCGGAACCCGTCAGAGCATGATGCCGCCCGAGACCTCGATCACCGCGCCATTGATGTAGCTCGCGTCGTCGCTGGCCAGGAAGGCGTACACCGCGGCGATCTCCTCGGGTTTGCCCAGCCGGCCCACCGGCACCTTGTCGACCATCTTCTGCAGCACCGGCTGCGGGATGCTCTTCAGGATGGGGGTCTCGACGAAGCCGGGGCACACCGCCGCCACCCGGATGCCCTGCGGCCCCAGTTCGCGGGCCCAGGTCTTGGTGAAGCCGATCACGCCGGCCTTGGTGGCAGCATAGTTGGTCTGCCCGAAGTTGCCGTACAGGCCCACCACGGACGACGCGTTGATGATGACGCCCGCGCGCCGCTCGGTCATCACCCGCACCACCGCCTGGGTGAACTCGAACACGCCCTTGAGGTTGACGCCGATCACCTGGTCGAACTGGGCGTCGGACATCTTCACCAGACGCGCGTCCTGGGTGATGCCGGCATTGTTGAGCAGCACATCGATGCGGCCCCAGCGCGCCACCACCGCCGCCACCAGGGCATCGATCGCAACGCGGTCGGTCACATCCACCACGCCGGGCAGGATGCGCTCGCCAGCGCCCTCGTCGGCCGTCGCCAGCTCCTCGCAGGCGGCGGCCACGCGCGCCGGCGAGATGTCGGCCACCACCACCCGGGCGCCCTCGGCGAGGAAGCGCCGCGCGGTGGCCAGACCGATGCCGCCGGCCGCGCCGGTGATGATCGCCACCCGATCCTGAAGTCTCATCTGCTGTCCATTCATGCTCGTCACGCAGGAAGGGGCCGGTCGGTCGGCCCGGTGATGCCGGCAAAGCCCAGGACTTCGTCCTGGTACGCGGCGAAGTCCGACAGCCCGTGATCGCTGCCGGAGATGATCCGGTGCCGGGCACCAGGGTAGTGGGCCACCATGTCACGCCAGTCGAGCAGTTCATCGCCGGTGGCCGCCACCAGGAAGTAGCGCTCGGGCCGGGTGATCGCGTTCACCTCGAGGGCGCGCAGCTCGTCGAGATGCCGCGGCTCGAGGACCATGGAGCCGCCGCCATGCCAGAGCGGCTGCTCGCCGAGATAGGCGGCGAGCCCCGCTGCCGGCCGCACCGCCGGGTTCAGCAGGACCGCGCGGCAGCCGATGCGCTCGGCCAGCCAGGTGGCATAGAAGCCGCCCAGGGAGCTGCCGATCAGGGTATCGGCCGGGGTGAGGCTAACGAGCACACCGGCCACCGCCTCGGCCGGCGACACCGGCAGGGCCGGGCAGTCGAACTGGGCGCTGCGCCCGAGCTCGGCCATGCGACGGGTGAGCAGTTGCGCCTTGAACGACTTCGGCGAGGAACGAAAGCCGTGCAGGTAGATGACGCGGGGATCGCGGCCGCCGCCGGCGCAATCAGGTGCCATCGGCCCGCGCGAGTTCGGCCAGCAGCCTGGCATGGATGCCCCCGAAACCGCCGTTGCTCATGACCAGCACCGAGTCGCCCGGGCGGGCCTCGGCGGCGATCGCGGCAGCCAGCGCGGCGGGATCGTGTCCGATGCGGACCCGCTCGCCGAGCGGCGCCAGGGCCTCGCCGACATCCCAGTCGATGCCGCCGGCATGGCAGAAGACCAGGTCTGCCTCGCGCAGGCTCTCGGCCAGGCGCGACTTCATCGCGCCGAGCTTCATGGTGTTGGAGCGCGGCTCGAGCACCGCCAGGATGCGCTCGCCAGACGCCAGCCGGGCACGCAGGCCGGCCACGGTGGTGGCGATGGCGGTGGGGTGGTGGGCGAAATCGTCGTAGACCGCAACACCGCGCTCGCGCCCGCGCAGCTCGAGCCGCCGGCGCACCCCTTCGAAGCCGGCCACCGCCTCGATCGCGGCGGTCGCCGGCACCCCGGCATGCACCGCCGCGGCAATCGCCGCCAGGGCATTGCTGCGGCTGTGTTCGCCCGGCAGGGTGAGCTGCGCCTCGCCGAGGCACTCGCCGCGCAGGCAGACCTCGAAGCGGGAGGCCTGCGCGGTCTCGTGCACCGCGCCGAGGTGCCAGCCCTCGCGCACCCCGAAGGCCTCGCGCTCGCTCCACAGGCCGCGGGCGAGCACCCGGGCGAGCGCGGCGTCGGTGCCGTTGACGATCACCCGGCCAGAACGCGGCAGGGTTCGTACCAGGTGATGGAATTGCGTCTCGATAGCCGCAAGATCAGGGAAGATATCGGCGTGATCGAACTCCAGGTTGTTCAGCACCGCGGTTCGGGGGCGGTAGTGGACGAACTTGGAGCGCTTGTCGAAGAAGGCAGTGTCGTACTCGTCGGCCTCGACCACGAACAGCGGCGAGTCGCCGAGCCGGGCCGACACCGGGAAGTTGCGCGGCAGGCCACCGATCAGGAAGCCGGGCTGCCGGCCCTGCGCCTCGAGGATCCAGGCCAGCAGGCTGGCGGTGGTGGTCTTGCCGTGGGTGCCGGCCACGCCCAGCACCCAGCGCCCGCGCAGCACCTGCTCGGCCAGCCACTGGGGACCGGAAACATAGGCATCGCCGGCATCGAGGATGGCCTCCATGAGCGGGTTGCCGCGCGAGACCACGTTGCCGATCACGAACAGGTCGGGACGCAGCGCGCGCTGCGCCGGGTCGTAGCCCTCGATCAGCTCGATGCCCAGCGCGCGGAGCTGGTCGCTCATGGGCGGATAGACATTGGCATCGCAACCGGTGACCCGCCAGCCGGCCTGCCGCGCGATGGCGGCCAGCCCGCCCATGAAGGTGCCGCAGATGCCCAGGACATGGATGTGCATGGGAGCGGCAGTGTACCCGAGCGGCCTCGGCTACCATGCCGCCATGAACGACTCCCGGGACAGCCTTCGGGCCGAGATCGCAGCCACCGCCGCGCGCTTCATCGCCGACGGCGGGCTCGACTACGCCAGCGCGCGGCGCAAGGCCGCGTCCGAGGTCGGGGAGGGTCGGCTGCCCAGAGGCAGCCTGCCCGACCATGACGAGATCGACGCCGCGCTGCGCGAGCACCTCGAGCTCTTCGACGAACAGCACGCCGAGCGGGTGCTCGCGCTGCGCGAGACAGCGCTCGCCCTCATGGCGCAGCTCGAGGCCTTCCGGCCGCTGGTCACCGGCGCGGCCTGGAAAGGCATCGCCGCGGAACACGCCCCGCTCCACCTGCAGCTCTTCGCCGACAACCCCAAGGAGGTGAGCTACTGGCTGCTCAACCAGGGCATCGACTTCGAGGTCGACACCATGACGCACTTCCAGGGTCGCGGCGAGGCCGAGGTGCTCGGCTTCCTCTGGCGCGACACGCCGGTGATGCTGTCGCTGCACGAACCCGACGACCTGCGCGGCGCGCTGCGGCCGGGCGCCAGCGGCCCGGCACGAGGCGATCGCGCCGCGCTGGCCCGCCGCATGCGGGAAGACGCGACATGACCGGCGCGAGCGCTGCCCGCCGGGCCCTGATGGTGCTGGCTGCGCTCGGGGGCGTGGGCGGCGGCGCCTGGCTGGCCTGGCGCCGGCTCGCACCGGGCGAAGCCGGCGCCGAGGCGGTGGGCCTGCTGCGCGGGCTGAGCCTGCCCGATGCCGAGGGTCAGCCCTTCGATCTCGGCCAGACCGCCGGCAGGACCCTGGTGCTGAACTTCTGGGCCACCTGGTGCCCGCCCTGCGTCGAGGAGATGCCGGAGCTTGCGGAGCTGCACACCGAGATTTCAGGCGCGCAAGGCATGGTGATCGGTATCGGCATCGATTCCCCCGTCAACATCCGCGAATTTGCGTCCAAGCGACGATTCCCCTATCCTCTTCTCGTCGGCGGCACCGGCGGCACCGAGCTTTCCAGGCGCTTTGGCAATACCAGCGGCGCCCTGCCCTTCACGGTGCTGATCGATCCCGCCGGGCAGGTGGTGCTGCGGGTGCTCGGCCGCATCCGCCTGCCGCAGCTGCGTGCCAGCGTCCTGCCTCTGCTGCGCAAACCTGCAGGCAAGTCCACTTAACTGAAGCCAAGTTCAGGCAACTCTGGACTTCAGCCCGGAATCCGGCGCATAATCCGCGTCCTGCAAGGAGCCGCCATGCTGGTCTGGGTGATCCACGGTCCGAACCTGAACATGCTCGGGGTGCGTGAGCCGGGCATTTACGGCGCCGCCACGCTTGCCGACATCAACCGGGACCTCGCCGCACAGGCGCAGGCCGCAGGCATCGGGTTCGAGGCATTCCAGTCAAACCATGAAGGCGCGCTCGTCGACCGCATCCAGCACGCCCACCAGGCCGGCGTCGACTTCATCCTGATCAATCCCGGTGCCTACACGCACACCAGCGTCGCCATCCGCGATGCGCTTGCCGCCGTGGCCGTGCCCTTCATCGAGGTTCACCTCAGCAACATCCACCGCCGCGAAGCCTTCCGGCAACACTCCTATCTGTCGGAACTCGCGGTGGGCGTGATCGCCGGGCTCGGCCCGGCAGGCTACGGCTATGCCCTGCAGCACGCCCTGCGCCACGGCGCGCGGGCCGGCTGAACTCTCTGAAAGTGCTTTCCATGGACCTGCGAAAACTCAAGACCCTGATCGACCTGGTGGCCGAGTCCGGCATCGCCGAACTCGAGATCACCGAAGGCGACGGCAAGGTACGCATCGTGAAGGGGCTGGCCCCGGGCGCCGCGCAGCCGATGATGCAGCCCATGGCGCCGGCCGTGGCCAGCGCGCCGGTGGTGGCCGCCGCCCCCGCCCCCGCGGCCGAGCCGGCCCCCGCGCCGGCGGCGCATCGGGTGAAGTCTCCCATGGTCGGCACCTTCTACCGTTCGGCGCAGCCGGGGGCCGAGCCGTTCGTCACCGTGGGCTCCACGGTCCGCGAGGGCGACACCCTGTGCATCATCGAAGCCATGAAGCTGCTGAACGAGATCGAGTCCGACAAGTCGGGCACGGTCAAGGCGATCCTCGTCGAGAACGGCCAGCCGGTGGAATACGGCCAGCCGCTGTTCGAGATCGAGTGATCCCGGCATGTTCGAGAAGATCCTCATCGCCAACCGGGGCGAGATCGCGCTGAGAATCCAGCGCGCCTGCCGGGAACTCGGCATCAAGACCGTGGTCGTCCACTCCGAGGCCGACACCGAAGCCAAGTATGTGAAGCTCGCCGACGAGTCGGTGTGCATCGGCCCTGCGCCGTCGCGCGACAGCTATCTGAACATCCCGGCGATCATCAGCGCCGCCGAGGTGACCGACGCCGAGGCCATCCATCCGGGCTACGGATTTCTGTCGGAGAACGCCGATTTCGCCGAACGGGTGGAAAAGAGCGGCTTCGTCTTCATCGGTCCGCGCCCGGAGTCGATCCGCACCATGGGCGACAAGGTCTCGGCCAAGGACGCCATGCGCAAGGCCGGCGTGCCGGTGGTACCTGGCTCCGAAGGTGCGCTGCCCGATGACCCGAAGGAGATCATCCGCATCGCGCGCTCCATCGGCTATCCGGTGATCATCAAGGCCGCCGGCGGCGGCGGCG
>CAIZPE010000090.1 GCA_903934795.1 uncultured bacterium | reverse complement strand
TCGAAGCTGGTGGTCTGGGTGAGGATGAGATTGCCGTTGAACCGGGTGGTGTTGGCGGTTCGGGTGATCTCGGTCTGCAGCTGGTTGAACTCGTTTTGCAGGGCGGTGCGGTCGGTGGTGCTGTTGGTGGCGTTGGCCGACTGCACGGCGAGTTCACGCATGCGTTGCAGCATGCCGTTGATGCTGCCCAGTGCGCCCTCGGCGGTCTGGGCGAGCGAGACGGCATCGTTGGCGTTGCGCCGGGCGATCTCCATGCCGCGTGACTGGGCGCTCATGCGCTCGGAGATCGCCAGGCCGGCGGCGTCGTCCTTGGCGCTGTTCACCCGCATGCCGGTGGACAGGCGGTTGATCGAGGTGGCAAGGCTTGCAGCGTTACCGGCGAGGTTGCGCTGCGCATTCAGGGAGAGGACATTGGTATTGATGATCTGGGTCATGTGATCGCTCCTGCTGTTTGGCTCAAGTCGCTGCCGGTGGTCAGGCAGCTTGTCCGGGAGTCCCTGCTCCCGGGACTGGAGGGCGCCAGGTTTCAGGCCTGGCCGTGTTGGGCGAATCGCCTTGGCTTGGTTATCGGCGCCCTGGCTGTGGCCTTTAGCACGCTCGGTCTGTCGGAAGAACTCCTACATCTGTCAGCGCCTGCCTGACAGGAAACACCGACATATTCGGATTCAAGAAACCCCGGCTTTTTCCGAGACTGGCGCCATGTCGGATGCGTTCCTTGAATGCACCGCGCCGGAACCCAAGGAGAACCCCGTGATGACCGATGACCGCCTGCTGTCCGAGATCCGCGACGCCAATCTTTCCTATCTGATCCTGGCCCAGCGGTTGATTCGCGCCGACAGAACGCAGTCGCTTTTCCGGCTCGGCATCTCGGAGGAGATCGCCGACATCATCGAGGCGCTCACCCCGGGCCAGATGATCAAGGTCGCCTCCGGCAACACCCTGATGTGCCGCTTCCGCTTCGACGAGGAGATGGTCTGGTCGCTGCTGTCCGACCATGGCCGCCGCGGCGCCGAGCGCGAGGACGCCAGCGCCTCCCGCCTGCATGCCAGCATCCTGATGGCCGGCAAGTTCAGCGAGGCGGTCTGATCATGGCCACCCGCAGCCTGCTGGAAGACAACAAACAGGTGCAGCGCGCGATCGCGCTGATCGGGATGGGCGCGCGTCTGCAGCTGCTGCAGTCCGAGACCAACCTGCCTTACGAGCGGCTCCTCAAGCTGTACAAGGAAGTGGCCGGCAAGTCGCCTTCGAAGGGCCAGCTGCCGTTCTCCACCGACTGGTTCCTGTCCTGGCAGCCGAACATCCACGCCTCGCTGTTCCTCAATATCCATGAGTATCTGCAGAAGGCCAGCGCCCTCGACGAGGTCGAGGTGCTGATGAAGGCCTGGCAGCTCTACGAAGCCGAGGTCCGCACGCACGGTGTCGAGGCGCTGCTGTCCATCACCCGCGCCTGGCGCCTGGTGAAGTTCGTCGACTCCGGCATGCTGTGTCTGACCCGCTGCACACGGTGTGGCGGCAGCTTCGTGAACCATGCCTACGAACTCACCGGCAGCTATGTCTGCGGGCTGTGCGAACCCCCGGCTCGTGCCGGAAAAGGGCGACGCGAGGGCTCCATCCACTGACCGGCTGCTGTGGCGGGCGCCTCCCGGGGCGTCGGCTCGGAAGGGAAAGGCGGGCATGGCCCGCCTTTTCGCATTTCAGGTGCCGGCTTGGCCTGATCCGTCATGGGCGCCCAGGGCGCCCGCTGATTGCCAGGGCGGCTGCGGCGCTCGCCGACATCCTGTCGCGCGTCTGTCGGCCGGCTTGTCCGCCAGACGGTGCCTTCGAAACCTCAAGAAGCGCGCTCGTGGGCCGAAAGCAGACAGGAATCCACAGTCTGCGGGCGTCCCCACATGTTCGTCATCATCGGTTATGTCGTCGTGCTGATCGCGGTGTTTGGCGGCTACGCGCTGGCCGGTGGCAAGTTCGGCGTGCTTGCCAAGGCTGCGCCGATCGAGCTCTTCATCATCTGTGGTGCGGCGATTGGCGCGTTCCTGGTGGGCAACAGCGCCAAGAGCCTGAAGGCGACGGTCAAGGCCCTGCCGACCCTGTTCAAGGGCTCCAAGTACACCAAGGCACGCTACATGGAGCTGATGGCGCTGCTCTACGAGATCCTGACCAAGGCGCGCAAGGAAGGCCTGATCGCCATCGAGCAGGATGTCGAGTCACCGCACGAGAGTCCGATCTTCAAGCGCTATCCGAATGCAGGTGGTGACCATCATCTGGTGGAATTCATCACCGACTACCTGCGCATGATGGTCTCGGGCAACCTCAATCCGCACGAGATCGAGAGCCTGATGGACAGCGAAATCGAGACCCACCATCAGGAAGCCCATGGGCCGATGAACTCGATCGCCAAGCTCGGCGATGCATTGCCGGCGTTCGGCATCGTGGCGGCGGTGCTCGGCGTGGTGAAGACCATGGCCTCGGTCGGCGCGGCGCCCGCGGTGCTCGGCGGGATGATCGCCGGCGCGCTGGTGGGTACCTTCCTGGGCATCCTGATGGCCTACGGGTTCGTCTCGCCCCTGTCCAGCCTGCTCGAGCAGAAGGCGGAGGAGGCGGCCAAGGAGCTGATCTGCGTCAAGACCACCCTGCTCGCCAGCATGCAGGGTTACGCGCCGGCGATCGCGGTGGAATTCGGCCGCAAGGTGCTGTTCTCCACCGAGCGCCCGTCGTTCATCGAGCTCGAGACCCACGTCAAGCAGAAGCGCAGTTGATGCAGGGCTGCCGCCTCCCATCCTTCCACGACTGACCGAGCGCTCCGAATGGCCGCCGCCGACAAGAAGTCCCAGATCATCGTCGTCAAGCGCATCAAGAAGGGCGGCCATGGCCACCATGGCGGCGCCTGGAAGATCGCCTACGCCGACTTCGTCACGGCGATGATGGCCTTCTTTCTGCTGATGTGGCTGTTGGGCTCGACCACGAAGGGCGAGCTGCTCGGGATTGCCGAGCACTTCAACACGCCGCTGAAGGTCGCCCTGAGCGGTGGCTCGGGCAGCGGTGACAGCTCGTCGGTGGTGCAGGGCGGCGGCACAGACCTGACCCGCTCGGCTGGCCAGGTCAAGCGGGGCGAGATCGAGAGCACGCAGCGTCGTCAGATCAACCTCCAGGCCGCGCGCAACGAGCTGCGTCGCGAAGAGCAGAAGATGCTGGAGGAACTCAAGCAGAAGCTCGAGGCGGCGATCGCGGCCAACCCCCGGGTGTCCGGATTCAGCGGGCAGATCAAGCTCGACTTCACGCCGGAAGGCCTGCGCATCCAGATCGTCGATGACCAGAACCGGGCGATGTTCGACAGCGGTTCGGCGATCGTCAAGGACTACATGCGGGAACTGCTGCGGGAGATCGGCAAGGTGCTCAACGAGGTCCCGAACAAGGTCTCGCTCGCAGGTCATACCGACAGCGCGGCCTACGGGGGGGGGCAGCGCGGCTATTCCAACTGGGAGCTGTCGGCCGACCGCGCCAACGCCTCGCGCCGTGAGCTGGTGGCCGGGGGCATGGATGACGGCAAGGTCATGCGGGTGGTGGGTCTTGCCTCGGCCGTGCCCATGGAGACCGACAACCCGCGTCATCCCGTCAACCGGCGCATCTCGATCGTGGTGATGAATCGCGCGGCAGAGTCGCGTCTGCTCAACGGCGCCGAGCTGGCCGACGAGGCCGGCGGCGAGGGCCGAAACTGACGGGCAATCCGCGCCTCGCGCGCGATCCTCGGGCTCAGCGCGCGGCCGCCGATCGTCGCGCCGGATTCGAATAAGGGCGGCTGTCACCGCTTATTCCCGGCTTTATGGCCGTGGTCACGCGCGAATAATCGGGGTCGAGATCTCCTCGAACCCCCGCGATGGCCGCCTCCGAAACCAGTCAGGAAGACAAGCAGCTAGAAGCCTCTGGCAAGAGGCTGGCGGAAGCCCGCGAGCAGGGTCAGATCCCCCATTCGCGCGATCTCGGCCATCTCATGGTGATGGGATCGGCGCTGCTGGCGGTGGTGCTCCTTGGTCCGGCGATCGGCCAGGGATCGCTCGAGCTGCTGCGCCACGCACTGCGGTTCAATCGCCCGCTGGCCATGGAGCCGCAGCTCATGACCGAGATGCTGGCTTCGCTCGCCGGCACCGCGCTCTGGATCGTCCTTCCCTGCGCCGCCCTGCTCGCGATCGCCTCGGTCATCGGATCGCTTGCCCCCGGTGGGCTGGCGATCACGACCAAGCCGCTCGCCCCCGACTTCTCCCGGCTCAACCCGGTCAGTGGCCTGGGCAGGATCCTCAGCAAGGACAGCCTGATCAATGCCGGCAAAGGCATCCTGCTGGCGGGTCTGCTGATCGCCGTGGCGGGCTGGTTCGCGCGCGCCCGTCTTGCCGAGTACCTGGGTCTGGGTCGTGCGGCATTGCCGATCGCGCTCGAGCATGTCCGTGCCAACCTGATCGCCGGGGTCAGCCTGATGCTGCTGGTGCTGTTCTTCGCGGCGCTTTTCGATGTGCCCTGGCAGTGGTGGCGCCATCGGGTGAAGCTGCGGATGACCCACGAGGAGGCCCGCGAGGAGTTCAAGCAGGCTGAAGGCGATCCCCAGATCAAGGGCAAGATCCGCGCGCGTCAGCGCGAGGTTGCGCTCGCACGCATGATGCAGGCCGTTCCGACGGCCGATGTGATCATCACCAACCCGACGCACTACGCCGTGGCCATCCGGTACGACGAGGCCGGCATGGGCGCGCCACGCGTCGTCGCCAAAGGTGTCGACCACGTGGCGGCGCGCATCCGCGAGGCCGGGCAGAAGGCGCGGGTGCCTTTCGTGGAGGCGCCGCCGCTCGCGCGGGCGCTCTACGCGAAGGTCGACCTTGACGCCGAGATCCCGCAGGCGCTCTACATCGCGGTGGCCCAGGTGCTCGCCTATGTCTACCGGCTGCGGCACTGGATTCCCGGCCGCGGCCCGATGCCGGCGGCTCCCTCTGACCTGCCGGTGCCGGCAGGGCTCGATCCGAAGGCAGGTGCCTGATGAGCACGACCACCGCCACGCGCGGCAATCCGATGGTGGTGCAGCTGGGCGGCCTGACGCTGCACCTGCCGCCGTGGCAGGCACTGGCGATGCCGATGGTCATCGTGCTGACGCTGGCGATGATGATCCTGCCGCTGCCGCCGATGCTGCTGGACCTGCTGTTCAGCTTCAACATCGCGCTGTCGGTGGTCGTGCTGCTGGTGGCCGCCTACACCGTCAAGCCGCTGGACTTCGCGGTGTTCCCGTCGGTGCTGCTGGTGACGACGCTGCTGCGTCTGTCGCTCAATGTGGCCTCGACGCGCGCGGTGCTGATCAATGGCCATACCGGAACCGACGCGGCCGGCAAGGTGGTCGAGTCCTTTGCACACTTCCTGATCGCGGGCAACTTCGCGGTCGGCATCATCGTCTTCGCGATCATCACGGTCATCAACTTCGTCGTGGTCACCAAGGGCGCAGGGCGGATCGCCGAGGTGTCGGCCCGATTCGCGCTCGATGCCATGCCGGGCAAGCAGATGGCGATCGACGCCGACATGAACTCCGGCCACATCGACCAGGCCGAAGCCCGTCGGCGTCGCGCCGAGGTCGGTCAGGAGGCTGACTTCTTCGGCTCGATGGACGGTGCCTCGAAGTTCGTGCGCGGCGACGCGATGGCGGCGATCCTGATCCTGTTCATCAATGTGCTGGGCGGGATCGCGATCGGACTGCTGCAGCACAACCTGAGCCTGGCGCAGGCGGCCAACAACTATGTGCTGCTGGCCATTGGTGACGCCCTTGTTGCACAGATCCCGTCGCTGGTGATCTCGGTGGCGGCCGCCTTGATCGTCTCGCGCGTGGGCACCGACGAGGATGTCGGCGAGCAGCTCACCCGGCAGCTCACCGCCATGCCGCGGGCGCTGGGCATCACCTCGGGTGTGATCGCGCTGCTCGGGTTGGTTCCCGGCATGCCGCACTTCTCGTTCCTGCTGCTGGCCGCGGCCTTCGGTTATGGCGCGTGGTGGCTTGGCGAGCGCGATCGTCGTCGGGCTGCGGCGCCCACCGCCGAGGTGGCGCCCACCGTTTCCAACGAAGCCAGCTGGGATGATGTGGCGCCGGTCGACCAGCTCGGTCTCGAGGTGGGCTATCGACTCATCACGCTGGTTGACAAGGATCAGGGCGGTGATCTGCTCGGTCGCATCAAGGGCGTGCGCAAGAAATTTGCCGGGGAGGTGGGCTTCCTGCCACCCGCCGTGCACATTCGCGACAACCTCGAGCTGCGGCCGGGTGCCTACCGGGTGATGCTCAAGGGCGTCATGGTGGGCGAGGGCGAGGCCTTGCCGGGCATGCTGATGGCGATCAATCCCGGCCATCTCACCCTGGCCCTGCCGGGCACGCGGACGATTGATCCGGCCTTCGGCCTGGCGGCGACCTGGATCGAGGAAAAGTCGCGCGACCTGGCCATGGGCGCGGGCTTCACCGTGGTTGATTGTCCGACCGTGATCGCCACCCACCTCCATCACCTGATGCAGGTGCATGCGGCACGCCTGATGGGCCGTGCCGAGGCGCAGCAGCTTCTGGACCACCTCGCGAAGTACACGCCCCGGCTGGGGGAGGAGGTGGTACCCAAGCTGATCCCGGTGTCGGTGTTCCAGCGGGTGCTGCAGAACCTCCTCGAAGAGGCGGTGAACGTGCGCGATCTGCGCGGCATCCTGGAGGCGCTGGCCGAGCACGCGGTTCGGACCCAGGACCCGGACGAACTCACCCGAGAGGTGCGCATCGCGCTGGCACCGTCGATCGTCCAGCAGATCTTCGGGCCCGTTCGCGAGCTGTCGGTGCTGGCCTTCGAACCCGGTCTGGAGAACCTTCTGGCGCAGGCGCTCGGGCCTGGCGCCACTGCCGGGCTCGAACCCGGCGTGGCCGATTTCGTGCTGCGCAGCGCTGCTGATGCCGCCCAGGGCCAGGAGGACGCGGGGGTATCCGCCTGTCTGCTGGTGCCCGACCGGATCAGGGCCCCGCTCGCGAAACTGCTCAAGAAAGGCGTGCCCCGGCTACGGGTGCTGGGTCACGCTGAGATTCCGGAGACCCAGTCGATCCGGATCGGTCGCATCATCGGAGAGAACAAGTGAACGTCACACGCTTTTTCGGCAAGACCAACAAGGAAGCCCTCGCCAAGGTCCGCGAGCGGCTGGGCCCTGATGCGATCGTTCTCAAGAATCAGCCGGTCGATGGCGGCGTGGAGATCCTCGCAATGGCCGACACCGGCCGCGGCATTCACGAGGGCGACCAGCTGCGTCTCCCGGTCCGCCCGGCAAGCGCGCCCGCAGGCGCAGCGCCGACGGCGGGCGAGGGCGGTATTGCCGAAGCCGGCGTGCCCGAGATGAACACCCTCTCGTTCCAGCAGTATGTGCGCGACCGGCTGGCGCGCCGGATCGCCGAGGGCGCGCCCTCGGGCGAGGGCTCGATGGCGACCGGCCTGGAGGGCGACCCTGCGACGCTCACGATGGGAGGGTCGGCCGCTCGCCCGACCCGTCGCGCCCAGGCGACTGCGCTTGCCGACAGTGACAGCCGCGCGTCGGCAGCGCGGGTCACGCCCAGGCCGGCGGCTCGGCCCGCGCCGGTGGCGCCTCCTCTGGCACCGGCGGCCCCGGCGCCTGCGGCTGCCATGGCGCGCCCGGCGCACCTTGCCAGGCCTGCGCCCGCCGACATTTCCCCCGCCGTGCTTGCCGATGCCCTGGGCGACGCCCGGGAATCGATCACCGAGTCGATCCAGCAGTCGGTCATGGCCGAGCTTCGCCAGATGAAGGAATTCATCGCCGGCCAGCTCGAGTCCCTGTCCTGGTTCGAGTCCACCCGCCGGCAGCCGGTGCGCAACCGGCTGCTGAAGTCGCTTCTGGTGGCCGGTTTTTCGCCGGCCCTGGCACGCGCGCTGGTCGACCGGCTGCCCGAGGGGTGCGACGACACCCAGGCCGCGAGCTGGCTGCGCAAGGCGCTGGTGCGCAACCTGCGGTGCGACCCGTCGGGTTCGCTCATCGAAGGCGGCGGGGTTTTCGCGCTGGTGGGGCCCACCGGCGTGGGCAAGACCACTTCCACTGCCAAGATCGCCGCCCGGTTCGCGCTGCGTCACGGCACCCAGTCGATCGGCCTGATCACCGTTGATGCCTACCGGATCGGCGGCCAGGACCAGCTTCGCAGCTTCGGCCGGATGCTGGGTGTGCCAGTGCACGTCGCCCACGATGCGCCTTCGCTCAACGACTTCCTGCAGCTCTATCAGAGCAAGAAGCTGGTGCTGATCGACACCGCTGGCATCAGCCAGCGCGACGAGCGTGTCGACGACATGCTCGATTCGCTCGATGGCCAGTCGGTCAGCCGGCTGCTGGTGGTCAACGCGGCCACGCAGGTGGAGACCATGGAAGAGGTCGTCCAGGCGTATCGCGGACATCAGTCGGCGGGGCTGATCATCTCCAAGATGGACGAGGCCGTGCGGCCCGCGGCGGCGCTGGACTGCGCGGTGCGGCACAAGATGCGGGTGCTCGGCATCGCCGACGGTCAGCGGGTGCCCGAGGACTGGCACTGGGCCGACCCGCGTGCGCTGGTCGAGCGCGCGCTCGCGGCGCAAAGCACGCCCACCTTCGAGATGGACGAGCAGATGCTCGGCATGATGTTCGCCTCCACCAGCGCCGCGCGTCGCCAGCCCGCGGGTCGCAGGGCCGATGTTTGAGTCCACGCTCGATCAGGCCAGCGGCCTGCGTCGGCTGTTCAACCCGCGCCGGCTGCGGCTGCTGCCGGTCGTGGCCGACACCCGCCCGGGCAGCAGCGCGGTCTTCGCGCTGAATCTGACCGCGGCGCTCGCACGGACGGGCTCGCGGCCGGTGGTCATCGATGCCCATCCGGCCGGGGTCTCGGCGCTGGTCGGCCTGGAACCGCGCTTCGAGCTCGATGACCTGATCGAGGGGCGCTGTCGCGTGGCCCAGGTGCTGTGCCGCAGCGCGGAAGGTGTGCCGGTACTGCCCGCATCGCGAGGCCTCGGGGCTCTTTGCGCCGATCCCCTGGCGGCCGAAGCGGTCTTCAGTGCGGTGGCCTCGCTCCGGGAAAGCTATGATGTGGCTGTGTTCCACGCGCCCGCCGCCCTGCTCGGAAGTCTCATGCCCTCCCGAACCACCGAGACCGCCCTGTTGTGCGGCCCGGCCGACGCCGATCTGGCCCTGACCTATGCCTGGCTCAAGGCGCTGGTCCGCACCTTTTCGCTGACCCGGTTCCGGGTGGTCTTCGACGGGGTGGCCTCCGAGCGCGAGGCACGGGAACTCCACCGGCGTCTGGCGGCGGTCTCGGCGCGCTATCTCGATGCCGCCGTGATGTTCGGCGGTGCGGTCGCCGGCGACCCCGGCCTCGATCTGGCCGCGCGTTCGCGTGCCAGCGTCTTCGCCATGGCCGCCCAGGGGCCGGCCGCGCGAGCCTTCGAGGGCATCGCGAGCACCGCCGGGGAGTGGCTGCTCCCCGCGTTTGCGCCCTCGGCCTGCGCGGTTCACTGAGCGGGAGCCGGCTGCATGTACACCGCCCGCGGGACTCTCGATCGCAACGCGGCCATCGGTCAGTATGGTCCGCTGGTGCGCCGCATCGCGGCCCAGCTGATCGCCAGGCTGCCCGCCAATGTCGAGCTCGATGACCTGGTCCAGGCCGGCATGATCGGGCTGTTCGATGCCTTGTCGCGCTATCAGGCCAACCAGGGTGCCCAGTTCGAGACCTTCGCCATGCAGCGCGTGCGCGGAGCCATGCTCGACGAGCTGCGTGGCACCGACTGGATGCCCCGCTCGGTCCGCCGCAATCAGCGCACCATCGAGTCCTCGGTGCAGCGGCTCGAGCAGCGGCTCAAACGCCCGCCCACCGACCTCGAGATCGCCGCCGAGATGGGGCTTTCTATTGCGGATTACCATGTGATGCTCACCGAAGCCCGAGGATCACAGCTGATCTATCTCGACGAGATGGGTTCCGAGGATTCCGAAGAGGGCTTCCTGGATCGCCACCAGACCGCCGACGATGACGAGCCGGTCTCGCGCCTGCGCGATGAGCGCTTCCGGGCCGCGCTGGTGGCCGGTATCGAGGGGCTGCCCGAGCGTGAGAAGCAGGTCATGGGCATGTACTACGAGCAGGACATGAACCTGAAGGAGATCGGCGCGGTGCTCGGGGTGACCGAGTCGCGGGTCTCGCAGCTGCACAGCCAGGCGGTTGCCCGATTGCGTGCACGGCTGCGCTCCTGGGCCTGAATGCCGCTGGCCGCGCCGGCATGATGGCCGATTCTCCCGGGCACCGAACCCCGTCACCGGTGCGGATCGCCGCCCTCGGTGCCGAGATCTTCGATGCCGGCGTGCTGTCGCGGCGTCTGGCGGCTCTGGCGATGTCGCGCGTGGCGGCCCAGGGCGATCGCACAGCGGGAGTGCTCGATGCCCTCACCCGCATTGCCGATGCCGCTCAGGCCATGGCCGAGGTCGCCCTCCAGACCCGCCTGCTCGCTTTCAACCTGTCGGTCGAGGCCGCGCGTCAGGAACCCGCGGGCGGCAGTCTTGGCCTGATGGCCCGCGCGGTCACCGACCTGTCCCATCAGGTTGAAGCGGGTTGCCGGCAGATTGCCGATACCTCGCGACGATTCGAGTCTCATCTCGCGACCGACCCGGAAGAGGGGAAGCCCGACCCGACGCAGGAGCCTGCGGCGATCCGGGCGCTCGAAGCCCTTCAGGAGGCCATCGATCGCATGCTGGTCTGTGCCAGCGAGTTGCGCAGCATCCGTTGAACAGCGGCGGGCGCGCGGCGCCCGGTCGGGCTGCCGGGAAGGGCTTGCAGCGGTTCAGGCCAGGCGCAGCGAGCGGCTGGGCGTGTCGACGGCGGCGTTGCCGCCCGCACCATAGGTGGCCGAGGGCCCGAACAGGGCGGTCACGCCCCGTTGGTTGATGCCGCGCGCACGCGCGAGCAGTTC
The DNA here is from genome assembly GCA_903934795.1 of uncultured bacterium. Classification (GTDB taxonomy): domain Bacteria; phylum Pseudomonadota; class Gammaproteobacteria; order Burkholderiales; family Burkholderiaceae_E; genus Quisquiliibacterium. Next base: position 23,782 of record CAIZPE010000090.1, on the reverse strand, counting down.
GGCGTTGGCCGAGAGGTGGCGGCGCAGGCGGGCAAGCCGCGCCTTGGCAGTGGGGTCTCGCAGCGCACCGAGCGCTGCCAGGGCGCCGAGCGCCGTTGACAGACGCGTGCTGGCGGCTTCAATGCCGGCGGCGTCGCCCTGGGCGATGGCCGTCTGCTGCGCGTCAAGCGCGCTGGCGACCGCATCGAGCGCCATCTGGGCGCTGCCAGCGGTTCGCAGCGGCTGACCCGGGCTCATCGGCCAGCGCCTCCGACGCTGATGGTCTCGAGCAGTTCGGAAGCCGCGGAGATCATCTTGTCGGCAACCACCTGCGCGTTCACATGGAAGCGGCCTTCCTGGATGGCCGAGCGGACTTCTTCCACCTTGGCGGAGTCGACGGGTTCGGCGCTGTCGGTGCCCACCAGGCTCTGGGTGGTGGCCGACAGCCTGACCTGATCGGTGGGCGTGACGCCTGGCACATTCCCCTGCGGCGAAGCGGGGGCCCGGCTGGCATTGGTCGCTCTGTTGACCAGATCGAGGGGTTTGGGATCGTTGGTGCCGTTGATTTTCATATCTGCCTCCCGGCCTGAGATTGGGCGCTTGAGGGGTCCTGAGGGGATTATCGTCCGCCCTCGCGGAAACTTGAGCCCAAAGCGCGGGAGATTTTCGGTGTTGCGTCAGAGCCTCAGTTCCACGGTGCGATCCCGGAGGATTCCGACCACCACTCGCCCCGACTCGGTCCGGGCTCTCAGCGGCTGGCCCTCGGAGCCGGGCGTGAGCGCGACACCCTCGCTGGTCAGGGAGAAGCCCTGGCCGTTGATCACGATCTGAACCGGGTCGCCGGCGTTCACGCTGGGGGGCGTGCGCAAGGCGTCGATCCGCACAGCCTGCCCCGCAGCAAGGGTCCGCGTCAGTTGCTTGCCGATCAGCGTGGCGGCGTCGGCGACCAGCGGTGCGGGCTCGCGGGTGAGGTCGTACTCCTCCATGCGCACATCGGCCGGGCCGATCGGGGCGCCGGCGGGCATCGAGGCATGGGCGATCGCGACCGGGGCGAAGACGCTGACCGACACCGGCAGCCGGATCATCCAGCTGGCGCCCGACACGCAGCGCACGCCCACCTGGGTCCGGCCCCAGAGACGGCTGCCGGGGGGCACGAAGGGTTCAGCCCGGGCGCAGGGGGCGAGCTGGACCCGGGTGTCGAACTGCCCGACCTTGACCTCGATGCGAGTCCGGCTCACCCGGGCGGCATTCAGTTCGCGCTCGGCGAGGATGCGCACGGCTTCGTCGATGGGATCGGCGAGGGTCCCCGGCTGGGCCTGGTTCGGCGCGGCCGCGGGCTCTGTCTGAGGGGCCATCGCCGCCAGCGAGGGTTTCGGGGCGACCTGTGCGCCGGCATGACCCGCGCCGAGGAGCGCAGCGCACAGACCGAACAGCCAGACCGCCAGCGCAGCGGCGCGAGCGCGACCGTAAGCCTGATGGGGCGGGGGTGGCGATGAGGTGGCATGGCGCATGAGCGCTCCGGATGGACGGCGATGCCCGCCACTGTGACCCGGGGGCGCCACACGGTGGCCCCGAAAAAGGGGGCTGCGGGCCGGCTTATCGGTGCTTAAGTTTTCGGGGCCTGGCCGAAGATCGGCGGGTCCCGGAGTTCGTGGACAGGCCAGCGGAGAAGGCACCATGCTCGATCGATTCGTCAGTTCCATCCAGTTCCAGGGGCAGGCCCTGTCGCTGCGCGCCGAGCGCCAGAAGGTGCTGGCGGGCAACATCGCCAACGCCGAGACCCCGGGCTACAAGGCGCGTGACTTCGATTTCGCCCAGGCCCTGTCGGCTGCCACCGCGGGGCCTGCCCGGCGCCCTGGCGTCGGACTCGATGCGAGCGGGCGGCAGGCCGCCGGCGGCGCCGCCGAGGCGCGAGACCTCGCCCTTCAGTACCGCCTGCCTGAACAGGCCTCGATGGATGGCAACACGGTGGAACTCGATCGTGAGCGCGCCAACTTCGCCGACAACTCGGTTCGCTACGAGGCCACGCTGCGCTTCATCAACGGCGGGGTGCGCACGATGCTCTCGGCCATCCGCGGCGAATGAGCCCGGCCTGATCCGCGCAGGAGTCCGTCATGTCGCTCTCGAAGATCTTCAACATCAGCTCGACCGCGATCGCGGCCCAGAGCCAGCGCCTGAATGTGGTGGCGTCCAACCTGGCCAACGCCGACAGCGTGGCCGGCCCCGACGGCCAGGCCTACAAGGCGCGCCAGGTGATGTTCGAGGCCCGCCAGCCCGAGCGTGCCGGCGGCGTGGGTGGCGTGCGGGTGAGCGGGATCGTCGAGGACAACTCGCCCGGCAAGCGCTCCTACGATCCGACCCATCCCCTGGCCGACCCTCAGGGTTATGTCACCGCGAGCAATGTCAATGCGGTGGAGGAGATGGTCAACATGATCGCCGCCTCGCGTTCGTACCAGAACAACGTCGAGGTCCTGAATACCACCCAGCAGCTGCTGATCAAGACCCTGCAGCTCGGCCAGTGACACCGGAAGCCACCATGACTGCACTTTCCGCCACCAGCAGCACCCTCGGCACCGACCAGAGCGCCGCCAACCGTGCCCGCCTGCTTGCCGCCGTCAACGGCGGTTCGGCCGACCCGGCCTCCGGTACCGCCGATGCCAGCGCTGCCGGCACCGAAGACCGATTCCTGAAGCTGCTGGTCGCCCAGATGCGCAATCAGGATCCGCTCAACCCGATGGACAACGCGCAGGTGACTTCGCAGCTCGCGCAGATCAACACGGTTCGCGGCATCGAATCCCTGAATGCCTCGATGAACAAGCTGGTCGAGCGCGGCGCCAGCGCCTCGGCGACCGACTCGGTGGGCATGCTTGGCCGCCAGGTGCTGGCCGCGGGCGAGGAGTTCAGTCGTGATGCCGGCGCCGTCGGTTCCCGGCTGGGCTTCGAGCTGGCCGGCGCAGCGCGTGGCGCGGTGGCCGAGGTGCTCGACAGCGCCGGCAAGGTGGTCTACAGCCGCAGCTTCCAGTCGCCGGCCGCCGGTGTGACCACCTTCGACTGGAACGGCAGCGTCGATGGCGGCGGCACCGCCCCGGCCGGCCAGTACCGACTTCGGGTGAGCGCCACCGATGGCAGCAATCCGGTTGCGGCCACCGCGCTCAGCAACACCCGCGTGATCGGCGTGTCGCAGGACGGCGCCGCGGTGCGGCTCGATCTCGCCGGCCGTGCGGGTGTGTCGCCCGGTGCGATCAAGGCGATCTTCTGATTCCGGTTCTTCTTTCAACTCCCCACGAAACACCAGGAGCAAGGGCATGAGCTTCCAGCAGGGTCTGAGCGGTCTGAACGCCGCCGCGCGCAACCTCGATGTCATCGGCAACAACGTGGCCAACAACGGCACGGTGGGCGCCAAGGTCGCCCGGGCCGAGTTCAGCGACGCCTTCGCCAACTCGCTCGGCGGCAGCGGCAGCAACCAGATCGGCATCGGTGTGACGGTGTCGAGCGTGGCGCAGCAGTTCACCCAGGGCGACATCGCCACCACCAACAACCCGCTGGATGTCGCGATCGACGGAGCGGGCTTCTTCCAGCTCTCCACCAACGGGTCGCTCAGCTACACCCGCAACGGCCAGTTCAAGGTCGATGCCGACGGCTACATCGTGAGCACGCAGGGCGGCCGGGTGCAGGGCAATGTGGTCGATCCGACCACCGGGGTGATGGGGCAGATCAACACCGATGTCCGGCTGTCGATGGGCAACCTGCAGCCCAAGCCGACTTCGGAGCTTAGCGTCGGCATGAACCTCGATGCCCGCACCACCCCCATCCCCGCGGCCACGGCCTTCGACCCGACCGATGCCGGCAGCTACACGAACATGGCCTCGATGAAGGTCTATGCCCCGCAAGGCCAGACCCACACCCTGGCCACCTACTACCGCAAGACCGCCGACAACAGCTGGGATGTCTATGCCTCGCTGGATGGCACGCCCTTTGCCACCAATCCGCTCACCACGCTCACCTTCGGCACCGATGGCCGGCCCTCGCCGGTGCCCGCAACGCTGAACCTCACCGTGCCCTTCCCGGCCAACGAGGGCGGCAACCAGGTCGTGGAAACCGACCTGACCGCGATCACGCAGTTCGGCTCGCCCTATGTGGTCACCGCGCTCGATCAGAACGGCTACTCGGTGGGCGAGCTGTCCGGTTTCCGGATCGCGCCCGACGGGGACCTGCTCGCCCGCTACAGCAACGGTCGCTCGGAGATCCAGGCGCGGCTGGTGCTGACCAATTTCCGCAATCCGCAAGGCCTGCAGCCGGTGGGTGGCAACCAGTGGGTCGAGACCGCAGTGTCGGGCCCGCCGAACCAGCCCCAGGCGCCGGGCACCGGCAGCCTCGGGATGCTGCAGTCGGGTGCGCTCGAGCAGTCGAATGTGGAGCTGACCGGCGAGCTGGTGAACATGATCACCGCCCAGCGGGTCTATCAGGCCAACGCCCAGACCATCCGGGCGCAGGATCAGCTGCTGCAGACCATCGTCAACCTGCGCTGATCGATCCGGCGACGCAGGCATAGACCAGGGAGGCGACGATGGACCGCATGATCTACACGGCGATGTCGGGGGCCAAGGCGCTGGCGCAGCGCCAGGAGGCGGTCACCAACAACCTCGCCAACGCGGCCACCACCGGCTTTCGCGCCGACCTGATGAGCTTTCGCGCGGTGCCGGTGCAGGGTGCCGGCACGGCCAGCACCCGGGTGTTCAACCTGGAGGCCAGTTCGGGCTTCAGCCGCGACCAGGGGCCGGTGAACACCACCGCCCGACCGCTCGACGCGGCGATCCGCGGCAGCGGCTGGTTCGTGATCCAGACCCCCGATGGCGGCGAGGCGCTCACCCGCAACGGCGCCTTCCAGATGGGCGCAGACGGCTCGCTGCAGACCTCGGGTGGCCTGCCGGTGCTCGGCGATGGCGGCCCGATCACCCTGCCTGCCAACGCCGAGGTGGTGATCGGTGCCGACGGCACCATCACCGCCCGCCAGGGCAACCAGCCGCCCCTGCAGGTGGGCAAGCTCAAGCTGGTCAATCCGCCGGCCGAGAGCCTCGCCAAGGGCGCCGACGGACTGATCCGCGTGGCCAATGGCGACCCGGCTGCCGATGACGCCACCGTGCGGGTGGTCGGCGGTGCGCTCGAGGGCAGCAATGTCAATGTCGTGGAATCGATGGTCGGAATGATCGCGCTGGCTCGGCAGTTCGAGATCCAGATGAAGCTGCTCTCGAATGTCGAGCAGAACGAACAGCGGGCGGCGCAGCTGCTCTCGCTCAAGGGTTGATCGGCGCTCGCGCCGCAGGGAGATTCGCATGATCAGGTCACTCTTCATCGCCAAGACCGGGATGGACGCGCAGCAGATGCAGCTCGACACCATCACCCACAACCTCGCGAATGTGGGCACGGTGGGGTACAAGCGCTCGCACGCCGTCTTCGAGGACCTGCTCTACCAGAACATGCGTCAGGCCGGCGCCCAGAGCACCCAGCAGACCCAGCTGCCCACCGGCCTGCAGCTCGGTGTGGGCGTGCGCACCTCGGCCACCGCGCGGGTCTTCACCCAGGGCGCGCTGCAGCAGACCGAGAACAAGCTCGATGTGGCCATCAACGGCAACGGCTTCTTCCCGATCCAGATGCCAGACGGCACGGTGGGCTACACCCGTGACGGGCAGTTCCGCGTCGATGCGCAGGGCCAGATCGTCACTTCCAACGGCAACCCGATCGCCCCCCCGATCACCATCCCGGCCACGGCCCAGTCGGTGACCATCGGCGCCGACGGCACGGTGACCTACACCGTGGCAGGCCAGACCGCCGCCACCACGGCCGGCCAGATCCAGCTCGCGAGCTTCGTGAACCCGGCCGGCCTGGACCCGCGCGGCCAGAACCTGTTCTTCGAGACCACCGCCTCGGGCACCGCGACGCTGGGCGCCGCCGGCACCAACGGCACCGGCTCGCTCAAGCAGGGCTTTGTCGAGACCTCGAACGTGAATGTGGTGGAGGAGCTGGTGGCCATGATCCAGACCCAGCGCGCCTACGAGATCAACTCCAAGGCGATCCAGACCTCCGACCAGATGCTCGCCAAGCTCTCGCAACTCTGAGGCCCGCGCCATGAACCTGCTGCTCTCTCTCCCGCGCGCCGTCCGTGTCCTCGCCCTGGCGATGACCGCGATGGCAGCTGGCGCCTGCACGCCGCTCAACGACGCCATGGTCCGTCCCACGGTGGACGTGCGCGAGCCCACCACGGTGCGCCCGCCGGTCATGCTGGCGTATGCCGCGCCCAGCAGCACCGCCGAGCCGGGCGCCATCTTCGTGGCCGGGTCGCACCGCGGGCTCTTCGAAGACCGCCGGGCCCGTCTGGTGGGCGATGTGCTGACCATCCAGATCCAGGAGAAGTACTCCGCCAAGCAGAGCTCGAACAGCACGGTCGATCGCACCGGCTCGGTGGATGCGAGCGTGGGTCTGCTGCCCTTCATGACCCCGAACTCCACCACCCGCTTCAAGGCGCAGGGCAGCTCCAGCAACAGCTTCGAGGGCAAGGGCGCCACCGGCACCGACAACGAATTCACCGGCACGATCACGGTCACCGTGGTCGAGGTGCTGGCCAACGGCAATCTTGCGGTGGTCGGCGAGAAGCAGGTCGGGATCAACCAGAATGTCGAGCGGCTGCGATTCTCGGGCGTGGTCAACCCTGCGACCATCCTGCCCGGCAATCTGGTCACCTCGACGCAGGTGGCCGATGCCCGACTCGAAGTGCGCAGCCGGGGCGACATCGATCGCGCCCAGACCACGGGCTGGCTCTCGCGCTTCTTCCTCAGCTTCCTGCCGATCTGAGGCCTGACATGCGCCATCTCACCAAGACGCGTCTGCGCGCCTGCGCCCTGCTCGCCGCGGGCCTGCTCGGCCTGGTGATCGCCGCCCAGCCGGCACGCGCCGAGCGCATCAAGGACCTGGCCACGATGCAGGGCGTGCGCACCAACCAGCTGCTCGGCTATGGCCTGGTGGTGGGTCTGGACGGCAGCGGCGACCAGACCACGCAGGCGCCCTTCACCGCGCAGAGCGTCAATTCCATGCTCTCGCAGCTCGGCATCCAGCTGCCGCCGGGCGTCACGCCGCAGCTGCGCAACTCCGCCGCGGTGATGGTCACCGCCCAGCTGCCGGCCTTCGCCCGCCCTGGCCAGAACATCGACGTCACGGTCTCGTCGCTGGGCAATGCCCGCAGCCTGCGTGGCGGCACCCTGCTGCTCACGCCGCTGCGTGGCGCCGACAACCAGGTCTACGCGATCGCCCAGGGCAATGTGCTGGTGGGTGGCGCCGGCGCATCCGCCGGCGGCAGCCGCGTGCAGATCAACCACCTGAGCGCAGGCCGGGTGCCGGCCGGCGCAACCGTGGAGCGGGCGGTGGCCACACCCGCGCTCGCTGGCGAGACCATCCGCCTGGAACTGCTCCAGACCGACTTCACGCTGGCCGGCAAGGTGGCCGATGCGATCAACCAGACCCTGGGCTCGGGCGCGGCGCTTGCCCAGGCGATCGATGCCCGGGTGATCCAGGTGCGCATGCCGGCCGAGGCCGAGCGCCGCGTGCCCTTCCTCGCCCAGCTCGAGAATGTCGAGGTGGCGCAGGCACTGCCCTCGCCGAAGGTGGTGGTCAACGCCCGCACCGGCTCGGTGGTGATGAACCAGACGGTCACGCTGGCCCCCAGCGCGGTGGCGCACGGCAACCTCAGCGTCACCATCTCGTCCACGCCGGTGATTTCCCAGCCCGGTGCCTTTTCGCAGGGGCAGACCGTGGTCGCCGAGAAGGCCGACATCCAGATCCGGCAGGACGGCGGCAACGTGATGCAGATCGATGCCGCCGCCAGGCTCACCGACGTGGTCAAGGCCCTCAACACGCTCGGGGCGACCGCCGGTGACCTGATCGCCATCCTGCAGGCGCTGAAGGCCGCGGGCAGCCTCAAGGCCGAGCTCGAGATCATCTGAGGAAGGGCGCGACATGGAACCTTCGACCCCGCTGCTCGCCACCGACTCCCGGTCGCTGGACGCCCTGCGCCGTCAGGCCTCGGGCGACCCGCGCGCGGCCACGCGTGCGGCTGCGGGGCAGGTCGAGTCGCTGTTCATGCGCCAGATGCTCAAGGCGATGCGCGATGCCACGCCCAAGAGCGGCATGTGGGACAGCAACGCCCAGGGCACCTACTCGGACATGTTCGACCAGCAGCTCGCGCAGTCGCTGTCGGGCCGGCCGGGTGGCCTGGCCGATGTGATCGCGCGTCAGCTCACCCGCCAGATGGGTGAGGCCGCGGGCACGGCCACGGGCGCCCGATCGACCGATCCGGCAGCGCAGGCTGCCGGTGCTGCGAACGCGGCCGCGCCCACCGGGGTCGAACCCGCGACCGCCTCGGCGCGCGGCACGCTGCCGGTCACCCCGGCCGGTGCGCGGCCGGCGGCAGGGCTGCCGGCGCAGACAGTCATCCGCCAGGCGCTTGCGGCGTTTGCCGCAACCGGGGGCGAATCCCCCGCAGGCCCGGCCATCCCCACCGGCGTCCTGGCCCAGACCCGCTCGGTGACGCCGGCTGCCGCGCCCGGCGCCGCGGCCGCGGCCGCTGCCGCCGCCGCGCGCTGGACCGATCAGGCGGCTGCGCCACGCTCGCCGGCGCAGCCTGATCTGTCGCAACTCAGCGGACCGCAGGCCGATTTCGTGCGCAAGGTCTGGCCCCATGCGCTGCTGGCCGAGCAGAAGACCGGCGTGCCCGCGGCGTTCATCGTCGGTCAGGCGGCACTGGAGTCCGGCTGGGGCCGCCACGAAATCCGCAACACCGATGGCAGCCCGAGCTTCAACCTCTTCGGGGTCAAGGCCACGGGCGGCTGGCAGGGCGGATCGGCTGCCGCCAGCACCACCGAGTATGTCGGTGGCCAGCCCACGCGACGGGTCGAGCGCTTCCGCGCCTATGGCTCCTATGGCGAAGCCTTCCAGGACTGGGCCTCGATGATGGCCAGCAGCCCGCGCTACAGCCGGGTGATCCAGTCGGGTGGCAGCGTGCAGGCCTTCGCGGCCAACATGCAGCGCGCCGGCTACGCCACCGATCCGGCCTACGGGGCCAAGCTCGAGAAGACGATCCAGAAGACGCTGACCCTGCAGCGCCTGGTGACCTGACCGACGCGCGCACCAGGAAACCACCATGTCCGGACTCTTTGGCGTAGGCACCTCGGCGATGATGGCGGCGTATGCGCAGATGCGCACCGCCAGCCACAACATCTCCAATGTGAACACCCCGGGCTACAGCCGTCAGGAGGCTGTGCTCGCCACGATGCCGGGCACCTTCACCGGCGGCGGCTTCATCGGCCGCGGTGCCTCGGTGGAGACGGTCACCCGCCGTTACGACCAGTATGTTGCGGGTGAGGTGGCTTCGGCGACCGCTGCCGCTGGCGCCGATTCGGTGCGTCAGACCCATCTCGAGCGGCTGGACAAGATCTTCACCGACACCGACAACGGCATCGGTGCCGGCATCGACGATCTGCGTTCGGCGTTGGCCGATGCGGTGAACCGGCCTGGCGATACGCCATCACGAACCGTCGTGCTGAGCCGGGCACGGACCCTGGCTGAGCGCTTCGACAGCGCGCGCTCGCAGATCGAGGAGTTGCGTGGACAGGCCGACCTGCGGGTTCGCCAGGGCGTGAGCAAGGTCAACGACGCGCTGCGCCAGCTCGCCGACCTCAACAACCAGATCGCACGCAACGCTGCCAGCGGCCAGCCGCCCAACGACATGCTCGATGCCCGCGATCGGCTGATCGAGACGGTGAACAAGCAGATGAAGGCCAGCGCTTTCATCAACGGTGACGGCACCGTCAATCTGTACGGGGCCTCGGGTCAGAGTCTGGTGGTCGGAGGCGCAGCGGCGAGCTTCACCGCGCGAGCCGATTCCCTCGATCCGCGCAAACTGGTGGTCACACTCGACACCTCCAGCAACCCGATCCCGGTGGACGGCGAAACCATGGGCGGGGGCGAGATCGCCGGCGCGCTGCGTTTTCGCGACGAAGACCTGGCGGCGGTTTCCGGCAGGCTCGGGCAACTGGCTGCGGCCATTGCCTCGGCCTACAACGCGCAGCAGTCCCTGGGACGCGATGCCAATGGCCTCGTGGGCTCGCCGATGTTCGCCTTCGGCAGCCCGGTGGTCGTGGTCGCCGAGGGCAACACCGGCAGCGCGGCTTTTTCGGCTTCGGTGAGTGATGCCACCGTGATCGCGGCCAGCGACTATGAATTGCGTTTCAACGGCAGCGCCTGGACCAGCACCCGTCTGTCGGATGGCAGCAGCCAGACGCTGGCGGGCTTTCCGGCCACACTCGACGGTCTGAGCATCAGCCTGGACAGCGGCACGGCCGCGGCCGGCGACCGCTTTCTGCTGCGCGCGGGCTCGGAGTACACCACGGGCTTCTCGATGGTGCTCGCATCTCCGGGCAGCCTTGCCACCGGCCTGGCCGCCACGCCGCTGCGCAGCCAGACCAACACCGGCGATACCCGCGTGTCGGCCTTCGGCGTCGATGCCAATGACCCGAATCTCACCTCGCCGGTCACCATTCAGTTCACCAGCGCGACCACCTTCAATGTCACCGGCACCGGCACCGGCAATCCCACGGGCGTGGCGTACACGCCGGGCATGACGCTGCAGTACAACGGCTGGCGCATGACCCTGCAGGGCACCCCGGCGAGCGGTGACAGCTTCAGCGTGACGGCCACCGCCAACCCGGCGATCGACAACCGCAATGCCCGCGAGATGGTCGCGCTTGGTGACCGCTTCGTCGTGGGAGGCCAGCGTCCCGGCGACGCCTTCGCCGACCTGATCGCCGACATCGGTGCCCGGTCGCAGTCCAACCGGGCTGCCGAGATCCTGTCGGTGCGCAGCCTTGCGGATGCCGAGTCGGCGCGTGCCGAGGTCTCGGGTGTCAACCTCGACGAGGAAGCCGCCCGGCTGCTGCAGTTCCAGCAGGCCTATCAGGCTGCTGCCAAGATCATCTCGGCGGCGCAGAACGTGTTCGACACCCTGCTGCAGGCGGCTCGCTGAGTGGCCTGCCTGAGCGACTGATCCCGGAGCGCCATCGTGCGAATCGCCACCGCCCATGCCTACCAGAACGCCATCGACTCGATGACCGAGCGACAGGCCAAGCTCGTGCGCAACCAGGAGGAGCTCTCCACCGGCAAGAAGCTGCTGGCGGCGGGTGACGACCCGGTGGCCGCCGCGGCCGCGGAGCGCACGCGTTCGGCGCAGCGTCGAATCGAGCTGCAGCAGCGCATGAATGACTTCGCCACCGCCCAGTTGCAGATTGCCGACGGCGCCCTGAGCAGCGTCGGCGATGTGCTCCAGCTGGTTCGCGAGGGGGTTGTCCAGGCGGGCAACGGCGGCTATTCCGCATCCGACCGGCATCAGATCGCCACGCAATTGCGCGGCTATCGTGAGGAACTCCTCGCGCTGGCCAATCGGCCCGACGGTGCGGGGGGCTTTCTCTTCGGCGGCCAGGGAAGCCAGACGGCACCGTTCGCGGACGGGGCTTCGGTCACCTATCTGGCCCAGCCCGGGGAGCAGGAGGTGGGGCTCGACGCGACTTCCCCCACGGTGCTCGATGGCCGGCAGACCTTCATGGATCTGCCCAACGGCGCCGGCACCCAGAGCATCTTCGATCTGATCGACCGGACCATCGCGGTGCTCGATGACCCTGCCAGCACCGGCGTGGCCGTGAGCGCCACCGTGCGTGATGCCATCAGCGGTCTCGACGTCGCGATGGATCGGGTATCCACCAAGCGCACCGAGGTCGGCGAGGGGCTTCGCGCCCTCGAGGCACGCGACAAGCTGTCGGCGGATGGCTCGCTGCAACTCTCGTCACAGCTCTCCAAGCTGGTCGATGTCGATTACGCCAAGGCGATCTCCGAGTTCCAGAACAACCAGACCGCGTTGTCGGCAGCCATGCGCACCTACGCGCAGATCTCGAAGATGTCGTTGTTCGACTATCTCTGAGCCTGCGGCCGCGCGGCCTTGCCGCGATAGAATCGGGCGATGAATCAGGATGAACTCAAGCGGGCCGTGGCCCGGGCTGCGCTCGACGAGCTGGTGCCGGGCTGCGTGGTCGGCGTGGGCACCGGCTCCACCGTCGACTGCTTCATCGACGCGCTGGCCGAGCAGGTCGGGCGCCATGCCGGCGCCATCTCCAGCTCCGAGCGCAGCACCACCCGGCTGCGGCGGCTCGGCATCCCGGTGCTCGAGATCGATGAAGCCCTCGCGCGCGGGCTGCCCCTGCCGGTCTATGTCGATGGCGCTGACGAGATCGATGACGCCCGCCGCATGATCAAGGGCGGAGGCGGCGCGCTCACCCGCGAGAAGATCGTGGCTTCGGCCTTCGAGCGGTTCGTGTGCATCGTCGATGCCTCCAAGCGTGTGGCGCGCCTGGGTCGGTTTCCGCTGCCGGTCGAGGTCATCCCGATGGCGGGTGCCCTCGTGGCCTCCCGTCTGCGCGCGCTCGGAGGCCAGCCGGTGCTGCGCGCCGGCTTCGTCACCGACAACGGCAATCACATCCTGGATGTGTCCGGCCTGCGGATCGATGACCCTGAAGGGCTCGAGGCCCGCATCGGGCTCTGGCCCGGGGTGGTCAGCGTAGGCCTGTTCGCGATCACGCCGGCCACCGTGGTGCTGGTGGCCGGACAGGACGGCGTGCAGCGCTACGCCTGACCCATGCGGCTCAGGCCGGGGGCACGAACCCGGCCGGTCGGTCGGCCCCGTCGCCGAAGAAGTACTTTTCCATCTGCGCAGCCAGGTACTTGCGGGCACGCACATCGGCGAGGTTGAGCCGGTTCTCGTTCACCAGCATGGTCTGGTGCTTCAGCCAGGCCTGCCACGCCTCCTTCGAGACGCTTTCCCAGAGGCGCTTGCCGAGCTCGCCGGGGTAGGGCGGGTAGTCGAGGCCTTCGGCTTCCTTCTGCAGCTTCACGCAGGTGACGGTTCGGGTCATCGGGCTTCCTGAGCGGATCGGAGGGGCGCATTGTCGCCGGTTTGCGCTCGAACCGAAAACCGTCACCCCGCGCACGAGCGGGTTGCCGTTGGTCAGCCGCTGCCTGCCGCCGGGGTTCAGGCCCCGGAGCCCGACGGGCAGGGCCCGGATAATGAAGGCCCCGTCCTGAACCCTGCCCGTGGACCTGCGCCCCGAACTGCCGCTTGCCTCGCCCTTGCGGCCGACCGCCCCCGCCCGTGGCCTGAGGCCTGCCTGGCAGCGGGGCAGCGAGCGGCTGTCCGGCTGGCTCGGACGGCATGTCGACGTGAAGGCCTGGCTGCCGGCGATCCTGGCTCTGGCGCTTTCGGCCTTCGTGGGGACCTCGGTCTGGCAGACCCGCCAGGCGCGGCAGACGCACGACCTGGCGGCTGATTTCTCGGTCGAGTCTCGCGAACTGGCCATGCGGTTGCAGGAGCGGATGACCGCCTACCGTCAGATCCTGAGGGGCACCCGATCGTTATGGACCGTGCAGGGTGTGCTCAGCCGGGAGGAATGGTGGCGGCATGTGGCGCACCTGATGCTCCAGAGCGACTTTCCCGGCGTGCGCGGGCTTGGATTCATGCCGATGGTGGCCCGTGAATTTCAGGAGCGGCATGTCAACCGCATGCAGCGCTACGGCTATCCCGGCTACCAGCTCCAGGCGGTCTCCGCCGAGGGTTCTCTCGCGCCCGTGTCGCGGCTGGCGCCGGAGACCCCGGCCAACCTGGACCTCACCGGCACGGACCTCGCCGCCATCCCGGCCTTGCGCGATGCCATGCGCGCGAGCGCCGAGATGGGTGCCACCCGGCTGAGTGCGCCGGCACTGCTGCGCAACGGCACGGCCGAGCGTCCCCACGTCCTGATGATGCAGGCGGTGTTCGAACCCGGCAACGCGCCAGACCGGGGAGCGCCGTTCGGCTGGGTGTTCGCACTGTTCGACACCGCGGATCTGATCTCGGCGACCCTGGGCACACTGCCGCCGAATCTGCGTCTGCGGGTGCAGGCCAGCAACGCCGGCGGGGCTCCGGCAACCATCTTCGACAGCCATCCGGCGGGATTGCCGCTGCGGGGGGATCGATCGCCTCTGAAGACCACGGCGCCGCTGTCGATCGACGGGCAGACCTGGTTGCTGATCTTCGAGGGGTTCCCGCGGGCCTACACGCATCTTTCACCGCTGTCGGGCGAGTTGCTCGCCATCCTGGTGATCTGCGGCCTGTTCGGGCTGAGCGTGGTGCTGGCCACCGTGTCCCGCCAGGGTGCGCTGCGGCTGCGTCGGCTCAGTGCCGAACTCGAGGCGAGCAACCAGCGATACCTGTTTCTCGCCACCCATGACGCGCTGACCCGCGTGGCCAATCGGGCGCTCTTCCATGAGCGGCTTGCCGATGCGCTCAGTCGTTCGGCGCGACATGGGCGCTGCTTCGGCCTGATCTACATCGACCTCGATCATTTCAAGCAGGCCAACGACCGCTTCGGTCACGAAGTGGGCGACCTGCTGCTGGTGGAGTCCACCGCGCGGATTCAGGCCCTGCTGCGTGGCTCCGATCTGCTCGCCCGGAGGGGCGGCGACGAGTTCGTCGTGCTGCTCGATGAGCTTGCCTCGGCCGATGACGCCGGCGTGGTGGCCGCACGCATCTGCGGCGAGCTCGCCCGTCCGTTCATGCTGCAGGGCCATGAGGTGAGGATCTCGGGCAGCCTGGGCGTGGCGGTGTATCCGCAGGACGGCGGCGATGCCGATGCCCTGGTCGCGGTGGCTGACCGCCGGATGTATGTCGTGAAGCGAGGTGGGCGCAATGCCTGGCTCGCATCGGATGCCTGAGGTGCCCTCAATCTCGCGACGCCAGCGCGGGCTCTCGGTGGTGTCGGTGCTGGCCGGCCTCGCGGTGGTCGGCATCCTCGCCGCCATCACCGTGCCCACCTACGCCAACTACACCCGTCGCGTCTACATCAGCGACGGTCTGGAATTGGCCATGCCGGCCAAGGTGGCGGCCACCGAATACTACGAGCTCAACAAGGGCAAGCCGAACCCGCCGCCGCAGATCATCGACCTCGGACAGGAGCAGATCATCCAGTACAACCTTCCCGAAGAAGTGGGGACATGGACCGGCAAGGGGGTGCAGTCGGTGCGTGTGGCAGGGGCCATGGTGGTGGTGGTCTATTCCACGCGGGTCGATCCGCAGGGTCAGACCAACTACTATCTGGTGCTCAAGCCCGGCACCAGCGGCAACAAGACGGTGTGGTCCTGCTTGAGCGGCAATGCCGCCGACGCGGCGCTGATCGAGGCCAATTACCAGATGCCCTACGGAACGGGCATGCCTGAGTCTCTTGCGAGGTCTGCATGTCGAAACGGCTGAATGCCGGCGCCCACCCCTTCGCCCTTGCCGGGCGACAAGGGGGGGGGGGCCTGATGACGGTGCTCATGGGGCTGGCCTTGGTGGGCATCCTGGGGGCTATCACCGTGCCGACCTACGCCAGCTACACGCGTCGGGTCTACATCAGCGAGGGGCTGGAGCTGGCCATGCCCGTGAAGGCGGCGGCCACGGAGTATTACGAGATGGAGAAGCACCGTGCTTCCGCCACCCGGACCCCGGTCATGGTGAAATCCATGCCCTCTGAATTCATCGAAAAGGAGATCGAGCCGCTCATCCAGCCCGAGACGATGGCCACCCAGGGCAGTAAAGGGGTCGAGGCCGTGCTGCGAGCCGGATCGCTGGTGATGGTGAGTTACGCCACTTCGGTTGACCCCAAGGGCAAGACCAACTACTACCTGGTGCTCAGGCCCGGCGCCAGCGCCGGCGGCACCGCCTGGTCATGCCTCAGCGGTGATGCGGCCGAAAATACCGTACGCACCGCCAGGGTCGACATGGGCGCTCGCCGGCCGATGCCCGAAAGCCTCGCCGCGGCCGCGTGCAAGCCGTGACGGCCCGCCGGGGTTCCGGGGCTCAGAGCGTCTTGATCAGCACCTGAGACTTGCGCTGCCAGTTGTAGAGGTGGCGCCGCTCGCGCGGCAGCTGTTCGACATCGGCCTGCACGAAGCCGCGCTTCTGGAACCAGTGCATGGTGCGGGTGGTGAGCACGAACAGCCGGCGCAGGCCGGCGGCGCGGGCGCGCTGCTCGATGCGCTTGAGCAGCCGCTCGCCGTCGCCCTTGCCCTGAACCTGCGGATTGACCGCCAGACAGGCCATCTCGCCGATGGCATCTTCGGGATACGGATAGAGCGCGGCGCAGCCGAAGATCACGCCGTCGTGCTCGATGACCGTGAAGTTGCTCACCTCGCGCTCGATGCGGGCCCGGTCGCGCCGCACCAGGGTGCCGTCTTCCTCGAGCGGGCGGATGAGCGCAACCAGCCCGCCGACATCGTCGACGGTGGCCTCACGCAGCGCCTCGAGGGTTTCTTCGACCACCATGGTGCCCACGCCGTCATGCTGGAAGAGCTCCAGCAGCATGCTGCCGTCCATGGCGAACGGAATGATGTGCGCACGAGCCACGCCGCCCTCGCAGGCCCGCAGCGCATGGCGCAGGTAGCGCGCGGTGGGCGCGGGCAGATCGCCCTCGCGCAGCAGCGCCTGGGCGTCGGCCTCCGAGACCTCGCCGATGACGGCGCCGTCGGGCCCGAGCACCCCAGGGGTTTCGGTCACGAAGACCAGCTTGTCGGCATCGAGCGCGATGGCGGTGGTGGCCGCGACATCTTCCATGCTCAGGTTGAAGGCCTCGCCGGTGGCCGAAAAGCCGATGTTCGAGAGCAGCACGATGGCGCCGCTGTTGAGGGCGAACTTGATGGTCTCGGCCTCGATGCGCCGGGCCACGCCGGTGTGGCCGAAGTCCACGCCCTCGACGATGCCCAGCGGACTGGCCCCCACCAGATTGCCCGAGACCACCCGCACCGAGGAGTGGGCCATGGGCGTGTTGGGCAGGCCCAGCGAGAAGGCCGCCTCGATGTCGAGGCGGATCTCGCCGGAGGCCTCCTTGGCGCATTCCATGGCCACCGGGTCGGTGATGCGCTGGCCGTTGGCGTAGCGCGGGGATTCGCCTCGCAGACGCAGCTGCTCGTTGATCTGCGGGCGCGAGCCGAAGACCACCACCAGACGCATGCCCATGGCACTGAGCAGGCCGATGTCCTGCGCGAGCGCCGGCAGGCGCCCGGCCTGCACCAGCTCGCCGGGGAAGGCCACGACCAGGGTCTTGCCCCGGAAGGCGTGGATATAGGGCGCGACGCGGCGCAGCCAGTCGACGAACTGCTGCGGATCGGGCGGGGCGGAGGAGGCGGTCATCGGGTCATTATAATTTCGCGGTGACCCCTGACCTGCGGCCGCTGCCGGCTTTCGAGTTTCCCGAGGCGCTGCCGGTCAGCGCGCGTCGCGACGAGATCGCGCAGGCGATCATGGCCCATCCGGTGGTGATCGTCTGCGGCGAGACCGGCTCGGGCAAGACCACCCAGCTGCCCAAGATCGCGGCGGCTCTCGCCGGGCGCGGCCGCCGCGGCCTGATCGGCCACACCCAGCCGCGCCGTCTGGCCGCCACCACGGTGGCGCGGCGCATCGCCGAGGAACTCGGTTCGCCGCTGGGCACGCATGTCGGCCACAAGATCCGCTTCAGCGAGACCTTCAGCCGCGGCGCCTGCATCAAGCTGATGACCGACGGCATCCTGCTGGCCGAGAGCCAGGCCGATCCGCTGCTGCGCGCCTACGACACGCTGATCATCGACGAGGCCCACGAGCGCAGTCTGAACATCGACTTCCTGCTCGGCTACCTGCGCCAGCTGCTCGAGGGGCCGCGGCGCGACGATCTCAAGCTGGTGGTCACCTCGGCCACCATCGACGCCGAGCGCTTTGCGCGTCACTTCACCCTGGGCGGCCGCCCGGCGCCGGTGATCGAGGTTTCCGGCCGGCTCTACCCGGTGGAGATCCGCTACCGGGAGTTCGACGAGGCCGCCCGCGACGACGACGACGAGGACGACCTGCCCTCGCGCATCGAGGAGGCGGTCGAGGAGCTCTGGCGCGAGCGCCCGGGCGATGTGCTGGTGTTCCTGCCCGGCGAGCGCGAGATCCGCGATGCCGCCGAGCACCTGCGCCGCGCCCATGCCCGTGCCACGGCGGGCGGGCGTGGCGGGCCGCTCGGGCGCGGGCCGGTGGAAGTGCTGCCGCTGTTCTCGCGCCTTTCGGCGGCCGATCAGCAGCGGGTGTTTTCCGGCTCGGGCGGGCGGCGGATCGTGCTGGCCACGAATGTGGCCGAGACCTCGCTCACCGTGCCGGGCATCCGCTATGTGATCGACACCGGCACGGCGCGGGTCAAGCGCTACCGCTATCGCAGCAAGGTGGAGCAGCTGCAGATCGAGCCGATCTCCCAGGCCGCGGCCAACCAGCGTGCCGGCCGTTGCGGCCGTGTGGCCGACGGGGTCTGCCTGCGCCTGTACGGCGAGGCCGATTTCGCCGCTCGGCCGCGCTTCACCGACCCCGAGGTGCTGCGCTCGTCGCTGGCGGCGGTGATCCTGCGCATGAAGGCGCTGCGGCTGGCCGAGATCGAGGCTTTCCCGTTCATCGATCCGCCGCCGCGCAAGGCGATCGCCGATGGCTATGCCCTGCTGCGCGAGCTCGACGCGCTCGACGAGCGCAACCAGCTCACCGAGACCGGTCGGCAGCTGGCGCGGCTGCCGGTCGATCCGCACATCGGCCGCATGCTGCTGGCCGCGCGCGACGGCCAGTGCCTGCGCGAGATGCTGGTGATCGCGGCCTCGCTGTCGTCGCAGGACCCGCGCGAGCGGCCCATGGATGCCCAGCAGGCGGCCGACCAGCAGCACAAGCGCTTCGCCGACGAGCACTCCGACTTCACCGCCATCGTCAGGCTCTGGGACTACTGGCGTCAGGCGCAGGCCGAGAGCTCCAGCAACCGCCGCCTGCAGACCCGCCTGGAGCGGGAGTTCCTCTCGCCGCGCAAGCTGCGGGAGTGGTCTGATGTGCACGGCCAGCTCGCCGACGCGGTGGCCGAGATGCGCTGGCGGGTGAACACCAGCCCGGCCACCCACGAGCAGCTGCATCAGGCGCTGCTCACCGGCATGCTCGGCAACCTCGGCACCCGCCCGCCCGATGAGCCGCACTACCAGGGCACCCACGAGACCCGCTTCGCGATCCATCCCGGCTCGGCGCTGGCCCGCAAGCCGCCGCGCTGGCTGATGGCCGCCGAGCTCGTCGACACCGCTCGCCTGTACGCCCGCACCGTGGCGCGCATCGAGCCGGCCTGGATCGAGCGCGCCGCCGGCCATCTCATCCGGCGATCCTTCAGCGAGCCGCACTGGGAGCGCAAGGCAGGGCAGGTGGTGGCTTTCGAGCGCGGGGTGCTCTACGGCCTGACCATCTGGTCGCAGCGGCGGGTGCACTACGGCCCGCGTGACCCGCTGCTGGCCCGCGAGCTGCTGATCCGCGAGGCCCTGGTGGCCATGGACTGGGACAGCGAGCTGCCCTTCTTCCGCCACAACCGGCGCCTGATCAACGAGATCCGCAAGCTCGAGCAGCAGATCCGCCGCCCCGACCTGCTGGTGGACGAGGCCTGGTTGCGTGACTGGTTCGAGGCCCGGGTGCCCGAGGGGGTGCATTCCGCCGCGCTGCTGGAGCGCTGGTATCGCGAGGCGGCGCCGGGCAGCCCCGGGCTGCTCGAGCTCTCGCGCGAGGAGCTCATGCGCAAGGATGCGGCGGGCGTGGGCAGCGAGGCCTTCCCGCGCCGGATCACCCTGCGTGGTCTGGGCTTCGACCTCGACTACCGCTTCGATCCTGGCGCGGCCGACGATGGCGCCACGCTCACCGTGCCGCTGTTCGCGCTGAACCAGGTCGATGCGGTGCGCTGCGAGTGGCTGGTGCCGGGCATGCTCGCCGACAAGGTGGGGGCGCTGGTGAAGTCGCTGCCGCAGAAGCTGCGTCGGCATCTGGTGCCGCTGCCGGAGTGGGTCGACGGCTTTCTCGCCCGCTGGACCGACCCCGAGACCGGGCAGTCGAAGGCCACGCAGCCGCTGGTGAACGCGCTGATCGATGATCTGCGCCAGACCCGCCAGCTCGCCGTGAGCGCCGGCGACTTCAAGCTCGAGACGGTGCCGGCGCACCTGTTCATGAATTTCCGGCTGGTCGATGCCCATGGTGGCGTGCTCGACCTGTCGCGTCACCTCGCCGAGCTGCGTGCCCGCCATGGCGAGCGTGCCCAGGGCAGCTTCCAGGAGGCGCTGCGCCGGGTGGCCGGGCGCGTCGCGGCTGCGCCGCCAGGCCTGCCCCCGTCGACCGCAGGAACATCATCCGGCGCGACCGCAGCTTTCGCCGCGACCGCAGGCGCCGCCGGGCCCGCGGCCTCCCCCGAAGCGGCGAGCTCCGGCATGGCCGGTGCCGCGGCCACGGCCACGGCTTCCGCCCTGGTCATGCAGGCGGGCATCCGCCATCGGGAGTGGGCCTTCGGCACGCTGCCCGAGATCATGGAACTGGCCCGCGGCCGCGATACCCTGATCGGCTACCCGGCCCTGGTGGATGTCGGCGATGCGGTCGAGCTGCAGGTCTTCGATTCACCCGACGAGGCCCGCGTCACCCACCGTCGCGGTCTGAACCGGCTGTTTGCGATCGTGCTGCGCGAGCCCTTGCGCTTCTTCGAGCGCAACCTGCCCGAGGCGCGGCGCCTGGAGCTGGCCTACGCGCCCTTCGGTGGCGCTGACGAGCTGCGGCGAGAGCTGATCGGGGTGCTGATCGACCGGGCCTGCCTGACCGAGCCGCTGCCGGCCGACGAGACGGCCTTCGCGCAGCGCCTGACCCAGTGCCGGCCGCGGCTGAACCTGATCGGGCAGGAGGTGGCGCGCGCCCTGCTCACGGTGCTCGACGAGCACCTGGCGGTCCAGCGCAAGCTGCCGCAGGCCAGGCCGCATCAGGCTGCGATGGCCGACATCAACCAGCAGCTGAGCGCGCTGCTGCCGCCGCGCTGGCTCTCGCTCACGCCGTCGGCGCAGCTCGCGCACCTGCCGCGCTACCTCAGGGCCGTGGCCATGCGCCTGGACAAGCTGCGCGCCGATCCGGCTCGCGATGCCGCGCTGATGGCCGACCTGTCCGCGCTGCAGGCGCCATGGCGGCGCGCCCTGGCCCAGCGCCGGGGGCAGCCCGATCCGCGTCTGGAGGAGTTCCGCTGGCTGCTCGAGGAGCTGCGGGTGTCGCTGTTCGCGCAGGAACTGCGCACGCCCATGCCGGTGTCGGTGAAACGGCTGCAGAAGGTCTGGGCAGCCATCGCCGCTTCGGGCTGAGCAGGCGGCCGCGCGCACCCGCCGCGACCTGCCGGACCCTCGGTCATTCACCCGGGTTGTCGATCGCGCCGTCTCGCGCCCTCAGCCGCGCAGCCCGAGCAGCCAGATCACGGTCGAGACGCTGATCAGCGATACGAAGGTGCCGGCCAGGATGGCCGAGCTGATCTCATGCGCGGGCAGCTGGTAGCGCTGCGCAATGATGAAGGTGTTGCTCGCCGCGGGCAGGCTGGCCGCCAGCACCCCGACCGCGGCGGCGCGGTGGTCGACATCGAGCACCCCGTAAAGCAGCAGGGCGGTGAGCGCGGGGTGCACCAGCAGCTTGAGCACCATCAGGCCGGTGACGGCGGGATCGATGCTGATGCGGCGATCGCCGAGCGAGGCGCCGATCGCGAACAGCGCGCAGGGCCCGGCGGCAGCGCCCATCAGGCGGATGAAGTTGTCGAGGGCTCCGGGCATGGGCGGTGCTGCGACGGCCCAGGCCAGCCCCAGGGCGATCGACATCACCAGCGGGCTGCGTACCAGGCCGCTGAGGATGGTCACCGGTACCGAGCGGGTGGGGCCGTCGGCACCGCCGTGACGCCGGCGCTCCAGTTCGAGCAGCGCGATGGCGAGGGTGATCACCAGGAAGATGTCGCTCATCATGGCGAGGATCATCGAGGGCACCAGGTCGCGTCCGAGCTCGCCCACCAGCGGCACGCCGAGATAGCCGACATTGCCGTGGGCGGTGTTCAGCCCGAAGGTGGTCGCGCGCGAGCGTTCCAGGGCCCGGGCCTGCGGGTCGGCGGGCGGGCCCTTGCGCGGCGGCATGGCCGCGGCGCGGGTGAACAGAAAGACCGCGAGGGTGGACAGGGCATAACCCAGGGCGAAGCGCCAGTCGGTGAGCGTGGTGACCGGCTGCGTGGCCACCACCCGGAACAGCATGGCGGGCAGGGCGAAATAGAAGACGAAGGCGTTCAGGCCCTGCACCGCCTGGGCGGGCAGCAGCCCGCCCCGCTGGCCGAAGAAACCGCAGAAGACGAGGGCAAATACCGGAAGGGTGACTTCGAGAACGCTCAGCATGGCCTGGACCGAGCCCGCAGTCTAATAGAATGCCGGGAGTGGCCGGGCCCCGATCGGCCGCTGCGGCCTGCCGCCACGCGGGCGATCCCGTAGCCTTCAGGTATGTCATGACCCTCGCTTCCGTCTCCCGCCGCGTGTTCGCGCTCCAGGCCGCGCTGGTGGCTACCGGGGCGGGCGCCCAGACGGCCACCGTGCCCGCGACCCCCGCCGCGCTGCCGCTGGCCATCGTGCTGAACAGCCGTGATGCCTCGGTCTCGCTGGTCGACCAGAAGACCTTCCAGGAGGTGGGCCGGGTGGATGTCGGCAAGGAGCCGCACCACCTGTATCCCAAGCCCGATGGCCGCTCGCTCATCGTGGCCAATGCCATCAGCAACGACCTGCACTTCCTCGACCCGGCCACGGGGCAGGTGCAGCGGCGGCTGCGCCAGATCGATGATCCCTACCAGATCGGCTTCTCGCCCGACAACCGCTGGTTCGTGGCGGTCTGCCTTCGCCTCGACCGGGTTGATCTGTACCACTACGACGGCGTCGACATCCGGCTGGCGCGCCGTGTGCCCACGCCCAGGGCGCCCAGCCATGTCTGGTTCTCGGCTGACAGCCGCATGGCCTTCGTCACCCTGCAGGACAGCGACGAGATCGCCGCCATCGATCTGCAGACCCAGGATGTCGCCTGGAAGCTGCGCCTGGGCCGCCAGCCCGCAGGCATCCTGGTCACGCCCGATGACCGCCTGCTGATGGTTGGCGTCATGGGGCAGGACCATGTCGATGTCATCGACTGGCGGGCGCGGCGCAGCGTCGCCCGCCTGCGCACCGGGCGCGGCGCCCACAATTTCCGCGGCGCCGGTGATCGCCGCCATGTGTATGTCTCCAACCGGGTCGACAACAGCATCTCGCGCATCGACATGAACAGCCTGCAGGTGGTGCAGAGCATCCCCGTGCCGGGCGGTCCCGACTGCATGGAGATCCTCGATGACCGCCGCACCATGTGGGTCACCGCCCGATTTGCCCGACAGGTTGCCATCGTTGATCTCGAGGCGGGCCGGGTCACCCGCACCGTACCGGTCGGGCGCTCGCCTCACGGCGTGTACCTGCACAACCGGGCGCCCCTGATCTGACGCGACGCATGCCACCGATGCGCTCGACCCGAGCGATGAGACCGATCCGGCGGCGAACCCTGCTGGCGCTGGCGCTGCTGCCGGGGCTCGCGCTGGCGCAGTCCGGGCAGGCCTCCATGCCGGGCGCGTCGCCGGCGCCGGCCTGTCGCGGCCATGTCTATCTCACCCTCGACACCGGCAACATGAGCCAGGCGGAACTGATCGCCGAGACGCTCGCGCGTCACGGCGTGAAGGCCACCTTCTTCCTCGCCAACGAGCGTACGCCGCGCGGCGACCATGCCCTCGACGACACCTGGGCGGGCTACTGGCGCGCGCGGGTCGCCGAGGGCCACGCCTTCGGTTCGCAT
>CAIZPE010000089.1 GCA_903934795.1 uncultured bacterium | reverse complement strand
GTACGCCTTCAGCCGCGAGGACCAGGACCGCTTCGCGATCGCCTCCACCGAGCGCGCGCTGGCCGCCAACAAGGACGGCAGCTTCCAGTGGGAGATCGCACCGGTCGGCGTGCCCGGCAAGGGCGGCGAGGTGCTCATCGACAAGGACGAGCAGCCCTTCAAGGCCAAGCTCGACAAGATCCCCGGCCTGAAGCCGGCCTTCAAGAAGGACGGCACGATCACCGCCGCCAACGCCTCGTCGATCTCCGATGGCGCCGCGGCCCTGGTCATGATGCGCGCCTCCACCGCCAGCCAGCGCGGCCTCAAGCCGGTGGCCCGCATCGTGGCCCATGCCACCCACGCCCATGCGCCGGAGTGGTTCACCACCGCGCCGGCCGGCGCGATCGACAAGGTCCTGAAGAAGTCCGGCTGGCAGGCTGGCGATGTCAATCTCTGGGAGGTGAACGAGGCCTTCGCCACCGTGACCATGGCCGCCATGAAGGAGTACAACCTGCCGCACGAGATCGTGAACATCCACGGCGGCGCCTGCGCCCTGGGTCACCCGATCGGTGCCTCCGGCGCGCGCATCCTGGTCACCCTGCTGGGCGCGCTGCGCAAGACCGGCGGGCGCAAGGGCCTGGCCGCGCTGTGCATCGGCGGCGGCGAGGCCGTGGCCGTCACCGTCGAGATGCTCTAAGGCCTCCCCATGCCCACGGCGCTGGTGCTCGGGGCCTCGAGGGGCCTCGGCCTGGAATTCACCCGGCAGTACCTCGCCGAGGGCTGGACGGTGTTCGCCACCCACCGCAGCGAGGATGACCGCATCCGCCTGCGCGATCTCGGCGCGAACACCCTCAGGCTCGATGTGATGCAGGTGGCCGATGTCGCCGGGATCGCCTGGCAGCTCGACGGCGAACGCCTGGATGTCGCGGTGATGAACGCCGGCGTCTACGGGCCGCGCACCAGCAGCCCGCGCCAGCCGCCAGGCGACGCCGACTTCGACACCGTCATGCGCACCAATGTGCTGGCGGCGATGCGCATCGTGCCGGTGGTGGCACCGCTCCTCGCCCCGGCGCGCGGCACGCTGGCCTTCGTGTCGAGCCGCATGGGCTCGATCGCCGAGGCCGGCGCGGCCTACGGCATGCTCTACCGGGTCTCCAAGGCGGCGGTGAACATGGTGGCCAAGCTGGCCCATGTCGAGCATGCGCCGCTGGGCGTGCGCGTGCTGTCGCTGCATCCCGGCTGGGTGCGCACCGACATGGGCGGACCCAACGCCGATGTGGCGGTGTCCGACAGCATTGCCGGCCTGCGCCGGGTCATCGCCGACACCGGGGCTTTCCCCGGCGGCTGCTTCTATGACTACCGCGGCCAGTCATTGGCCTGGTAGACCGGAGACCGCTTCACCATGCTGCTCAACGAAGACCACCGCATGATCCGCGACGCGGTGCGCGACTATGTCCGAGCCGAAGTCGCACCCGGCGCGGCCCAGCGGGATCGCGACTCGAGCTTCCCGCGCGAGCCGCTGCGTGGCCTCGCCGCCCTGGGCTGCTACGGCATCGCCGTGCCCGCCGAACTCGGTGGCGCCGGCCTCGACTATGTCTCGCTGGCCCTGGCCATCGAGGAGATCGCCGCCGGTGACGGCGCGGTGTCCACCATCATCTCGGTGAACAACTGCCCGGTGTGCTCCATCCTGATGGCCTGGGGCAACGAGGCGCAGAAGCAGCAGTGGCTGGTGCCCCTGGCCAGCGGCCGGATGCTCGGCGCGTTCTGCCTGACCGAGCCGCATGTCGGTTCCGATGCCTCGGGCCTGACCACCACCGCCCGGCGCGAGGGCGACCACTGGGTGATCAACGGGGTCAAGCAGTTCATCACCTCGGGCAGCACCGCCGATGTCGCGATCGTCATGGCGGTCACCGACAAGGCCGCGGGCAAGCGCGGCATCTCGGCCTTCCTGGTGCCCACCGCCACGCCCGGCTACCAGGTCGCCCGCCTCGAGAGCAAGACCGGGCAACACTGCTCCGACACCGCGCAGATCGTGTTCCAAGACTGCCGGGTGCCGGCCGCCAACCTGCTTGCCGAGGAGGGCCAGGGCTACAAGATCGCGCTCTCGGGCCTGGAGGGCGGGCGCATCGGCATCGCCGCGCAGTCGCTTGGCATGGCTCGCGCCGCGTTCGAGGCGGCGCTGCGTTACGCCAACGAACGCGAGGCCTTCGGCACGGCCATCTTCAACCACCAGGCGGTGCAGTTCCGGCTGGCCGACATGGCCACCCAGCTCGAGGCCGCGCGCCAGCTCATCCTGCACGCCGCCAGCCTGAAGGATGCCGGCCGACCCTGCCTGAAGGAGGCCGCCATGGCCAAGCTCTTCGCCTCCGAGATCGCCGAGCGGGTGTGCTCCGACGCCATCCAGATCCATGGCGGCTACGGCTACCTGGCCGACTTCCCGGTCGAGCGCATCTGGCGCGATGTGCGCGTGGCCCAGATCTACGAGGGAACCTCCGACATCCAGCGCATCCTGATCGGGCGGGCCCTGGCCGCCGACGGGCAGGGCTGATGCGCGCCCGCTTCGACGCCGTCATCTTCGACTGCGACGGCGTGCTGGTCGACAGCGAGCCGGTCACCTGCGGCGTGCTGGCGCAGATGCTGCGCGAGCTCGGCGCCGATATCAGCGACGAGCAGACCATCGAGCGCTTCGTGGGCAAGACGGTGCGCGAGGAAACCGCCACCATCGAGGCCATGATCGGCGGCCCCATCCCGGGCCACTGGTACCCGCAGTTCCTGCAGCGCCGTGATGCCGCGCTCGCCGACAGCGTCACCGCGGTGCCGGGCATCGCCGAGCTCATCCAGGCGGTGCGGGCAGCAGGCTTCGCCCACGCCGTGGCCTCGGGCGCCGATCGCGGCAAGATGAGGGTGACCCTGGGCCGCACCGGCCTGCTCGAGCAGCTCATGCCGCATGTCTATGGCGCCGATCAGGTCGAGCGCAGCAAGCCGCACCCCGATGTGTATCTGCTGGCAGCTCGCTCGCTGGGCATCGCGCCGAACCGCTGCCTGGTGATCGAGGACACCCCCACCGGCACCCGCGCCGGCGTGGCCGCAGGCGCCACGGTGCTGGGCTTTTGCGCGCGCATGGAGCCGCGCAAGCTGCTCGCTGCCGGCGCGAGCATGGTCTTCGACGACATGGCGCAGCTGCGCCAGCTGCTCGCGCACTGAGCCCGCCCGCCATGCTCGCCGCCCTCGCCCGCCGACTGCCCTTCTACTACGGCTGGGTGGTGGTGGCCGTGGTCTTCATCAGCATGGCGCTCGGGGTGAACGCGCGCACCGCGTTCTCGCTTTTCTTTCCGCCCATGCTCGACGAGTTCGGATGGGACCGCGGCCTCACCGCCGGCGCCTTCTCCTTCGGCTTCCTGGTGTCGGCGGTGCTCAGCCCGGTGCTTGGCCGGGTGATGGACCGGCACGGCCCGCGGGTGGTGAACGAGTTTGGCGTGTGCTGCATCGCTGCGGGCCTCATGCTCGCCACCCTGGCCAGCCAGCCCTGGCATCTCTATGCCACCCTGGGCGTGCTGGTAGGCGCGGGCAGCGTGTGCCTGGGCTACAGCGGGCAGGCCCTGTTCCTGCCGGCGTGGTTCGAGCGGCGGCGCGGCCTGGCGCTGAGCGTGGCCTTCGCCGGGGTCGGTGCAGGCTCCATCCTGATGCTGCCCGCGCTGCAGACCGTGATCGACGGCGCCGGATGGCGCCAGGCCTGCTGGACGCTCGGGCTGATCGTGCTCGTGGTGCTGGTGCCGCTGAACCTGCTGCTGCGCCGCCGGCCCCAGGACCTCGGCCTGCAGCCCGACGGCGATGCCGCACCCGAACCCGTGGCCGCAGGCGCGTCGCCGGCGCGTCGCGCCAACATCGTCGATGCGCAGTGGGCCGCCACCGACTGGACCCTCGCCCGCGCGATGCGCACCGCACGCTTCTGGTGGGTGGCGCTGGGCTACTTCGGCGGGCTCTTCGTGTGGTACGCCGCGCAGGTCCACCAGACCAAGTACCTGGTGGAGATCGGGTTCTCGGCCACCCAGGCGGCCTGGGCGCTGGGCGTGGTGAGCCTGGCCGGCGTGCCCGGCCAGATCCTGCTCGGCTGGTTGTCCGATCGCATCGGACGCGAGATCGTGTGGGTGACCGGCTGCGCGGGCTTCGCGCTCACCTTCGTGGCCCTGCTGCTGCTCCAGGGCAGCCCCGACCCCGCGCTGATGCTCTTCATGGTGGTGGTCCAGGGCGCGCTCGGCTACGGCATGACCTCGGTGTTCGGCGCGATCCCGGCCGAGATCTTCGAGGGCAAGCACTACGGCGCGGTGTTCGGCACCCTCATGCTCTCTGCGATCGGCGGCGGCGCGGCCGGCCCCTGGCTGACCGGACTCATCCACGACCGCACCGGCAGCTACGCGCTGGCCTTCTGGATCGCGCTGGCGATGTGCTTCGTCTCGGCGCTGGCCATCTGGCGGGCCGCGCCAGGCAAGGTGCGGGCGGTGGCCGGCAAGGTACGCCCGCCCGCCTGAGCGCCCACGGACGGCTCAGAGCCCGGCGGCGTGGTGGTGGCTGCCGTGACGGTTGCGGATGAGCGACTGCGGCCCGAGCGAACCCACCACCATGCCCACCGCCGCCATGAGCAGCCCGGCGAGTTGCGCCGGCAGAACCTCACCCGCACCGGTGGCCATGAACAGCACCCAGGCGAGCAGCCCGAGCACGATCGAGAACACCGCGCCCTGGGTGCTGGCCCGCTGCCAGTAGAGCCCGGCCACCAGCGGCACGAAGGCGCCCACCAGCGTGATCTGGTAGGCGGCCGACACCATTTCGTAGATCGGCGTGCCCTGCAGCGCGATGGCATAGGCGCACACGCAGGCGCTGAAGACCAGCACCGCGACGCGCATCGCCCAGAGCTGCTGGCGGTCGCTGCGGCGGGGGAAGAACTGGCGCCAGATGTTCTCCACGAAGGTCACCGAGGGTGCAAGCAGCGTGGCCGAGGCGGTGCTCTTGAGCGCCGAGAGCAGCGCACCGAAGAACAGCACCTGCATCACGAAGGGCATGTGCTCCATCACCAGCGTGGGCAGCACCTTCTGCGGGTCATCGGCGATCAGGCTGGCGGCCTGCTCGGGCATGATGATCAGGGCGCTGGTGACGAGAAACATCGGCACCGCGGCGAACAGGATGTAGCACACCCCGCCGATCACCGGCCCGCGGGTAGCCGCGCGCAGGTCCTTCGCCGACATCACCCGCTGGAACACATCCTGCTGCGGGATGGAGCCGAACATCATGGTGATCGCCGCGGCGATGAACGCGACGATCTGCGTGAGCGTGGGCTCGGGCCAGAACCGGAAGAGATCGCGGCTGACCGCCAGGCTGATCACCTTGTCGGCCCCGCCGGCCTGCTCGGCGGCGAACACCGCGATGACCGACAGCCCCAGCACCAGGATGATCATCTGGATGAAGTCGGTGACCGCCACCGACCACATGCCGCCGAACAGCGTGTAGGCCAGGATGGAGACTGTGCCCAGGACCATGCCCATCGGGATGGTGATGGCGCCGCCCGAGAGCAGGTTGAACACCAGGCCGAGCGCGGTGACCTGCGCCGACACCCAGCCCAGATAGCTGAGGATGATGATCAGCGAGCAGGCCACCTCGACGCCGCGGCCGTAGCGCTCGCGGTAGTAGTCGCTGATGGTGAGCAGCGTCATCCGGTAGAGCTTCGCGGCGAAGAACAGGCCGACCAGGATCAGGCAGGTGCCGGCGCCGAACGGGTCTTCCACCACGCTGCCCAGCCCGCCCTGGACGAACTTCGCGGGAATGCCGAGCACGGTCTCGGAGCCGAACCAGGTGGCGAAGGTGGTGGTGACGATCATCATCATCGGCAGGTGGCGGCCGGCGATGGCGAAGTCGGCGGCGGTGCGCACGCGCTTGGCGGCCCACAGGCCGATGGCGATGGTGCCCAGCAGGTAGCCGATGACCAGGGTGAGCAGCATGGAAGCGTCCGGGCAGGGTCGGGAGGGTGGCGGCGCGGGAGCTTAACCCGAGCGCGGCACTGCCCTCCAGGAAGCCTAGCGGCCCGCTTGGCGCGGCCAGCTCTCCGGCGCATACCGGCCGAACAGCAGCCCGACCCCACCCACCAGCAGCGCCGCGGCCGCGAGGGCGGCCTCGGCCCCCAGGCCGTCGACCACCAGCCCCAGCCCGATCGGGCCGATGACATAACCGACATCGGAAAGCATGCGG
>CAIZPE010000088.1 GCA_903934795.1 uncultured bacterium | reverse complement strand
GCGGCGGCTCTGACGGCGGTGCCGTCACACTCGGCAGTCGTGGTCAGCAAGGGCAATACCGCCGAATCCATCCCCGGCCTCACCGGCTTTGCCACCACCGGCGCCGACATGGACAACCTGAAGGTGACCGCGGCATTTTCGGGTGGCCTGACCCAGACCCTGAACTGGGCCACGACCGGGCCCGGTTCTGGCGGAGTCACCGGCACGGGCTGGTCGCTGAGCGTCAATGGCGACACATTCTCCTCGCCATGGCTTTTCACCTTCACGAACGGCAATGGCATCGGCAGGCTCGATACCCTGACGCTGGACGGCTCGGAGTTCGGTCAGATCACGGTGTTCGATACCGACTCGCCAAGCCCGGGCACGAACGGGTCGGCGTCAGGGCTGGACTTCGCCATCAGCAGCGGCTGCACCGGCTGCAACGGCGTCGCCCTCTACCAGATCATCATCGGCATCGATCCGGCCCCGCCCGTCGGGGACATCTTCCACAAGCTGACCGTGAGCTTCGATGCCGGAACCGGCCCCGACACCAACTGGAGCTTCCTCCAGGACACCGACAACGACATCCGGAAGGAAATCGGCTTCGTCCCGGAACCGAGCAGCCAGGCACTGGTGGGCATCGCGCTGCTGAGCCTCATCGGTGCTCGGCGTCGCCGCACCTGAACCGCGTCGCGGACCGGGGCCGTGCTGGCACGCCGAGCGTCCGGCGTGCCAGCACGGGAAGGCCTCAGGCCGAAGCCAACGCCCGCGCGCGCAGGACCGCATCGGCCCATTCGCGCGGACGCTCCTGCGGCGGATTGTGGCCGCAGCCCTGAAGAAACCGATGCTCATGAGGCCCGGTGAACTTCGGAATGCCGCTCGTGGTGTCGGTGCGCAGGCCGTCGGCGGTGCCGTCAAGCGTGACCGCAGGCACAGGGATGACCGGCTGCGCGGCCAGCCGCGCCTCCAGGCCGGCACAGGCGGGATCCCCGGGCACCAGCCCGAAGCGGTGGCGGTAGGAATGGATCACCACCTCGACGAAATCCGGATTGTCGAAGGCGGGCGCGCTGCGCTGGAAGGTGGCCTCGTCGAACGCCCAGGTGGGTGACCACTGGCGCCAGAGCAGCCGTGCGATGTCCTGGCGGTTGCGCTCCAGTCCTCGTCGACCCCGTTCCGAGTGAAAGTAGTACTGGTACCAGAGCGCCGACTCTTCGCTCGCCGTGGCGGCAGGCTCCATGGCCCGCGCGATGTTCTGGATGTTGTAGGTATTCGACGACACCAGCGCCACCACCCGGTCCGGCCAAAGCGCCGAGACCACACAGCAGGCTCGCCCGCCCCAGTCATAGCCACCGAGCACGGCACGCTGAATGTTCAAGGCGTCGAGCAGCGCCAGCAGATCGGCGCCGAGCACCGCCTGCTCCCCCGAGCGCGGCGTGTCGGCCAACAGAAAGCGGGTGGCACCGAAGCCACGCAGCGAGGGCACGATCACGCGGGCACCGGCCTGGGCCAGCAGCGTGGCGGTCTCGTCGTAAGCATGCGCGTCGTAGGGAAATCCGTGACCCATCACGCAGGGCCAGCCGTCGGCCGGCCCGTGCTCGGCCACCTCGACCTGCAGCACCCCGGCCTTCACCGATGATTTCCTCATCACAGTCTCCTCATGTCATGCGCCTTGCCGGTGCCCTTCATTTCAGCACAGGCAGCGGATTGGGACCGCCGTTCGGGATGGGGGTTCGATCGACATTGAGCACCATCGACACCAGCGAGTAATAGCCATTGACCGCCATGAGGTCCATGGCGCCCTGCTCGCCGAAGCGTTCGATCACCTTCCGGTAGGTGGCATCACTCACCTGCTTGTCGTGATGCAGTTCCCGGCTGAAGTCGTACACCGCCTCCTCGTCGGCCTTCATGCCCACCGGCCTGCGGCCGTGGGCAATCTCCTCGGCGATTTTGGGGTCGAGTCCCGCCTGCAGCGCGAGGCGGTGATGGGCATGCCATTCGTACTGGGCGTTCCAGTAGCGGGCAGTCACCAGGATGGCGAGTTCAGTCAACCGCTGCCCCAGAGTGCTTTTGAACCGGATGTAGCTGCCCACCTTCTGCAGGTCTTCCCCGAGTTCAGGGCTTCGCAGGAACACATTGAAGGGACTGCCCACGGTGCCGCCGGACTGGTTCGCCGCCGAGCCCTGCACCGACGCCCGCGGCCCCGACTGGATGCTCCTGACCAGTTCGCGCTGCGCGGGGGTCATCTCATCAGGCTTGAGGAGGCGGAATCGACGCTGGGATTCCTGGCCCAGCGCGCCGCTGATCGGCGCCGCACAAAGGGCGGCAGCCAAGGTGAGACGCAGAAAGGAACGCATGATGTTCTCCGGAAGGACTGGACACCCGCGCCCATCAGCGCGGTTTCCAGGGACCGGCCACCGGCGCTGCTGCTTCGGCATCGCCTGGCCAGGGCGGCATGGTGACAGCGACCGCGACGAAAGACACATCGCTCAAGCTGCAAAACCGAAAGCCTGTTCCGCAGCGCCATGGACAGGCACGTGTCCGCTTGAAGAAGGCCCCTCTCGCCGGACCGGACCAGACGAGCGGCAGACGGGGTCCGACGGGCGCCCGGCAGTCTGGAACTAAGTCACCGGGAATCGTGGCGCCACACCCTACCCTAGACCATCCCCCGGGCGCTGCCGCGATCGCATCGCGCGCACAGCGCGACCGCCTGCAACAGACACGGACCGGATCACTTTCCCCGATCCCTCCCATCCTTCCGACGCCGAGGATCTCGTGGCATTTGATATCTACATCGACGGCAGCAACGCGATTGAAGGCAATCAGACCAACCGCTATCTCACCTGGCGGATGGGCTGGATCTTCGGAGACTCGGAAAGCCTGCCGGTACCTGCGTCGGTGACCCTGGGATTTTCGCCGCGATCCACCGCGACCTCCGGTTCGGACTACGCGACAGACCTCCAGGTATCGACTGACGGCGGCGTGAACTGGGTCGTCTACAGCCCGGGAAGCGCAGTCAGCATCCCGGTGGGCAGCACCTCGATGCTGGCACGGACGCTGGTGATCGACGACCGGTTGCTGGAGAGTGAAGAGACGGTGATCCTCGATGCGACCATGACAGCGGGTGCGCAGGGCAGTTCCAGCGCCAGCGGGGAATCACGCATCACCGACACCGATCTGCCCGACATCACCGTGGTCGGGAACTCGGTCACGGAAGCCAGCGGCAGCTTTGCGCAGTGGACGATCTCGCTCAGCGACAAGCTGCCGTCTGCCGAGCGATTCGGATTTGCCCGTCTCGCGCTCACCCCCCAGTCAGGCAGCACGGCCACCGCAGATGCCGACTACCGCAGCGGGCTTCAGTACTCCTATGATGACGGCGCCACCTGGACGGATGTCGACGATGGCTCGATCACCGTCAACCCCAGCTACCAGACCCTGAAAGTCCGGGCTGCCATCCTGGACGACGCCACGATCGAGGCGAACGAGACGATCGTGCTCGGCGCAACCCTGTCGCTATCCGGGCGAGTCTCGACCAGTGCCTCTGGCACCGCGGTGATCCTGGACAATGACACGGCATCGGAGCTGCCGAGCGTCGCGATCACGGGCAACAGCGTGGCCGAAGCGACTGGCAACTTTGCCCAGTGGACTGTCGCGCTCGGGGCGGCCATGCCCGTGGCCGGAAGCCTCGCCCTGAGCTTCGGTGCCGGCACTGCCACCGCAGGCTCGGACTTCAGCAACGCGCTGCAGGTCTCCACCAACGGCGGCACCACCTGGACGAATTACAGCTCGGCGGTGAGTGTTCCCGCCAACACCACCAGCCTGCTGGTGCGCGCTGCCATCCTCGATGACGCTGCCTTCGAGGCGAGCGAAACGGTGGTGCTCAACGCCACCCTCTCGGCCACCGGACGAACCTCCAGTACCGGCACCGGTGCGGTGACCATCACCGAGACGGATCTGCCGGGTCTGAGTGTCACCGGCAACAGCGTCAATGAAGCCTCGGGCAACTTCGCCCAGTGGACCGTCGCGCTTGGCTCTGC
>CAIZPE010000087.1 GCA_903934795.1 uncultured bacterium | reverse complement strand
GCAGACACTTGGGTCTGCACATAGAAGAGTTTGGCCGCCATGCGCCCGGCCATGCCCGACGCCACCCCTGCGGGTGCCGCCGCAGGCCTCATCGGCACCGATGCGCTGCCCCCCGCCGGCGTCGGATCGGCCTCGGGCGGTTCCCCGCCAGCGGATCCGGCGGCAAGCCCGGCGCCGCGCCATGGCGCGCCGCTGCCCCCACCCGTGTCGGTACGCCTGCGCTTTCGCGTCCACTATGGCGACTACACCAGCCGTCACGCGGTGGCGGTCCTCGATTACCAGGTGGAGGCCGCCGACGGCCGCTATCGGCTGCGGACCGAGGGCCGTGCGGAGGGCCTCACGGCGCTCTTCTACAGCGGTGTGCTCAGCCAGACCAGCACCGGCCGCTACGGGGATGATGGTCTGCAGCCCGAGCGCCATACCGAGCAGCGGGGCCGCGGGGGGCTGCGCTGGGCTGAGCTCGACGCGGCCACCGGGCAGGCGAGCTTCTCGGGCGGGCAGCGGGCCAGCGCGCCGCCCGGCACGCAGGACCGGCTCTCGATGCTGATCCAGCTCGGCCTGATCGCCCGCGGCCAGCCATCACGGCTTGCGCCGGGCATGGCCCTGACCCTGACCGAGCTCGGCTCGCGCAGCGTCGACACCGTGGCCTATCGCAGCCTGGGCGACGAGACCCTGCCCACCGACGACGGACCGCTGCGCGCCCTGCGCCTCACCCGGTACGACGGTGATCCGGCGCGCGATCCGCGGATCGACATCTGGCTCGGGTACGATCAGGACTTGTTGCCGGTGCGCATCCGGCTCACCGATCCGGGCGGGCGGGTGCTCGACCAGATCCTCGCCCGGTGAGCCAGCCCGGCCCCGTACCGCGACGCCAGGCTGGCGCCGCCCCGTCTTCAGGACCCATGTGGCATGAGCCCAGACCACCCCGACCGCGATCCGCCTGCCACCGAGGCCCCGCCGCTGCAGCTGGCCATCGTGCCGGTGACCCCCTTCCAGCAGAACTGCTCGCTGCTGGTGTGCACGCGCAGCGGCACGGCAGCGGCCTTCGATCCCGGCGGTGACCTCGACCAGATCGATGACGCCCTGCGCAAGCTCGGCGTGCGGCTGGAGAAGGTCTTCCTCACCCACGGCCACATCGACCATTGCGGCCAGGCGGCCGAATTCGCGAAACGCCATGGCGTGCCGCTCGAGGGCCCGCACATCGACGACAAGTTCTGGATCGACCAGTTGCCCGGCCAGGGTCATCGATTCGGCTTTCCGCCGCTGGCTGCCTTCCAGCCCGATCGCTGGCTGGTCGATGGCGACACCGTGCGCTTCGGGCAGCAGACCCTCAAGGTGATCCACACCCCGGGCCATACACCCGGCCATGTGGTGTTCTTCCACGAGGGGGCGCGCCTGGCCATCGTGGGCGATGTGCTCTTCCAGGGCTCGATCGGGCGCACCGACTTCCCGCGCGGCAATCACGCCGACCTGATCGACTCCATCACGAAGAAGCTCTGGCCGCTGGGCAGCGATGTCTCCTTCGTGCCCGGCCACGGGCCGATGAGCACCTTCGGCGAAGAGCGCCGGCACAATGGCTTCGTGGCCGACGAGGTGCTCGGCGGCTGAGCGCCGCCCGAGGCTCAGCCCTTGTGCCGGGTGTCCTTCAGGCTCACGCAGCGGTTGAACACCAGCCGGTCGGGGCGGCTGTCGCGGCTGTCGGTCACGAAGTAGCCGTGGCGCTCGAACTGCAGCGGCTGACCGGCCGGCCCACTGAGCGCGCTGGGTTCCACCCATGCCTGCGCGAGCCGGCGTGAGTCGGGATTGAGCGCGGCCAGATAGTCGGCGTCGCCCGCGCCGGGCTGCGGCTCGGTGAACAGCCGCTCGTAGAGCCGTACCTCGGCCGACAGCGCGTGCGCGGCCGACACCCAGTGCAGGTTGCCCTTGACCTTGTAGGCATCGGCCCCGGGCGTGCCGGAGCGCGAGTCGGGCATGAGCTCGGCCAGCACGGTGCTGACCCGGCCATCGGCATCGGTCTCGAAGCCGGTGCAGCGGATGACATGCGCGTAGCGCAGCCGCACCAGGTTGCCGGGGAACAGGCGAAAGAAGCCCTTGGGCGGCTCGATCGCGAAGTCCTCGCGCTCGATGAAGAGTTCGCGCGAGAACGGGAACTCGCGCCGACCGAGCTCGGGCCGCTGCGGATGGAAGGGCGCGCTGCAGGTCTCGAGATGGTTTTCCGGCAGGTTGGTGATGCGCAGTCGCAGCGGGTCGAGCACGGCCACGCTGCGCGGCGCGCGCGCCTCGAGGTCATCGCGCAGGGCCTGCTCGAGCACGCTCATGTCGATCCAGGTGTCGGCGCGCGACACGCCGATGCGCTCGCAGAACAGCCGGATCGCTTCCGGGGTGTAGCCGCGCCGGCGCAGGCCGGCGAGCGTGGGCAGGCGCGGATCATCCCAGCCTTCGACGCGGCCGGTGCTCACCAGCTCCTGCAGCCGCCGCTTGCTGGTGACGGTGTAGCTCAGGTTCAGCCGCGCGAACTCGATCTGGCGCGGCAGCGGGCGCTGGAAGAAGCCGCCCTCGGCGAGCCGTTCGAGCAGCCAGTCGTAGAGCGGGCGGTGATCCTCGAACTCGAGGGTGCAGATCGAGTGGGTGATGTTTTCGAGCGCATCGGAGATCGGATGCGCGTAGTCGTACATCGGGTAGATGCGCCAGCGCTCGCCGGTGCGGTGATGCTCGGCGAAGCGGATCCGGTAGAGCGCCGGGTCGCGCAGGTTGATGTTGGGCGAGGCCATGTCGATGCGCGCCCGCAGCACATGGCTGCCCTCGGGGTGCAGGCCGTCGCGCATCTCGCGCAGCAGGGTCAGGCTCTCGGCCGCCGGCCGGTCGCGGTAGGGCGAGTTGCGCCCGGGTTCGGTGAGCGTGCCCCGGCCGAGGCGCATCTGCTCGGCGCTTTGCGAGTCGACATAGGCATGGCCGTGCTGCACCAGATGCTCGGCCATCTGGAAGAGCTGCTCGAAGTAGTCGCTGGCGAAGTAGAGGTTGCTCTCGGGGGCGCCGTCGGCTGCGTGGTCCCAGGAGAAGCCCAGCCAGCGGACCGCGTCGAGGATGGCGTCGACGAACTCCTGGTCTTCCTTGACCGGGTTGGTGTCGTCGAAGCGCATGTGGCAGCGCCCCTGGTAGTCGCGTGCCAGCCCGAAGTTCAGGCAGATCGACTTGGCATGGCCGATGTGCAGATAGCCGTTGGGCTCGGGCGGGAAACGGGTGCGGATACGGGCCGGGTCGGGCTGGCCCGCGGCCTGCTCGCTCCCCGGACCGGGATGGCCGCACCAGCGCCGACTGGCATGCGCGCCCGCCGCCAGGTCGGCCTCGACCTGGGTGCGGATGAAGTTGTGCGTGGCGGCGGGAACCTTTTCCGTCATCGTCAGACGCCGAGGAGTTCAACCTCGAACAGCAGGGTGGCGTTGGGGGGGATCACACCGCCCGCGCCGCGCGCGCCATAGCCCATGTCGGGCGGAATCAGCAGCTGGCGGGTGCCGCCGACCTTCATGCCGGCGAAGCCCTCGTCCCAGCCGCGGATGACATGGCCGGCGCCCAGCGGGAACGAGAAGGGCTGACCGCGGTCCTTGCTGGAGTCGAACTTCGCGCCGCGCGCGCCGTTCTGCCACAGCCAGCCGGTGTAGTGCACCGTGACATGGGCACCAGCGGCCGCCTCGGGGCCGCTGCCCAGGGTGGTGTCGTCGTACTGCAGCCCGGAGGGCAGGGTCTGGAAGGCCATGGTCATTCTCCTGGTTGGGATTCATGGGCGCGGCGCAGGGCCTCCACCCGGGCGCGATTCACGCCGAAGTCACGGCGCCCGAGACGGGCCGCCGAACGGACATGGGCGACCCCGGCCGGCGCATCGAGCACCAGGTCGAGGTCGTCGATGAAGCGAAACCAGCGGCTCTCGCACTCGGCGCGCAGATGGCGCTCGCTGCGCTCGACCACCCGCACACCGGGCAGGGCTGCGGCCTGGTCGAGGAGTCTGGCGAAGGCGGCAACCGGCTCACCGCGCAGCCTGATGGGGTCGATGCGGTGGGCCGGCGAGAGGCTCTGGCTGGAGACCGCGTTGTCGCGGGGTTCGTTGATCGGGGCGAGCGGCAGGCCCGGGCTGGCGGGCGATGCCGACCCCGCGAGCAGCCCTGCCTGACCGGCCGCCAGGGCGGCCAGCGGCAGCGCGAGCAGACCCAGCGCCAGACCCAGCCAGAGCCGTGACGCGCTCACGGCTGGCGCCCCCGCCAGGCGGTGAGCATCATGCCGCCCATGCCCGTGAGCATGACCCAGGCCGAGATCAGCCAGCCCAGGAAGGGCACCGCGCCCACCAGCAGCAGCAGCGCGAGGGTGCCGGCCAGCCAGGCGATCTGGCCCGAACGGCTGCCGCCACCGCCATCGCTGAAGGCTTTTCGGGCACGCAGGGCCACCGACCAGACGCCGATCAGGTAGCCGGTGAGCAGCAGCACCGGGTAGACCGCCAGGAGCGTGGCGCCCAGCGGAATGCCGACGATGGTGAGGATGGCCACACCGGCACCCACCGGTATGGCGATCAGCAGCGCGAACCCCAGGCCGAGCGAGGCGCCGGCGTCGTCCCAGGCACGCCGGGCCGACTCCCGGGTGAAGCCGGGCAGCGCGATGAACAGCAGGGTCCCGAAGAGCAGCAGGCCGATCGACCACAGCAGCACCCCGAGCAGACCCCAGCGCTTGTTCAGCGACTCGTCCTGTGGCTCCGCAGGAGGCTTCTCGGCCTCCTCGCGGGTGACCTCGCCGCGCACCTGGGCGCCACTGCTCTGCTTGATCGGGTTGGGGCTGGTGTAGGACAGGGTGCCGAGGATGCGCGCGCCATCGAGCAGCTCGATCTCCTCGGCCACGAGCTTCACCTTGCCGCCAATCGTGCCGTCGATCGCGATGCGCTGGGCATAGACCGTGAGCTCGCCGACGATCTCGCCGCGGATGTCCACCGAGCGCCCGGCGATCAGGGCATCGCGCCCGATGCGCGCGCTGCGCTCGAAGGCGAGCTCCGAGCCCACCAGCAGCAGGTCACCGCCCACCGGGGCATCGAGCACCAGCTTGCCGGCCGCGGCGCGCAGATCGCCGCCCACCGGCCGGCGCAGATCGACGTCACCGCCTGTCAGCGTGGCGTCACCCCTGACCTCGGCGTCGATCACCACCCGCGAGCCGGCGGCGTGGAAGTCGCCCTCCACCGGCGAGCCGACCCGCACGGTACGGCCGGCACGGTAGATGTTGCGCGTGCCGTAGGAGGCCACGCCATCGCGCCGGGTGGCGCTCTCGGCGGCCGATTCGGCCGCCGCGCCTCCAGCCGCCGAGAACTGCGCGCGGGCGGGGCTGCCCAGGCCGCCCAGCGCGAGGGCCAGCAGGGCGATGACCAGCAAGACCGGAGCGGCGCGCGAGAGCAGGGCGAGAGAGGACGGCGGCATGGCGTGGCGCTCAGGCGGGATCGGCGCGCAGTCGCCGGATCAGCGAGGAGGTGTCGTTGCGCCCGCCGCCCATGGCCTGGACATCGCGGTAGAACTGGTCGATCAGGGCGGTGCCGGGCAGCGGCGCGCCGTTGCGCCGCGCCTCGTCGAGGCACAGGCCGAGGTCCTTGCGCATCCAGTCGACCGCGAAGCCGAAGTCGAAGCGGTTCTCGACCATGGTGCGGCCGCGGTTGTCCATCTGCCAGCTCTGCGCCGCGCCCTTGCCGATGACCTCGAGCACGAGGTTCATGTCGATGCCGGCGGCCAGACCGAAGTTGACGCCCTCGGAGAGGCCCTGCAGCAGGCCGGCGATGCAGATCTGGTTGACCATCTTGGCGAGCTGGCCGCTGCCGGCCTCGCCGATGCGCGTGAAGGCCCGCGAGAAGGCCATGGCCACCGGCCGCGCCTGCTCGA
This sequence comes from uncultured bacterium, assembly GCA_903934795.1. GTDB lineage: Bacteria > Pseudomonadota > Gammaproteobacteria > Burkholderiales > Burkholderiaceae_E > Quisquiliibacterium. Next base: position 1,628 of record CAIZPE010000087.1, on the reverse strand, counting down.
ACACCGGCAGATCGCCGCCCACCATGACGGTGAGCTGGCCGTTGACCGCGCCGGCCTGACCACCCGAGACCGGGGCGTCGAGGAAATGCAGGCCGCGGCGGGCTGCCTCGCGATGGAGCTCGCGGGCGACCTCCGCCGAGGCCGTGGTGTGGTCGACGAACACCGCGCCCGGTTTCATGCCCGCGAAGGCGCCATGTTCGCCGAGCACCACCGAACGCAGGTCATCATCGTTGCCCACGCAGGCGAAGACCAGATCCGCGTCGTGCGCGGCCTGACGCGGCGTGGGCGCCGAGAGACCGCCATGCTCGGCCGCCCAGCGATCGGCCTTCTCGGCGCTGCGGTTGTACACCGTGACGGCATGGCCGGCGCGACGCAGGTGGCCGGCCATGGGATAACCCATGACGCCCAGGCCCAGGAAGGCCGCCTTCACCGGTGTGATGGGATCGTAGCTTCGCTGGGTCATGGGCGCAGTCTCCGGGAGCGTGTGAGAGGCATGCCGCCGACGCGCACGCCAGCGGGGCAAAAGCGCAATTCTAGACGCCTTCGCGCCGGGGCCGGCTTGAGCCCCCGGCGCGCAGGCCGCGAGGGCCCGGGATCAGAATGCGGCTGCGCAGCCGTCGCGGCGGCTGTCGCTGGCAGCGGCGTAGCCATCCTCCAGGTCATCGCTCAGCCGCCAGATGAACTGGCCTGATCCGAAGTCCATGTACGAGTCGAGCACCGGCTCGATCTCGTGGCCGAGGCTGCGCAGGCCGGCCACGATGTCCTCGGGCATGGTCGCCTCGATGTCGAGCTTCAGGCCGCGCTGCACCTTCCATCGTGGCGCGTCGCAGGCCGCCTGCGGGTTCTGGCGATGATCGAGCATGCGCGAGAGGGTCTGCATGTGGCCCTGCGGCTGCATGTTGCCGCCCATCACGCCGAAGCTCATCTGCGGCGCACCGTCCTTCATGAGGAAGGCCGGGATGATGGTCTGGAAGGGCCGCTTGCCCGGCGCCACGCAGTTCGGGTGCGACGGATCGAGCGAGAAGCAGTAGCCGCGGTTCTGCAGCGACACGCCCACCTCGGGCACCACCACGCCCGAGCCGAAGCCCATGTAGTTGGACTGGATGAACGAGATCATCATGCCCTGACGGTCGGCGGCGGTCAGGTAGATGGTGCCGCCCGCCGGTGGCAGGCCGTGCTGGAAGTCGGTGGCGCGATCCTCGCGGATCAGGCGGGCGCGCTGCGCGAGGTAGCCGGGATCGAGCAGGTGCGCGGGTGTGACCTCGGTCATGTAGCGCAGGTCGGCCACATAGCGGTAGACATCGGCGAAGGCCGCCTTCATCGCCTCGATCTGCAGGTGGCGGGTGCGCAGCGAATCGGCCGGGTGCGCGCCGATGTCGAAGTGCTGCAGGATGCCCAGCGCCATCAGCGCGGCGATGCCCTGGCCGTTGGGCGGGATCTCGTGCAGCGTGTAGCCGCGGTAGTCCTGGCTGATCGTGCCGCACCATTCGGGGCGGTAGCCGGCCAGATCGGCCAGGCTGAGCGTGCCGCCGTGCTCGCGGGCATGGGCCACCAGCGCCTGCGCGGTCCGGCCCTGGTAGAAGTCCTGGCCGCGGCTGCTGGCGATGCGGCGCAGCGTGTCGGCCGCG
>CAIZPE010000086.1 GCA_903934795.1 uncultured bacterium | reverse complement strand
TTGCCCAACAAGGCGGGCACGCCGAGAATCGATCGACCGGGATCCGATCGATCAGCGCGGGCCCGGTTGCCACCCATGAAACCCCTGGCGGGGTCTGCCCTGCCGCGGATCCGGGCCCGCCAGAGCCCACGAGGAGCGCCATGCAGGTCCTGAACATCAACCCCGGGGAACTCCCCCCGGCATGCGAAGCGCTGCGCACTGAGGTACGCGAGTTCATCGCCGGGCATCTCGCCGACTACCCGGTGAGCAAGCGGGTTCGCAACTGGCAGGGATTCAGCGCCGAATTCAGCCGCAAGCTCGGCGAGCGCGGCTGGATCGGCATGACCTGGCCCAAGGCCTTCGGCGGCCATGAGCGCAGCTCGCTGGAACGCTATGTGGTCATCGAGGAACTGCTCGCCGCCGGCGCGCCGGTCGCAGCCCACTGGACCGCCGACCGCCAGAGCGGGCCGCTGCTGATGCGCCTGTCACCCGATGTGCTCGCGCCGCGCATCGTGCCCCAGATCGTGCGCGGCGAGGCCTTCTTCTGCATCGGCATGAGCGAGCCCGATTCCGGCTCCGACCTCGCCTCGATTCGCAGCCGCGCCACCCTGGCCGCCAATGGCTGGGTGATCAACGGCCGCAAGGTCTGGACCTCCGGCGCGCACCGCTGCCACTACATGATCGCCCTGCTGCGCACGAGCGACCGCGGCGAGAACCGCCACGCCGGCATGTCGCAGTTCCTCATCGACATGAAGACCCCGGGCATCACCGTGCGCCCGATCGTCAACCAGCTCGGCGAGCATGACTTCAACGAGGTCACCTTCGACGATGTGCTGGTGCCGCACGAGAACCTGCTGGGCAAGGAGGGCGAGGGCTGGCGCAATGTGGGCACCGAGCTCGCCTTCGAGCGCTCCGGACCGGAGCGCTACCTGAGCAGCACCCAGCTCCTGCTCGAGATGCTCGCTGCCGCCGATCCGGCCAACCCGCGCCATGCGGTGGAGCTCGGCCGGGTCGTGGCCCAGTACGGCACCCTGCGCGAGATGTCGCTCGGCGTGGCTGCCATGCTCGCGCGTGGCGAGAATCCTGCGCTGGCGGCCGCGGCGGTCAAGGACCAGGGTGCGCTGGTCGAGCAGAAGATGCCCGAGATCGCGCATGACCTGTTCGGCGGCCTGGCCGAGCCCGGTTCCCCGCTGGCCCAGGCCATGACCTACATCACCCTTGCGGTGCCCTCCTTCTCGCTGCGCGGCGGCACCCGCGAGATCCTGCGCGGCATCATCGCCAAGGGCATGGACCTGAGATGAGCGACGACCTGATCGAGCAGAGCGCGGCGCGGCTGTTTGCCGACACCGCCGACAAGGCCCTGCGCCAGCGCGTTGAGGCGGGCGAATTCCCGCAGGCGCTGTGGCAGCTCGCCATGGACAACGGCTTCGGCCTGGTGCTCACCACCGAAGACGCCGGCGGCCTGGGCCAGCCCTGGAGCGCCGCCTACCCGGTGCTGCGCGGGCTGGGCTACTGGCAGGTACCGCTGCCCCTGGCCGAAACCCTGATCGCCGGGCAGCTGCTGTCGATGGCCGGCATCGCCGTGCCCGAGGGCCCGATCGCGCTCATCGAGCAGGGCCACGATGCCGAGTTGCAGCTGGGCGGCGAGGGTGCGGCGGCGCGCCTCAGCGGTCAGGCCCGGCGTGTGGCCTGGGCGCGGCACTGCGGCCATGCACTGGCCTCGCTCGCCGATGGCCGAATTGCCCTGCTCGCGATGCGTCAGGGCGAGGCAGTGCGCTGCGAGCCCGGCCTGAACCATGCCCGCCTGCCGGCCGACCAGATCGTCTTCCGGGACGCCGCGCTGGCGGCCATCGCCGACAACCCGATGCCCGGGCTCGCGGCACCGGTCTGGACGCTGGGCGCCACGGCCCGCGCCATCATGATGGTGGGCGCGCTGGAATGGCTGCTCGAGCAGTCGGTGCAGTACGCCAATGACCGCGTCCAGTTCGGCAAGCCGATCGGCCGCAACCAGGCCATCCAGCAGCAGCTCGCCATGCTCGCCGGCGATGTCGCCGCGGCGCGGGTGGCCGCGCGGGTGGCGGCAGCCGACGCGCCCTGGGCCGGCTCGCCGCAGGCGGACCACGCACGCTTCAGCGCTGCGGTGGCCAAGGTGCGGGTGGGCGAGGCCGCATCGCGTGGCGCGGCCATCGCGCATCAGGTGCACGGCGCCATCGGCTTCACCCACGAGCACTCACTGCACTTCGCCACCCGTCGCCTGTGGGCCTGGCGCGAGGAGTTCGGCGCCGATGCCTGGTGGGCCGAACGCCTGGGCCAGGCGGCCATCGCCGCCGGCGCCGCCGGCTTCTGGCCTGCCCTCACCCAACGCGCCCTGTCCGCCTGAATCGCAGAGCACCCTGCCCACCTGAACCGTCGCCCGCATCCAAAGCGGCTCCCGCTCCCCTCACACCCGGAAAGCCTTCGCCATGCACATTCCCGACCTGATCCCCGACATCGATGTCAGCTTCGAGGGCCACGTGGCCATCGTCGAGATCCGGCGCCCGCCGCACAACTTCTTCGACCTGCGTCTGATCGAGGGCCTGGCCATTGCCTACGAGGCGCTCGACAAGGAGGCCAACTGCCGCGCGATCATGCTGTGCGCGCAGGGCACGGCCTTCTGCGCCGGCGCCGATTTCTCCAAGCGCGACGACGATGCCGCCACCCGCCGCCCGGGCGTGCTCAACCCGCTCTACACCGAGGCGATCCGCATGTTCGCCTGCACCAAGCCGGTGGTGGCCGCCGTGCAGGGCGCAGCCGTGGGCGGTGGCCTGGGGCTGGCGGTATCGGCCGACTTCCGGGTGGCCAGCCCGGAGGCGCGCTTCTCGGCCAACTTCAACCGTCTGGGCTTTCACCCCGGCTTCGGGCTCACCGCCACGCTGCCGCGGCTGATCGGCCAGCAGAAGACCGCCATGATGTTCTATACCGGGCGTCGGGTGGGCGGCGAGGAGGCCTTCCAGATGGGTCTGGCCGACATGCTCGTGCCGCGCGAGGAACTGCGCTCGGCTGCCCTGAAACTCGCCACCGAGATCGCGATTTCCGCGCCCCTGGCGGTGGTCTCCACCCGGGCCACGCTGCGACAGGGTCTGGTCGAGGCGGTCACCGCCGCCGTCAATCGCGAGAGCCAGGAGCAGGACTGGCAGCGCCGCACCGAGGACTTCAAGGAGGGCGTGGCGGCCATGGCCGCCCGGCGCGAGCCGGTGTTCCAGGGCCGGTGAGCGGCCTGGCCCGGCCCGCAGCGCTCAGTCCTGCAGCAGCGAGACCAGCTCCTGCACCGAGGGCAGGGCTGCGGCATCGATGTCCTCGAGGATGCCTTGCGCCAGCGAGCGCTTGTCGTGGTGCAGAGCCACGATGCGCTCCTCGATGCTGCCGCGGTTGACCAGCCGGTACACCGTCACCGGCCGGTTCTGGCCGATCCGATGCGCCCGGCCGGTGGCCTGGTCTTCGGCGGCCGGGTTCCACCATGGGTCCACGATCACCACATAGTCGGCCGCGGTGAGGTTCAGGCCGAAGCCACCGGCCTTCAGGCTGATGAAGAACAGGTCGCCCTCGCCGGCCTGGAAGGCGGCGATGCGTCGCGTCCGCTCGGCGGGCGGCGTCGATCCGTCCAGGTACTGATGGGCGATGCCCTCGGCCTGCACCGGCTCGCGCAGCAGCCCCAGGAAGTCGGTGAACTGGCTGAACACCAGCGCCTTGTGGCGGTTGGCCACCAGTTCGCGAACCAGCTCCATGAAGGCCACCGACTTCGCGCCGACCAGGCCCAGCGCCGGATTGACCAGACGCGGATCGCAGGCGGCACGCCGAAGCCGGGTGAGCTGGGCGAGCACATTGATGCGGTCTCGGCTGCCGGCCCCCAGCGCGGTGGCCAGGGCCTCGCGGCGCAGCGCCTCGTAGTGCGCGGCCTCATCGGGTTCGGGGGTGACCTGCAGCACGGTCTCGATGCGTGGCGGCAGCTCGCGCAGCACCTCGGACTTCAGGCGCCGCAGCACGAAGGGCGCGATCAGGCGGCGCAGGGTGCGCTGGGCGCGCAGCTCGCGGTCGCGCTCGATCGGGATGACGAAGCGCTCGGCAAAGCGCTGGGCGCTGCCGAGCAGCCCCGGGTTCACGAAGCTCATGATCGCCCAGAGCTCGCCCAGGCGATTTTCGATCGGGGTTCCCGAGAGCGCCAGCCGAAACCCGGCATCGAGCTCGCGGATGGCCTGGCTGCGCTTGGCGCTGGCGTTCTTGATCGCCTGCGCTTCATCGGCGATCAGCGTCGCCCAGCGCTGTGCGCCGAAGGCTTCGGCCGACTGCTGCAGCAGGGTGTACGACACCACCACAAGATCACCGGCCCGCGCCTCGCGCAGCAGCCCCTCACGGGCGTCGGCTGCGCCATAGAGCCGGGTGCGCAGGCCGGGCGCAAAGCGCTTGGCCTCGTCGACCCAGTTGCCGCAGACCGAGGTCGGCGCCACCACCAGGGCCGGCCCCTGGGCCGCTCGCGCGAGCAGCACCGCCAGCGCCTGCACGGTCTTGCCCAGACCCATGTCGTCGGCCAGACAGGCGCCAAAGCCCGCCTGCGCGCGCTGCATCACCCACTCGAACCCCTGCAGCTGGTACGGACGCAGCTCGGCCTGCAGGGCGGCTGGCAGCAACACCGGCGCCTCCACCGCCGAGCGCAGCGCGTCGACCCGTTCGCGCAGCGCCGCGTCATCGCGCTCGGTGTCGGCCAGCGCATCGTCGATCCACTCGGCTGCCTGTTCCGGCGCGCGCAGCACCGGCGCGCCGCGCCGCCCTCGCGTGCCCGGCGCGCGGCCACCTGACGCCTCGGCCTCGCCCCGGGCGGTCTCGACCACCGCGGCGAGATCGTCGATCTGCTGGCGCAATCGATCGGTGAGCGCCAGCCAGCGGTCCTCACCCAGGGGCACGAAGCGGCTGCGCTGCTCGCCCGCCCATTCGATGAGGCGGGCGAGTTCGACCACCCGAGACTCATCGACCCGCAACTCGCCGTCGATCGCAAACCAGCGGCCATCGCGGCGCACCGACACCCGCATGCTGCCGGCGCTCGCGCCGACCACCTGCAGTGACCGACCGCCCGGCCAGTCCAGGCCCTCGATGCCGGGCTGCTCGGGCAGCCCCTCGATCAGGGTCAGCGCGAGCTCCGGCTCGGGCACCTCCCACTCCGGGATGCGACCGGCCTCGTCGGGCGGTTCGAGCATGTCGAAGCGCTCGAGCAGTTCGCGCAGCACGGCGCGCTCGCGCGCCAGATCGCGGCTGACCGAGCAGACCTGCCCGTCGATCGGCGCCACCACCTCGATCCGGCCCGCGCCGGGCGCCAACCTTGGCCCGCGCGGGCCGAGCGGCGCGCTCACCAGCCGCAGCCGGATGCCCTGCCCCACGGGCGCAAGCTCGGCGCGCAGCTTGCCGCTGGCGATGTGGGCCTGCGCACCATGGGCCTGATCGGCGCGCAGACGAAAATGCGTGGCCAGTGCGGGCAGCGCCGACTGCAACTCCTGGGCAGCGCTCTGCGGCACCCGCAGCCCGCCCGCGGCGAGCGCCGCCACCCGGCGATGCGCTGCGGTGATGCGGATCAGCCGCGCATGGCCGGGCTGATCGGGCAGCACGAACACCGCGCCGTCCAGCGGCAGACCGCCACCACGCACAGCCCCATGCGCGTCGAACTCGAAGCCCGGCGCCTGGCCCGAGAGGCGGACCAGATCGGGCTCGAAGCGCAGTTCCCAGTGGCCGTCGACCGCCTCCAGCCGGACATCCGGCGGCTCCTCGGTGAGCGCCACGAAGCGCTCCGGATCCTCGGCCAGCACCACCCGCGGATGGCCGGCGAGCGCGGCCGCGGCCGACGGGATGTCGAGCACATGCGCCGCGCCGTAAGCGCGCGACTGGCGCACTGCACGGGCCACCCGCGCATCGTCGGCGGCCAGATCGGCGCTGCGCGCAAGGCGTGACAGCGACAACGGCCGCGGCTTGTTCCAGTCACGGGCGCCGCGCTTCTGCTCCAGGGGCTCGATGCCGATCACCCGGCCGTTGCCATCACGGTGGATCGACCAGACCAGGCGCGAGGCGGTCGCCGACGCCGCGGCATCGGCCTCGTCGGCGCCCCCGAGCGCGGCGATCGCCGCGAGCGCGTCGCGCCAGGCCTCGCCTTCGCCGCCGGCAAAGAAGGGCTGCTCCGGCGGCCGGCCCTCGAGGACCTGCTCGGCGCTGCGCAGCTGCTGCGCGAGCCAGGCAAGGCCGGTCTGCTCCAGCGCACGCCCGAGCGCGGCACGGGCGGCGGCGCGGGCCAGGGCCGGATCGCGGCCCACCACCGCGCCCGGGGCTTCGCCCCGCGGCAGGAGCGCCGGGGCCGCCGGCTGCGAACCGAGCAGCCAGGCCCGCAACATGATGCGCTGGGCCCACGACAGCTGCGGTCGGGTGCCGAACCAGGCGTGCAGCTCACCGAATCCGGGATCGGACGGCTCATCGCCCAGGCGGATGTCCGCGGCCTTCATCCAGCGGCCCCAGGTGGTCTCGTCCTGGGCCTTGCGGGTGCCGGCCTCGGCCGCGCAGAAGCGCCGCGCCAGCGCCAGCCGGGCGGGGTCGCGGCTGGCGAACAGGCACATCGGATACAGCCACGCGATGGTCTCGGCGAGCAGCCGCTTGCGCTGACCGCTCTCGGTGCGACGCAGGGCGAACGCATCCTCGAAGGCCGCGGCGGCGGCATCCCAGCGGCCCTCGGTGGCCAGCACCGCAGCTCGCAGTGCCCGCGCGTGTCCGTCATCGCGCTCCGACACCAGGGCTCGGGCCTCGTCGCCGCGACCAGCCAGCACCAGCGCCTCGGCCACCCGCAGCCGCAGGCCCTCGGTGGCCACGGCGCCACCGCGCATCAGGCGTTCACGGGCACAGTCGAGCACCGCAGGCAGCGTGGGATGCAGCACCCGCAGCCCGAAATCGATGGCAACCCCCAGCATCGACGCGGCAAGCTGGGGCTCGGCGCACTCGAAGCTCGCGGCGTCAAAGCCGGTCAGCGCGACCTGATCGATCACCTGCGACCAGTCAGGCAAGGACTGCCCGGCCTGTTCGATCAGCCGCCAGCGCTCCAGACCCTCGCCGCTGTAGAACACCAGGCGCGCCGCGGTCACGGCCATGGCCGCGCCATTGAAGTGCACCCAGCCGCGATCGAGGAAGATCCCGTCGGCCAGGAGCACCGCGTCACGCCATCGCCGGAAATCCGGCGCGCTCAGCGCGCGTCGGAACACCGCCCCGCGCGTGGCCGGGGTGGCCTGCCAACCCTGGTCGGAGCGGGCGACGAGGCCGCGCTCGGCGAGGGCGACAAGACACTCGTCGACATCGGCCTGACCGAAGTAGACCCCGCGCGAGGTCCGAAGCTCGAGCCGGCGCAGCAGATCGATCACCCACTTGCGATGCCGCGGCGTCCAGGCGAGCGCCAGCGCGCGCTGGACCAGTGCCGCCTCCGGGCCGGGCACGGCCGGATCAGAGTCGGGTTCGGGCGCCGGCGGTAGGGACGGAAGAAGGTCAGGCATGGCGATCGGTCAACCCGGCAGTGTAGAACGCCGGCAAGGCCGAAAAGAAAAAACCCGGGGAGCGTCACCCCCCGGGTCTGCGGCCCGTCCCATCCCGACCGGGATGGGCACGGACCGTGGGCACTGCCCCGTGCGAGGCTCAGGCGGCCTTGCGGCGGCCGTCCTCGAAGAACTGCTCGTCTTCGGTGGAGCCCTTGAGCGCCGCGGTGGAGGACTCGCGCTCGACGGTGGTGGTCACCGCATCGAAGTAGCCGGTGCCGACCTCGCGCTGGTGCTTGACCGCGGTGAAGCCGCGCTCGGCCGCCGCGAATTCGGCTTCCTGCAGTTCGACAAAGGCGCTCATCTGGTTGCGGGCATAGCCGTGGGCCAGGTTGAACATCGAGTAGTTCAGGCTGTGGAAGCCGGCCAGGGTGATGAACTGGAACTTGTAGCCCATGGCGCCGAGCTCGCGCTGGAACTTGGCGATGGTGGCCTCGTCGAGGTTCTTCTTCCAGTTGAACGAGGGCGAGCAGTTGTACGACAGCATCTTGCCCGGGAACTGCTTGTGGATCGCCTCGGCGAAGTCACGCGCGAATTTCAGGTCCGGGGTGCCGGTCTCGCACCAGATCAGGTCGGCATAGGGCGCATAGGCCAGGCCGCGCGACACCGCCTGGTCGAAGCCGTTGCGGGTACGGTAGAAACCCTCGACGGTGCGCTCGCCAGTGAGGAAGGGGCGGTCGTTCTCGTCGACATCGGAGGTGACCAGGTCGGCCGCCTCGGCGTCGGTGCGGGCCAGCAGGATGGTGGGCACACCCATCACGTCGGCCGCCAGACGGGCCGCCACCAGCTTGGCGACATTCTCCCGGGTGGGCACGAGCACCTTGCCGCCCATGTGACCGCACTTCTTGACCGAGGCAAGCTGGTCTTCGAAGTGCACGCCCGCGGCGCCGGCGTCGATCATGGACTTCATCAGTTCGAAGGCGTTGAGCACGCCGCCGAAGCCGGCCTCGGCATCGGCCACGATCGGCGCAAAGTAGTCGACGTAGCCGGGGTCGCTCGGGTTCTTGCCCTCCATCCACTGGATCTGGTCGGCACGGGTGAGGGTGTTGTTGATCCGGCGGACCACCGAGGGCACCGAGATGGCCGGATACAGCGACTGGTCGGGGTACATCTCGCCAGCCAGGTTGGCGTCGCCCGCGACCTGCCAGCCCGACAGGTAGATGGCCTTCAGGCCGGCCTTGACCTGCTGCATGGCCTGGTTGCCGGTGAGCGCGCCCAGGGAGTTGACGAAGGGTTCGTCGTTGATCAGCCGCCAGAGCTTCTCGGCGCCGCGCCGGGCGAGGGTGTGCTCCACCGCGATCGAGCCGCGCAGGCGGATGACATCATCGGCGCTGTAACCGCGCTTGATCCCGCGCCAGCGGGGGCTTTCCGACCATTCCTTCTGCAGTTTCTGGGCTTCGAGTTCGCGTGAGGACATGAGGCACTCCTGAGGGTTGGTATCCGGTTCGAGACTGGCTGCGCGACCGTGCCGGTTCTGGTGCCGGCGTCGGCAAACAACATGACAAGACAGTAACTCTCGATGGTGCACAGCAGCACCAATCCAGCTCAGGAAATGCGAACTAAATTTCCCTTTAGAAACATTGGCTTGAGATCAATATTCCGCATTGCGGCATGACTTATTCCGTCATGGAAAATTCCGGTGCGGCGATGCACCGAGGCATTTCCATGATGAGAAATCAAAATCCCGCGATGTGAAAACGGTCGATCCGGGATTGCCGGGTGACGGCAGCCTCGTGGATCAGACATCCGGCCGGTTGCGCATCCAGTCGGCGGTGCCGTGGAAGGACTGGAGCAGCCGCTCGAACAGCGGCGAGACCACGCCCCGGTCGCTCATGGCCTGGGCCATGCAGAGCAGCCACTCGTCGCGCTCGCGCGAGGCAATCGGAAACGGCAGATGCCGGGCGCGCAGGCGCGGATGGCCGAAGCGCGCCTCGTAGTGGGGCGGCCCGCCAAGCCAGCCGCACAGGAACCAGAAGAGCTTGTCGCGAGAGTCTTCCAGGGTGTTGGGGTGCAGCGCACGCAAGTGCACGAAGCGCTCGTCGATGGCCATCAGGTCATAGAAGCGGTCGACGAGTTCGCGCACACCCGGCTCGCCGCCCAGCAGCTCGAAGGGTGTTTTCGGATCGCCGCCATCGGCGGGCCGGTTTTCGGTGGGGGTGTTGGGGATGGTGGTCATGTCGGCGGCGGCGGCCCGTGTCTCTTCAGGCCTGACGAAGGCTGGCCAGCGGCGGCGCGCGCAGCACGCCACGCAGTCCGACCCAGCCCGTGAGCATGGCGATCAGCGCGCCCGCGAGCGCCCCCAGAACGAGGGTCTCCCAGCGCGGGTGGTAGTCAAACTGGAACGCCTGGGCGGCCAGCGCCCAGCCGGTGGTCATGGCACCGCCGGCCGCGAGCAGCCCGGCCAGCCCGCCAGACAGCCCCAGCTCCCAGTGCTGGGCTCGGGCGAGCTGCGCCCGCGAGGCACCCAGGGCGCGCATCAGCGCCGCCTCGCGCACCCGTTCGTCGCGCGAGCCGGCCAGCGCGGTGTAGAGGACGACCACACCGGCAGCCAGGGTCAGCAGGAACAGCAGCTCGATGGCGCTGACCACCTGGCCCAGCATGGACTGCACCTGGCGCACGATGTTGCCGGTGTCGAAGACCGTCAGGTTGGGAAAGCGCGCCACCAGCGTCTGCTCCAGAGGCGGCTTCCCCGGCGGCTGGCGCACCGCCGTGATCAGGGTCTGCGGCGCCTGCTCCGCCAGCCCTGGCGAGACGATCATGAAGAAGTTCACCTGCATGGAGTCCCAGGCCAGCTTGCGCACGCTGCCGATCCGGGCGTGGATCACCTGACCGGCCACATCGAAGCTGAGCCTATCTCCCAGGGCAAGGCCCAGGGTCTTGAGGATGCCCGACTCGACCGAGACTTCGGCGGCATCGGGCGAGTCGAACCAGCGTCCGGCGACCAGCCGGTTGTGCGCCGGCAGCTGCGCCGAGTACGAGAGATTGAACTCGCGATCGAGCAGCCGCTGGGCCCGTTCGTCGGTGTACTGATCGACGCGCACCGGTCGGTCGTTCACCGCCACCAGCCGGGCCCGGATCATCGGCCAGACCTGGGGATCGCGCACCCCGGCCTCCCGCAGCACGGCGCTGACCGGCTCGCGCTGGTCGGGCTGGATGTTGATCACGAAACGGTCAGGGGCATCGGGCGGACTGGCCTTCTGCCAGCTGGCGAGCAGATCCGTGCGGGTCACCGTGAGCAGCATCAGCGCCATCATGCCCACCGCCAGCGCAGCGGTCTGAACCACCGCCGCACCACGACGCCGCGACCAGGAGGCAAGCGCCAGCCGCAGTGCCGGGCTGCCCGCCAGCAGCGCCGGCGCGTGACGCAGGCCGCCCGCCGCGCGCATGGCGACCCATGCCGCGAGCGCGAACACGAGCGCAGCGGCCGCAAATCCGCCAAGCGCCACCAGCGCAAGCTGCCGGTCGCCGGCCAGCCACAGCAGCAGCAGGCCGAAGGCCAGCACCGCGAGCGCCGCCGCCGCCCAGGGCGAGGCCCCCGGTCCGCCAAGCTCGCGGCGCAGCACACGCAGCGGCGGCACGCCCGCCAGGCGCAGGAAGGGCCAGGCGCCGAACCCGAGCAGCAGCACCCCGGCGGCCAGCACGGCCTGCGCCGCCGGCCAGAGCGAGGGCGCGGGCAGCGGCAAGGGCACCAGCGGCGCGATCGCCGCGGCCAGGCCGAAGTGCACCGCCCAGCCCAGGGCGGCCCCCACCAGCCCACCGATCAGCCCGATCCAGACCAGCTCGAGCAGCAGCAGGATGGCGAGATCGCGCTGGCGCACGCCGATGGCGCGCATCACCGCACAGCCGTCGAGGTGACGCTGCGCGAAACGCCGAGCCGCCAGCCCGATGGCCACCGCCGCGATGAGCGCGGTGAGCAGGGCCACCAGCGAGAGGAAGCGCTGGGCGCGCTCCAGGGTGATGCGCAGCTCTGGCCGGCCGTTCTCGAGGGTCTCGATCCGGCCGGCCCGTTCGCCCCGGGCCCGGAACGCCGCCTCGAAGGCTGTCACCTCGGCGGGCGCGCCGGCGACCAGCATGCGCCAGCTCACCCGGCTTGCCGGCTGTACCAGCCCGGTTGCCTCGAGGTCTTCGAGGCGGATCATGGCACGCGGCGCAAAGTTGACGAAGTTCGCACCCCGGTCGGGCTCCACGGTGATCAGCCGAGCCACCGTGAAGGTGGAGTCGCCCAGGGTGACCTGCCCTCCCACCGCGACACCCAGCGCCTGCAGCAGCTGGGCGTCGGCCCAGAGCGAGCCCCGGGACGGCGCCTGCGTGGCGGGCTCGTCGGGCTGACCCGGCGCGGCAGCCACCCGCAGCCGGCCACGCAGCGGGTAGGACTGCGACACCGCCTTGACCGAGGCGAGCTGCGGTCGGCCCGAAGCGCTCACCATGCTCGGAAATATCACGGTCTGGGCAGTGGCCAGACCGCGCTGCGTGGCATCGGCCAGCCATGCCGGCTCGGGTGCCCGGTCGGCGACGATGACCAGATCGGCACCCAGGAGCTGGCGGGCCTCCAGAGAAAGCGCCTGGCGCATCCGGTCGACGAAGAAGCCCACCGAGGCGACTGCGGCCGCGGCCACCACCAGCGCCGCCAGCAGCAGCCCGAGCTCGCCGGCGCGCCAGTCGCGTCGCAGGAACTGCCAGGACAGCGCCAGCCGCCGCGGCCGACCGGGCGCGGCAGCGCCGGGTGCACGCGCGACGATCGCAGACAGGGTGTGCTCGGGGGATGGCGGCAAGGCAGGGGCTCGGCAGGGGAAGGCAGGGAGCGGAATTATCATCCCGGCATGCGGCCAGTCCGCCGCTGACCCGGGAAAACCCCATGCGCACCCTTCACTGGTATTACGACTTCGTCTCGCCTTACGCCTATCTGCAGAGCACCCGCCTGGCGGACTTCGCCGAACAGGTGGTGGTCCGCTGCCATCCGGTGCTGTTCGCCGGCCTGCTCGCGCACCACGGGCACAAGGGTCCCGCCGAGATCCCGGGCAAGCGGCGCTTCACCTACGAACATGTGGCGTGGCTGGCCGAGCGCAACGGCATCGTCCTGCGCATGCCGCGCCTGCACCCCTTCAATCCGCTGCCGCTGCTGCGCCTGGCGGTGCTGTTCGACAGCCCTTCAGACCTGGTCTGCCGGCTGTTCCGCTACGTCTGGGTGGAGGGCCACCTGCCCGATGAGCCCGAGCACTGGCAGGCCCTGCTTGCCGAACTCGATGTCCGCCCGGAGGAGCTGGACAACCCCGAGCTGAAGCAGGTGCTGCGCGACGACACCCAGGCGGCGCTCGAGGCCGGCGTGTTCGGCGTGCCCACCTGCGAGCTCGACGGGCAGCTGATCTGGGGCTACGAGGCCACCCCGATGGTGCTGGCGAAGATCGCCGGCGATCCCTTCTTCGAGGGCGAGGCCATCCGCGCCGCCCATGCCGTGGGCGAGGGCGTCAGGCGTCGAGCCCCATGACCTTGCGGCGGGCGCTCTCCGGGGTCAGGTTGAGCAGCCGGCCGATCTCGGTGAGGTCATCGGGTACCGCGGGATTATCCCAGCCAAGCTGCGTGTGACGGGCGATGTCCACCGCCAGCACCACATTGCGCACCTGCGGGTTGTCGAGGTGCTCCCGGTCGGTGATCTGCGCGAGCAGCTCGGGCAGGTGCCAGGCCTGCATCAGCGCGCGCTGCAGATCCTGCAGACGGATGTTGAGCACCTCCAGCTGCGCCTGCGCCGAACGCAGCGCCGGGTCGGCCGCCTGACGATCGCGGATGCGCCTCGCCAGGGCGGGCGCGCGGCACCACAGCAGCATTTCGGCGAAGTCGTGCAGCATCGCGGCTTCCTGGATCACCTCGGCATCGGTGTCCAGACGATGCACCGCGAAGCCCAGCGCGAACCCCGCGGCGCGAAAGCCGCGGTCGATCACCTGTTGCAGCCCGGCCAGCGCATCGGCATCATCGGCGAGCAGGTCCTCGACCACCGCCGGTGAGCGGAAGTCGTCGAAGAACCGGCCCAGACCCATCATCACCACGCCGGTGACTGCGGTCTCGGTGTCGGTGACGGCGCGCCGCGACCGATGCCGGGCGGCCAGTGCCAGGATGCGCAGGGTGAGCAGCGGATCGGCCTGAGCGAGGCGCCCGATGGCAATCGGCGAGGCACGGTCCTCGTCGACGATCATCTCGGCCAGCCCGACCGCGCTCTCGCGAAGGATCGGGATCTCCATGTCGCGAAACACCCTGCTCCAGGCATCCAGATTCGGCAATGCGTTGATGATCATCATGGCGACTCCCGAAGCGGGTCCGATCCCTTCCCCCTGCAAGCTGTTATCGGCCGCGCCGGGCCGGACTTGAGCTTTTTGCCGCGATCCGCGGCCGGCGGGCGCGATGGATGCATCCATCGCGCCGATTGCGCCCGCGCAATGGCACCGCACCGCGCACGGGCCACCATCAGGTCGTGCCCTGCCCCGCAGCGGCGACAGCCCGCCAGGCACCGATTCACCCACGACACCCCGGCGCCGCTGGCCCGCGCGCGCCCGACCGACAAGGAGACCCGCATGCAGTCCGTGACCCAGTTGCCCGTCAAGCGCGACACCACCCCCGCCCCGGCCGCAGGCGAGAGCGCCCGCCATCCGCTGGGCAATCTGCGCAGGGAGGTCGACCGCCTGTTCGACGATTTCGCCAGCGGTCTGGCCTCCTGGCCGTTCGGCCGGCGGCTGTTCGACCAGCGCCTGTTCGAACCGCGGCTGTGGGATGCCCGCAGCGGCCGCGACGATGCCATCGAGATCAACATGCCCACCGTCGACATCGAGGAGACCGAGAAGGCCTACCGGATCAGCGCCGAGATGCCGGGCGTGGACGAGAAGGACATCGAGGTGACCGTCGCCGACGAGATGCTCACCCTGCGCGGCGAGAAGAAGCAGTCCCGCGACGAAAAGCGCAAGGGCTACGAGTTCAGCGAGCGCGCGTACGGGCTTTTCGAGCGCAGCTTCTCGCTGCCATCGGGCGTGGACGCAAGCGCCATCAGCGCAAGCTTCTCGCGCGGGGTGCTGAGCGTGGAGCTGCCCAAGACGCCCGAGGCGCAGCGCCAGGAGCCGCGCCGCATCGCGGTGAAGTCCACCTGACCCGCCCGGGAGCGCGACCATGAACCGAGCCGCCAGCGCCACGCTGGCCGGATGCCGCATCCGCGACGTGGTGACCGTCAGCCGCGAGACACCCGTGGCGCGCTGCGCCCAGCTCATGCACGACGAGCATGTGGGCAGCGTGGTGGTGGTCGACCAGCATGACGGCCGGCGCATGCCGGTGGGCATGATCACCGACCGTGACATCACCATCGAGGTGGTGGCCTTCGGCATCGACCCGCAGCGGCTGGTGGCCGGCGACATCATGTCGCCGCAGCCAGCCACGGCGCGCGAGAGCGACGACCTTCTGGAGGTGCTCGCCCGGATGCGTCAGCATGGCGTGCGCCGTCTGCCGGTGGTGGGTGGCGACGGCGCACTGCGCGGCATCGTCACCGCCGACAATCTCTGGGAGCTGCTGGCCGAAGAGATCGACGCGCTGGCAAGGGTGATTGCTGCCGCACAGGCGCGAGAGAGTCGCACCCGCGGCGCCCTCGCCGCGGCGAGCAGCCCGAGCTGAGCGGCCGGACGCCACCACCATTCGCTGCTGAAAACGGACATTCGCCAGGGCGAATCTGCATAGACACCAGGTGGCCGGGGTGTCACCATCGGCGCATCACCGCCCGCGCTGCTGCGCCCGCCCTGCATGAACCACACCGCCCGACCGGTCCCGGTCAACACCGTCGACCGCGTCGCCTTCCGCGAGATGTGCGCGCAGTTCGCGCGGCGCGAGATCGGCCCGCGCTGGGAGCAGGCCGACCGCACCCGCATCTTTCCGCGGGAGTTCCTGGTGGCTGCGGCCCGCGCCGGCCTCATCGGCATCACCGCCGACGAATCCCTCGGCGGCGCCGGTCTGGGCTGCTATGAAGAGGCCATCGCCATGGAGGAGATGAGCCGGGTCAATCCCAATCTCGCCGTGGCCGTCCTGGTCCAGAATGTCGCCGGCAGCATCCTCTACGAACACGGCGATGCCGGCCAGCGCGAGATCGCCCGCCGCGTGATCGCCGGTGATTGCGTCGTGGCCATCACCGTCACCGAGCCCGAGGCCGGCAACGATGTGGCCGGCCTGAAGACCACCGCGGTACGCGAAGGCGACCACTGGGTGCTCGATGGCATGAAGTCGTTCATCACCCTGGGCGGCGACGCCGATGTGCTGGTCACCCTGGCCCGCACCGACCCTGCCGCGGGGCGTCAGGGCATGGCCTTCTTCGCCGTCGACAGAAACAGCCCCGGCGTGCTCGCCACCCGCATCGAGACCCATGTCAACCGGCCCGCGCCCACCTACCGCATCCACTTCGACAAGGTGCGGGTGCCCGAGTCTCGCCGGCTCAATGCCGGCTTTCGCGAGATCATGGCCGGATTCAATCGCGAGCGGGTGATGGTCGCCGCGCGCTGGCTGGGGCACATGAGCCATGCGCTCGAATGGGCGCGCGAGTACGCCACGGTGCGCCAGCAGTTCGGCCGCCCCATCGGCGCCAACCAGTCGATCGCCTTCCAGCTCGCCCAGGCCCATGTCGATGTCGAGGCCACCCGGCACCTCACCTACCACGCTGCCCAGCGCTGGGACAGCGGCGTGCCGGTGCGCGACCTGATCCTCGATGTCTCCTCGGCCAAGCTCTTCGCCACCCAGGCGGTGGTGCGGGTCACCCAGACCGCGCTGCATGTCGGCGGCGGCTGGGGCCTCACCGAAGAGCTGCCGGCCATGCGTCTGGCCATGGACGCGCTGGTGGCGCCCGTCACGGTGGGCAGTTGGGAGATCCAGCTGCGTGCCATCGCCCGCGAGCTCGGCCTGCCCTGCGACTGAAGCGGGCCTGGTCGTGAAACCCCAGGCCACCGCCACCGCCACGCCGCCGCGCAAGCCGGTGGGCGCGCTCAGCGCCGGGCTGGCCGTGCTGCGCCATCTCGGGCGCAGCGGCGGCGGGGCCGGCGTGAACCGCATCGCCCGCGAGCTCGGCCTGAATCCCAGCACCTGCTTCAACCTGCTGCGTACCCTCGCCTGGGAGGGCGTGGTCAGCTTCGACCCTGCCAGCAAGACCTACCGCCTCGGGCCGGGCGTGGTCGAGCTCGCCCGCGGCGCGCTCGAGCCGGCAGCGCGGGCGCGGCAGATGCGCCCGCACCTCGAGGCCGTGGCCGCCCGACACCGGGTCACCGTCACGCTCTGGCAGCGGGTTGGCGACGACCGGGTGGTCCTGATCGACCGGGCCGAAGCCGATGCCGCGATGCAGGTGCACATGCCGATCGGCCAGCGCCTGCCGCTGCATGTCGGCGCGCTCGGCCGCTGCATGGCGGCGCAGGCCGGGCTGCGTAAGGCCGCACTGCGCGAGGCCTTCCGACCGCTGCGCTGGGAGTCGCCCCCGTCATTCGAACAGTACTGGCGCTCGGTGCGCCTGGCCGCCGAGCAGGGCTGGGCCGCCGACCAGGGCAACTTCGTGCGCGGCGCCACCACGGTGGCCGCGGTCGTGCCCGATGCCGCCGGCAGGCCCGATCTCGCCCTGAGCGCCATCGGCTTCAGCGACCAGTTCACCCCGGCGAGCCTGGCGGCACTCGGCGCAGACCTGCGCCGCCGCGCCGCCGCCGCCGCACCCGCCACAACCACCGCCTGAGCGCCCCCCCGGAGACCGCATGGCCCTCGATTTCAGCTTCTCCCCCGAACACGAGACCGTGCGTGAGACCGTGCGCCGCTTCGCCCAGCAGCAGATGGCCCCGCTGGTGCAGCAGGCCGAAGAGACCGAGACCTTCCCGCGCGAGCTCTTCGCCCGCTGGGGCGAGCTCGGCCTGCTGGGCGTGCGCTACCCGCAGGCCGACGGCGGCAGCGGCATGGACAAGGTTGCCGACTGCATCATCCGCGAGGAGATGAGCGCGGTCTGCCAGGCCTTCGCCTCGAGCTGGTCGGCTCACACCCATCTCGGCATCTGGCCGATCTGGAAGATCGGCACCGAGGACCAGAAGGCGCGCTTCTTCCGCCCGGCGCTTGCCGGCGAACGGATCTCCGCCTTCGGTCTGAGCGAGCCCGACGGCGGCTCCAACATCCGCGCGCTCAAGACCCGCGCCGAGAAGGTCGCCGGCGGCTGGCGCCTGAACGGCAGCAAGCTCTACATCACCAATGCACCGATCGCCGACTTCATGCTGGTGGCCGCGCGCACCGGCGCCGAACTCACCGCCGAGGCGATCAGCCTGTTCATCGTCGAGCTGCCCAACCCCGGCTTCGACATCCACAAGCTGCGCAAGGAGAGCATCCGCAGCTCCGAGACCGGCCTGATCCACATCGCCGATGCCTTCGTGCCCGACGACGGCCTGCTCGGCGGGCGCACCGGCACCTATCCGGTGATCCTCGAGTCGCTCAGCGAGAACCGGGTGGGCGTGGCCGCCAACGCGCTGGGCATGGCCCGCGCCGCCTTCGAGGCGGCCAGCAGCTACGCCCGCGATCGCGTGATCGGCGGCCGCCCGATCGGCGACTACCAGTCCATCGCCCACCAGATCGCCAACATGTCGGCCGACATCGAAGCCGCGCGCTGGCTGGTCTACCACGGCGCCTGGCGGGTCGATCAGGGCACGCTCGATCCGGCCACCGCCGCCCGGGTGAAGCTGGTGGCCAGCGAAACCGCGGTGCGGGTGAGCGAGGCGGCCATCCGCGTGCTGGGCGGCGCTGGCATCATGCGCGAGTACCCGGTGGGCCGCATCCACCGCGATGCCCTGCTGTATGTCATCGGCGAAGGCACCAGCGAGATCCAGCGCAACATCATCGCGCGCTCGATGGGCTTCAAGGCCTGAGCGCCCCGCCGTCGCCGCAAACCGTTCTCCGGAGCCGATCATGCCGCTGCCTTCCGAGCCCGTCCTGCACCGCATCCCCACCCGCGACGGGCTGGTCTTCAATGCCTGGATCGAGGGCCCGGCCCACGGCCCGCTGGTGCTGCTGCTGCACGGCTATCCGCAGTCGCGGCACAGCTGGCGCGCCCAGCTGCCGGCGCTGGCCGCGGCGGGCTACCGCGCGGTCGCGCCCGACCAGCGGGGCTATTCGCCGGGCGCGCGGCCCGATCCCGCCGACATCCAGAACTACCGCTACGAACTGCTCATCCAGGATGCCATCGACATCGCCAACGCCTGCGCCGGGCCAGGCACGCGCTTCCATCTGGTGGGCCACGACTGGGGCGGACAGGTGGCCTGGGGCGTGGCCGACCGGCACCCGCAGCGGCTGGCCTCGCTCACCATCCTGTCGCGGCCGCACCCTTCGGCGTTTCTGCGCGCCCTGCAGTCCGACCCCGATCAGCAGCATCGCTCGCGGCATCACACCGCCTTTCTCGATCCCAACACCGGGCCGATGCTGCTTGCCGATGGCGCCCGCCGGCTGCGTGCACGCATGGCCGAAGGCGGCATGCCGGCCGATGCCATCGAGGGCTATCTGTCGGTGCTGGGCGAGCCCGCGGCGCTGGAGGCGGCACTGGCCTGGTACCGGGCGCGCGAGGGCCTGCGCACGCCGATGGGCCCCATCCAGGTGCCCACGCTGTATGTCTGGGGCGACGGCGACCAGACCGTGGGCCGGGCCGCGGCGCAGGGTACCGGCGAGTTCATCAAGGCGCCCTACCGGTTCGCCGAGCTGCCCGGCATCGGTCACTTCTCCTCTGACGAGGCGCCCGAGGCGGTCACCCGGCTGATGCTCGGCCACCTCGGCGCCCACCGGGTCTGAGGGCCGGCGCACCGGCGCACGGCACCCCGACGGGTTGCGGGCGTGGCGCATACCTGCGCCCGCAAGCCGGCACTCAGCCCTCGTCAGCCAGCTGGCGGCGCAGCGCCGCCTTGTTGATCTTCTCGAGGGTGGAACGCGGCAGCTCTTCCACCACCCGCACCTCGCGCGGCTGCTTGAAGCCGGCCAGGGTGGCCGCGCAGGCGGCCGCCACCGCGCGGGCCAGCGCGGCGCGGCCCTCGGCATCGGGCGGGCCGCCGCGCACGAAGGCCACGGGCACCTCGTCGAGCATGGGATGACGCTGGCCGACCACCGCCGCCTCGACCACGCCCGGCACGGTCATGATGACGCGCTCGATCTCCGAGGCGGCGACATTCTCGCCGCCGACCTTGAGCATGTCCTTGGAGCGATCGGCGAAGTAGAGCCAGCCGTTCTCGCCAAGCGTAACCCGGTCGCCGGTGTGGAACCAGCCCTCGGCATCGAAGGCGTCGGTGGTGGCCTGCGGGTTGTCGAGGTACTCGGCAAAGAGCGACAGGCCGCGCACGCCCTTGACCTGGAAGTCGCCGGTCTCGCCGGGCAGCGCCTCGCGGCCATCGACCAGGATGCGGATGCCGTACTCCGGCGCGGGCAGGCCCATCGACAGCGGCGCATTGGGCAGGTCGATGAGCCCGAGCGTGCCGTGGGTGATGGTCTCGGTCATGCCCCACCAGCCCAGGGTCTTGATCCGGTAGCGGGCATCGGTGGGCGGCTCGCACACGCCGGTGCCCCACAGGCGGTAGCGGTGCTCGGGCACCGGCTGGTCCATGAGCGCGCGCGGAATGAAGCCGATCACCGAGGCCCAGGTGCATCCCTCCTCGAGCGACACCGGCCAGAAGCGGCTGGCCGAAAAGCGCGGGTTGACCACCGCGGTGGCACCCGCCCAGAGTGTGGCCAGCATGGAATAGGCCTGCGCATTGGTGTGGAACAGCGGCAGCGTCACCATGTGGATGTCGTCGGCGCGCAAGCCCTCGTGGGTGGCATTGATTCGGGCCCCCCAGAGCGCGTTGGCATGGGTCCACAGCACGCCCTTGGGCCGCGAGGTGGTGCCCGAGGTGTACTGCACGCTGAAGGGCGCAAGCGGATCATGCCCGCGGGCCGGCAGCGTGGCGGGATCGGCGTCGATCGCCTCGAAGGCATCCGTGGCCGAGGGGGTGGCCGCGCCGGCATCTTCGCCGTTGTCGGTCCGGGTGACCGCGAGCCAGCGCAGTCCCGGGCAGGCCTGGCCGACCAGCGCCGCGAAGCGCGGCTGGGTGATGCCACCCACCACCGCCGCGTGTTCGGCGAAGTAGCGAAGCTCGTCGGCGCTGGAGCGGGCGTTGGTGGTCACCGCCACCGCGCCCATCCAGGCGCAGCCGAACCACGCAATGACAGCCTCGGGGCAGTTGTCCAGATGCACCAGCACCCGGTCGCCGGGCCGCACCCCGCGGGCCTGCAGGCCAGCCGCGAAGCGGGCCAGCGCCTGGGCGAACCGTGCGTAGGTCCAGACACGGCGCGGGCCGCTGAACGGCCGCCAGATCAGATAGGGATGATCGGCGCGCAGACGCGCCTGGGCCTGGATGAGGGTGCGGATGTCCTGGCCCGAAAAGGGCTGGAAGTGACGGGAGGCGAAGGCGCTCATCGAATCCTCGGTGCGGGGTCGGACGGGCAGCACCCGGTCATGGCGGCCGCCCTGCACCCGATTCTATCGATCACCCCGACCCGGCACCGCTGCGTCCGCCGTGGGTGGAACGGACCCGGCCCCGGGGAGCTGGTCCTCAGGCCGCCTGCATCGCAAGCGCGCCGCCCGCAGCGCCCGACTCACGCGCCTTGCGCTCGGCCTTGTCGGTGTACATCGCCTGATCGGCAAGCCTGAACAGCACATCCGGGTCGGTGCCCGACTGCGGCCACAGCGCGCCGCCCATGCTGATCTCGATCGGCGCCAGCGCCTCGGCGTGCGCCGCAGCACCCTGCAGCGCATTGCGCAGACGCTCCATCACCAGGGACAGCACCACCGCCGATTCGATGTCGACCAGCAGCAGCGCGAACTCGTCGCCGCCCATGCGCGCGGCCAGGTCGGTCTTGCGGATGAAGCTGCTCAGGCGCCGCGACACCTCGGTGAGCAGCTCATCGCCGGCGGCATGGCCCAGGCGATCATTGACCTGCTTGAAGTTGTCCAGATCGAGAGTGACCAGCGCGAAACCCGCGCCGCTGCGCTTGCAGCGTGCGATCTCGCGCTGCACGGCCTCGTCGAAGTAGCGCCGATTGGCCAGTCCGGTGAGGGAATCCTCGCGGGCCTGGCGCGCGAGCTGGGCCTGCGACCGGGTGTAGCAGAAGAGGCTCGCGAAGTAGGTCCAGCCCAGCGTGAACAGGATGCCTGCGATCATCAGCGGCATGACGATCGGGTGTCGCGACAGATCGGCACCGGGTTCGGCCTCGAAGGCCACGCTCCAGCGGGCCAGGAACACCGTCGCCATGAGCAGGGGGAACACCGCAGCCACGGTCCGCACCGCACGCTCGCTGGCCGGCGGGCGCAGCAGCAGGGTGGCAGCGTTGGCCAGCAGCAGGCCGGCCGCGATCGGATCGTGGAACAGGTAGCGCCGGGCGGCGTCATCCCGGTTGAGGATCGACAGCACCAGGAAGAACAGCACAGCGAGCGCACCCCACTTCAGCCGCGCCGCCGACATCCTGCCCGTGAAGCGCAGGTTGCCCTCCAGCAGGAGCAGCATGCTGGTGAGGCTGGAGGTGTTGTTCATGGCCACTGCCACGCCAGGGGGCGCGCCAAGCACCTGCAGCAGCGGCACCGCGGCATACGTAAGCAGCGTGAGCGTGATCGCCAGCATCCAGAACAGCGGCCCTTCGAGCGCGCGATTGATCCGCCAGATGCTGATCGCCACGCAGCAGGGGACGATGGCCACCAGCATGGTGACCACATCCAGGGTGCCGCGATCGAGTTGCGGAATCATCGGGTGGGAGGGCATCGGTTCTCGGACCCGGCATGATCGCGCGCACTCGGCCGACGCTGCCGCAGCCGGCCGACGCACGCACCGGGCGAGCCTCCAGCCGGTCCGTTGATCCACCGCAAGCTGCCCGCACCGGCATGCCGCAAGCTCACGCCGGGGGCGCGCACCGGGGCATCGGGCCACGACCAGCGCTCCGCACGGACCAGGATTGGGGCGAGCGAATTGAGCCAAAGCGAGGTGCTGGTGCTGGACATCGGGGGCGAGGTATTCGCAACCTTGCGCGGCAGCCGCGCCGACGAACGGATGCTGCTGCGGCATGCCCGGTCGGTGGACGAGGCGCGCCGTGTGCTGCGGCGGGCCGACGCGCTCGCCGCACTCGCGGTGTTCCAGGCGCCCGGGGGCCTCAGCCCGGTCGAGTTCGAGCCGCTGCTGTCCCTGTCGCAGGCCACCGAGTGGATTGCCCTGGTCGAGCCGGCCGCCCTCGAATCGCGGGAATTCCGCGCCTTCCTGCTGCGCGCCTTCCATGACTACCACACGCTGCCGGTCGATCCGCAGCGCCTCGCCGTCATCCTCGGCCACGCCCGGGGCCTGGCCTCGATGCGAAGGTCGGTGAGCGCCGATCCCGACGACGGCGACGGCCAGACGGGAGAGGGTCCGGCCTTCGGCATCTGCGGCAACAGCCCCGCGATGAGGGCCTTCACGCAGCGGCTGCGCAAGGTCATCGACTCGGATGCCCCGGTGCTGATCGGCGGTCAGACCGGCACCGGCAAGGAACTGGTGGCGCATGCCATTCACCGCAACTCCCGCCGCGCGGCAGGCCCGATCTCGGTGGTGAACTGCGGCGCAATACCGGCCACCCTGATCCAGTCCGAGCTCTTCGGGCACGAAAAGAGCGCCTTCACCGGCGCCACCCAGCGCAAGATTGGCCGCATCGAGGCGGCCAACGGCGGCGTGCTGTTCCTGGACGAGATCGGCGACCTGCCGCTCGACATGCAGGCCAGCCTGCTGAGGGTCCTGCAGGAGCGGACCATTTCCAGGGTGGGCTCGACCCAGACCCTGCCGGTGGACTTCCGGGTGATCGCGGCCACCCATGTGGACCTCGCGCAGGCCGTTCGCCAGGGCAGCTTCCGCGAGGACCTGTTCTTCCGCCTGAACGTGCTGCAACTGGTGGTGCCGGCGCTGCGCGAGCGCGGCGATGATGTCCTGGAGCTGGCCGATCTCTTCCTGCGCCGAACGCTCGCGCAGCACCCTGGCAGCCGGCCGCGCGGGTTCAGCGCACGGGCGATCGACGCGCTGCGCGCCCATGACTGGCCGGGCAATGTGCGCGAGCTGATCAATCGCGTGCAGGGCGCGGTGGTGATGGGCGAGAACCGGCTGATCGGGCCCGAGGACCTGGGTCTGGCGGTGGCGACGGCGCCGCTGCGCGAAAGCCTGACGCTCGACGATGCTCGCGCCTCGTTCGAGCGCAATCTGCTGGCCAGCAGCCTGCGCGCCAACGGCAACAAGGTCTCGCAGACCGCGCGCCAGCTCGGCGTGTCGCGCGTGACCCTCTACCGACTCATCAACAAGCTGAACATCCCGCTCGACCACTGAGCGCCATGAGGGTCCGTCGCACGGACCCGCTGTATCGGCAATGCACCCGGCGGTATCCGCGCCGATACGGATCGGCTCCCGGCACGCAGCCCGCCAACAGAAAAATCCCTTGCCAAACAATCGTTTGTCAACCTGGCACGAAGGCTGCAACGCCATGCCCGTCCAGCCTGCCCGGCAGGCCGGATTGACCGCCCCAGCGGCGGTGTTCATCAGCCTTCAACGGAGTCAACCATGGCATTCACCAAAACCTATGTGCTCTCGGCCAGCAACAACATCTGGAAGGATGTGGTCGCGGGCAGCAACTCGCAGGTGCTCGCGGGCGGCGGCGACGACTCGGTCTACGGTCGCGACGGCAACGACGAGCTCAATGGCGAGAGCGGCAATGACCGCCTGTACGGCGAGACCGGCAACGACACGCTCAACGGCGGGATCGGCAACGACATCCTGAGCGGCGGGGAGGACGACGATCTGCTCAACGGCGGCGACGGCAACGACAGCCTCGCCGGCGACGCCGGCAACGATGTGCTCAACGGCGACGCCGGCGCCGACACCCTGGACGGTGGCGAGGGCAACGACACCCTTAGCGGCGGGCTGGGCACCGACTCGATGAGCGGCGGCCTCGGCGACGACCAGATGGCGGGCGATGCCGGCAACGACACCATGGCCGGCGGTGATGGCGCCGATGTCATGTCGGGCGGCGACGGCGCCGATGCCATGTCGGGCGATGGCGGCAGCGACGCGATGAGCGGCGGAACCGGCAACGACACCGTCACCGGCGGGTCCGGCAACGACACCCTGGCCGGCGACGACGGCGACGACAACCTCAACGGCAGCGACGGCAACGACCGCCTGGCCGGCGGCACGGGCGCCGATGCGGTGACCGGCGGCACCGGCGACGACACCGTGCAGGGCGATGATGGCGCCGACACGATCGATGGCGGCGACGGCAACGACAGCCTGGCGGGTGGCAACGACAACGACGTCATGTACGGCAATGCCGGCAACGACTGGCAGGACGGCGGCAAGGGCAACGACCTGGTCACCGACAACGGCGGCAACGACACCCTCTACGGCGGCTCGGGCGACGACACCGTGCGCGGCGGTGACGACGCCGACTCACTGTCCGGTGATGACGGCAACGACAGGGTCTACGGCGAGAACGGCAACGACTGGGCCGATGGCGGCACCGGCGACGATCTCCTCGATGGCGGTGCCGGCACCGACGAGCTCTACGGCGACACCGGCAACGACACCCTGGTCGGTGGCGAAGGTGCCGACACCCTGAGCGGCGGCGACGACGATGACTCGGTCTCCGGCGGTCTGGGCAACGACACCCTGAGCGGCGACGAGGGCGACGATGTCATCGAGGGCGGCGCGGGCAACGACACCGCCGACGGCGGCGAGGGCAACGACTCGATGCTCGGCGGCGCCGGGCTCGACACCCTGATGGGCAGCACCGGCGATGACACCCTGCGCGGGGGTGGACAGGACGATGTGCTCGACGGTGGCGACCAGCAGGACAAGCTGTATGGCGACGCCGGCAAGGACACGCTGTCGGGCGGCAATGGCAACGATGTGCTGATGGGCGGCACCGACAACGACACGCTGACCGGTGGCGAGCAGGACGACACCATGACCGGCGGCCTCGGTGCCGACAAGTTCGTCTTCAGCGTGCATGCCTCCAGCACCGGCGACATGAGCTGGATGGACAGCGCCGCCCTGGCGAGCGAGGACTCGATCCTCGACCCCGAGCTGATCGACATCCTGCGCTTCGAGGTCGACAACCCGTCGATCACCTCGGCAGCGCAGCTCGACGCCTATGTGACGGTGGTCGATGACGGCACCGATGTGACGATCTGGTTCGATCACGACGGCGACGGCAGCTGGACCGGCGATGCCGAGGACTCGATCGTGCTTCGCAACATGGGCATCACGCCGGGCGCCGACGGCATCGATTCGCTGGTCGAACTGCAGGGCTCGATCAACATCGAAGTGGTCTGACGCACTTGCGTGAACGACCGGGGCCGGAAGGCCCCGGTCCCGGGCGGGCCTCATCGCCTGCCCGGTTCAACCGCCCTCCCTGCCTGAGGTGCCATGACTTCCAAGACCCTGTCCGATCGCGGTGCCGCTGCGCCGCCCGTTGCCTCACTTACGGCCGTGCTGTCCAGCCAGCGCGTCGCCTTCGCGCAGCTGTGGCTGTTCAGCGCGGTGTTCAACCTGCTGGTGCTCACGGTGCCGCTCTACATGCTCGGCGTCTTCTCCAATGTGCTCACCAGCCGCAGCCGGGACACCCTGGTGCTGCTCACCGCCGGCGCCGGCATCGCGCTGCTGCTGCAGGCCGCGGTCGATCTGGTGCGCGCACGCCTGCTGGCCCGCGCCGGCATGGCCCTGGATGCTCGGCTGTCCCCGCTGGTGCTGGCCGCCAGCATCCGTGACGCCGCCGGCCATCCCGGCCGCCCGGGTCCCGGTCTGAAGGATGCGGCCGAGCTGCGCGCCTTCCTGAGCTCGCAGGCGATCTTCACCCTCTTCGACGCGCCCTTCATTCCGCTCTACCTGCTCGCGCTTTTCGCGCTGCACCCGGCGCTGAGCCTGCTGGCGGCCGCCGGCAGCGCGGCGCTGCTGCTCATCGCGGTCCTCAACGAGGTCGCCAACCGGCGAGCGGTCACCGAGGCAATGCGGGCGAACCGCCGATCCCAGGCGCGCGCTGACGAGCTGGTCCGCCAGGCCGACACCGTGGCCACCATGGGCATGAGCTCGGCGGCGCTCAAGCGCTGGCAACGCGGCAATCACCGCGCGCTCGGCACGCTCACCGAGGCCTTCGATCGCGCCAGCCTGGCGCGCACCCTGGCCCGGCTGGTGCGGGTGCTGCTGCAGGTGGGCGTGTACGCGCTGGGTGCCTGGCTCTATCTCGACAATCAGCTGATGGTCGGCGCGATCGTCGCCGCCTCGCTGCTGATGACCCGCGCACTCGCCCCCCTGGAGACCGCGATCGGCGCGTGGCGACAGATGGGTTCCGCCCTGGCCGCCTACCGGCGGGTGCGCCTGCTGCTCACCCGTGCCCCGTCCCCCGGCACGCGTCGGCCGATCGACAGCGAGGCGGCCCGCGGCCGCCTGCAGGTGGAGCAGCTGGTGGTCAACGCACCCGACTCGCAACGGCTGCTGCTGCGCGCCGTCTCGTTCAGCCTCGCCCCCGGGGAGTTCCTCGGCGTGGTGGGGCCGAGCGGCGCCGGCAAATCCACGCTCGCCGGCGCGATCACCGGCGCGATCACGCCACGCAGCGGCCGGGTCCGGCTCGATGGCATCGAGCTCGGCGCATGGGATGCCGAAGCGCTGGGCGGCGGCATCGGCTACCTCCCGGAAGAGGCGCAGCTGCTGCACGGCACGGTGCTCGAGAACATCGCCCGGCTGGGCAGCGCCGACCGGGAGTCGGTGCTGCGGGCGGCACGGCTCGCCGGCGCCCACGAGATGATCAGCGCCCTGCCTGCGGGCTATGACACCGAGGTGGGCGATGGCGGCCTGGTGCTGTCGGCCGGCCAGCGCCAGCAGATCGGTCTGGCGCGAGCGCTCTACGGTTCGCCGCGACTGGTGGTCCTGGACGAGCCCAACGCGCATCTCGACGCCGACGGCGAGGCCGCGCTTGCCCGCGCCTTCACGCAGCTGCGGCAGTCGGGCGTGACGCTGGTGGTGATCACCCATCGACCCGGCCTGCTCGCGCAGGCCGACAGCCTGTTGGTGCTCTCGCACGGTGCGGTCGGCGCGTTCGGTCCCCGCGCCCAGGTGATGCGGCGAATCACGCCGATGCCCACCCGCTCGAGCGCCGCCGAGACCTCGCCCAAGCTGCAGGTCGTCCAGGGAGAGGCCTGATGCGCAATACGTCACTGACCCTCGCGGTGCCGCAGGCCCTCGACACCGATGCCGCCGATGCCGCCGATGCCGTCATCGAGGCTTCGCGCCGACGCGTCGCCCGCTGGGGCGCTGCGCTGGTGCTGTTCGGGGTGGTCGGGCTGGGCGGCTGGGCGGCCTTCTCGCCGATCAGCAGCGCGGCACTCGCGCCCGGCGTGGTGAAGGTGGCTGGCGAGCGGAAGTCGGTCCAGCACCTGGAAGGCGGCATCGTGAGAGAGATCCGGGTGCGCGAGGACCAGCGGGTGAGCGCCGGGGAGGTGCTGCTGCAGCTCGATGATGTGGCGGCCCGCAGCCGCCACGATGCCCTGGCCGCCGAGCACGACGCCCTGGCCGCCGAGTTCGCGCGCTGGCAGGCCGAGCGCGAAGGCCGCGAGCGCATCGTCTTCGACGACGCGCTGGAGTCGCGGCGCGCAGACCCGGTGGTGGCGCGCCTGCTCGACGGCGAGTCGCGGCTGCACGCCAGCCGCCGGGCCGCGCTCGCCGGTCAGCTCGAGGTGCTCGGTCAGCGCCAGCAGCAGGCCCGCGAGAAGATCGGCGGGCGGCGCACAGAACTGGCCGCCACGCGGGTGAAGCTCGGCTACATCGCCGAGGAGATCGCCGGTGCGCAGTCGCTGCTGGACTCGGGCATGTACCTGAAGACCCGCTACTTCGCGCTGCGCCGCGCCGAGGCGGACCTGCAGGCCGACATCGGCCGCGCCGAAGCCGACATCGCCGAGGCCTCGGCGCTGATCAGCGAGACCGCGCTGCGCATGAGCGACCTGCGCAACCAGCAGCGTCGCGAAGCCGACGACCGCATCCAGGATCTTCGCGCACGACTGCGCGAGAGCGCGGAACGCCTGGAAGCGGCGGCCGCGGTGCTCGCGCGCACCCGCGTGGTCGCGCCGCTCCCGGGCACGGTGATCGGCTTGCAGGCCCACACCACGGGCGGGGTGATCCGGCCGGGGGTCACCATCCTGGAGATCGTGCCGACCGACGCGCCGCTGGTGGTGGAGGCGCGCATCCAGCCCGAGGACATCGACCGGGTCCGGCAAGGCATGGCCGCCGAAGTGCGCTTCACCGCCTTCAACCGCCGGACCATCCCGGTCTTTCCGGGCTCGCTCACCCGCGTGTCGGCCGACCGGCTGACCGACCCCGCGCGCGGCCAGGCCTACTACCTCGCCCAGGTGCAGGTGGACACCGGCGGACGGCCGGATCTGGTGCTGCAGGCGGGCATGCCCGCCGAGGTCTACATCGTCACCGGGGAGCGCACCGTGCTCGACTATCTGGTACGGCCGATCCGCGAGCAGATGCGTCGCGGCATGCTGGAGCGCTGAGCATGCGCGCGGGCGGCACCGTGCAACTGCCGGGGCCGCTCCTGACGCCGGCCCTGGCGGCTGTCCGGTCCGTGCCTCAGGCGGGGGCCGGCCGGCGGCGCAGTCGCACCGAGCCGAGCGCGATCATGCCGATGCCCAGAAGCGCGATCGAGGCGGCTTCGGGAATGAGCACGATGTTGTCGATGCCCACCGCGCTGTCGCCCGAGTTGGCATATTCGGTCAGGCCGAAGTCCAGCCAGACCTGGTCAGCGCCGCCCAGCGTGAACTGCGCCTCGCCCGAAAACCGACCGCGACGGTCGGCCTCGTTACGCAGCACATCGTCGAATCGCAGCAACTCGAGCAGCACCCCGGCGCTGTCGCGAAGCGTGACCACGAAGTCGTCGGGGTTGCGGGCCTGGGTGGTGCCCGGCGCGAGGCTGGTGTCGAACACGAAGTCGAAGGCCACGCCCAGACGGTGGACACCCGCCCCGAAGCTGCCCAGGGCGAAGCGCGCGCTCTGGGTGGATCCGGCAATCGAGCCGGCGGGGCCGGCTGGCGAGCCGTTGCCGATGGCTCCCGCGGCATCGCCGACGACCAGGAACCTGCCGCCATTGGGGAAGAAGGCATCGAAGCCGTTGGTGCCGCCGGTGTTGATGACATCCGAGGTCGGGCGGATGTTCACCGCGCCGGCCACGCCGGTTGTCGTGTAGCGGACCACACCGTCCTCGAAGTCATCGGCCAGCAGCGCCGCCTGCGCTGCGCCACTGACCAGAATGAACGCGCTGCCCAGCAGGGCCCGGTGCGCGCCGGCGGCGCGCCGATGGGAAGGGGATGTCATGGTGCGGTTTCCTGAGGATTGATCGGAAACCCGTTATGGCCGACCAGGCCGCCCGCGGATTGACGCCGGTCAAGCCCGGCGGCGGCGATCGCCGGGATGTGGCGGCGCGTTGATGCGCCGCATCGCCGCGGGCCGACGGCCGCTCAGTCGGGCTCGGCGCCGCGGAAGTAGTAGACCAGCCGCTCTCGCGGGTCGAGCCATTGCAGCGCCTCGCGGGAGAGCTCGTGGGGCAGCAGATGCTTCTCGATGGTCAGCCCGTCACCATCCGCGGAGAGATCGAGCAGATTGGCCTGCTCCTGCGTCCGACTGGGCTGGTAGATCAGCACCAGCGGCAGGGTCGAGCGCGCGCTGGGCGCGATCACCAGCGCGATGCGCAGATCGGAGAGCTGCACGATGCTGCCGGGCGGGTACACCCCGAGCACGCTCACCAGCGCCGAGAACACATCAGGGTCGATCCGCTTGCGCTCGTCGCGCCAGATCCGGCGCAGGGCGTCGGCCGGTCTCAGAGGCGCACGGTCGGGAGACTCGGGGCCGCACAGCCGGTCATAGCGGTTCACCAGCGCCAGAATCCGCGTCGGCTGCGACAGCTCGCCGCCCGGCCGGCCGGCCGGAAAACCGCTGCCATCGGCCGCCTCGTGGTGGTCGCGGATCAGGTTCAGCACGGCTTCGGAGAACACCCCGGTGCCGCGAGCCAGTTCGAGCCCGATCTGGCAATGGTCGCGATAGACCCGCTCCTCGGCAGGGCTGCGCCTGGCCTCGCGCAGCACGCGGTGCGGGATCAGCACCTTGCCGACATCATGGACCAGGGCGCCGAGGGCGACATCGGTCAGCGCCTGGGGCGACAGGCGCATGGTCTTGGCTACCAGCGTGGCGATGGTCATGCAGTTCAGGGCATGGTACTGGCCGCTATCGGCGCCCGGCCGGTCGAGCAGCTGCAGGATGTCGCGGCCCTCGAGGATGCGGGCGGCGGCGGCGGTGGCCACGGAGGCCAGATCGGCAGCGGCGGGCTGCGGGTTGTCACGCAGCCCGCGCAGCGCATGCCGGACGGTCTCGGCGGCCCGGTTCCAGTCGCGCCGGGCCTGGGCCACCAGCAGACGCTCCCGTACCGACTGGGCCCGCCGCAGACTCGCCCCGCTGTCTTCGCTCGGCGGGGCCACCGCCCGGGCCGGCCGCGGCGCTGCCGCCGGCTCCTCGGGGAGCGGCTCGATCTGGCTGAGCGCGGGGATCCAGAACAGGCCGGCGCCCTGCATCGCCTGCAGTTCGCGCAGCTGCGACGCGGTGCTGATCAGGAATCGGTTGCGCGCAAAGGGATGGTCGAGCCAGTGATGATCGATCATCACGAACACGCCAAGCCGAAGACGATGGGAGTCGATCGGGACGGGGTGGTCCCGGGGAAGCTCAGTCTGCAATCTGATGATCCTGGAGCGTCAGCACCTGCACGCCGATGCCGCGCGCCAGGCCTTCGAGGGATATCACACCGCGAACATCTGCGCGCCCCCCATTCGGGCTATGTCCGGCTGCAGCCCCGGTCGTGCGGAAAGCCCGCTGGCCTGTGCTAGCGTTGCGCCCCGCCATGCCCCACCTGCTCGTCACCATCTCCGGCCACGGGCTGGGGCATCTGGCCCAGACCGGGCCGGTGCTCCAGGCCCTGCAACGCCGGCGGCCCGATCTTCGCCTGACGGTGGTGAGCACGCTGCCGCAGTCCCGGCTGCGCGAGCGCATCGGTCCGGCGCTCGAGCCCGTGACGCGGGCCCTGGACTTCGGCTTCCTGATGCATGACGCCTTCCGCATCGACCATGCCGGCAGCGCCCGTGCCTACCAGACATTCCACGCCGACTGGCCGGCCCGGGTTCGCGACACCGCGAGCTGGCTGCGCGCGCAGTCCGTGGACCTGGTGCTCGCCAACGCCGCCTACCTGCCGCTGGCTGCGGCCGCCGAAGCCGGCATCCCGGCGCTCGGGCTGAGTTCGCTCAACTGGTTCGACCTGGCCGGCTTCGCCTTCGCCGGGCAGGCCTGGGCCGAGCCGGTGCTGGCCGAGATGCTGGCTGCATACCGCAGCGCGGCGGCCTTCATCGTGCTCACACCGGGCATGCCGATGACGGCGCTGGGGAACACCTTGCGGGTCGGGCCGGTGGCCCGGGTCTGCGCCCCGCGCCGGGCGGCCTTGCGTGAGCGTCTGGCGCTGGCCGATGGCGACAAGGCCGTGCTGATCGCCTTCGGCGGCTTCGATCGCCCCCTGCCCATGGCCGACTGGCCACTCGAGCCGGGCGTGCGCTGGCTGGTGCCCTCGGCCTGGGGCATACGTCACCCCCGGGTGGTGGCCTCGGACACGCTCGGCTGGTCCTTCGGCGAGCTGGTCGCATCGGTTGATGCGCTGATCGGCAAGCCTGGCTACGGCACCTTCGCCGAAGCGGCCTGCGGCGGCACACCCCTCCTCTACGCCCCCCGCCCGGACTGGCCGGAGCAGGATGCCCTGGTCGCCTGGATCGGCGAGCAGGCCTGCGCCCGGCAGGTATCCGACGCCGACCTGCAGGCCGGCCGGCTGGCGGCGCCCCTGGCAGCGCTCTGGGCGCAGGCAAGGCCCACGCCCCCGTTGCCGGTGGGCGACGAGCAGGCCGCCGAGATCATCCTGCGCTGGCTCTGAA
>CAIZPE010000085.1 GCA_903934795.1 uncultured bacterium | reverse complement strand
GGCATGACCGATCCCGGCAAGGTGATCGGCTTCCTGGATCTGGCCGGCGCCTGGGATCCTTCCCTGGCCTTCGTGATGGGCGGCGCGATTGCGGTCGGCTTCTTCGCGTTCGGGCTTGCCCGCAAGCGGACGGTCAGCCTGCTCGGCGGCGCGTTGCATCTGCCCAAGGCGAGCCAGATTGACCGCCGCCTGGTGATCGGCTCGCTGGTGTTCGGCGCGGGCTGGGGCCTGGCCGGCTTCTGCCCGGGGCCCGGGGTGGTCTCGATGGCAGCGGGTCAGCCCAAGGCCCTGAGCTTCGTGCTGGCCATGCTCGCCGGCATGGCGCTTCAGTCGCTCGCCGAGCGCCTCATCCATCCGCCGGCGCGTCTGCCGGACTGAAGCCCTCATGTCCGTGGCCTGGCGGCGCCGGCTTCCCGACCTCCCGGTGCTCACCTGGGGGCGGGAGTACCGTCGCGACACCCTGGTGAGCGATCTGGTGGCGGCGCTGATCGTCACCCTCATGCTCATCCCGCAGAGCCTGGCCTACGCCATGCTGGCGGGCCTTGCGCCCGAGGTGGGGCTGTATGCCAGCGTGGCCCCGCTGCTGCTCTATGCCCTGTTCGGCACCAGCCGGGTGCTGGCGGTGGGGCCGGTGGCGGTGGTGTCGCTCATGACCGCCGCCGCGGTGGGCGAGCATGCCGCCGCCGGGACGCCGGCGGCCGGGGCGGTGGCCATCACCCTGGCCTTCCTGTCGGGGCTGATCCTGCTGCTGATGGGGCTGTTGCGCCTGGGCTTCCTGGCCAACTTCCTCAGCCATCCCGTGATCTCGGGCTTCATCTCGGCCTCGGGCCTGCTGATCGCCGCCAGTCAGCTTAAGACCCTGCTGGGCGTTTCGGCGCAAGGCGGCAATGTCCTGTCGCTGATCGCCTCGCTCCTTGCCCAGGTCCCGAAGACCCACGGTCTGACCCTTGCGGTGGGGGCAGGCTCCCTCGCGTTTCTCTTCTGGGTGCGTCGCGGCCTGAAGCCGCTGCTGCTGCGCATGGGGCTGCGGGCCCGAGCTGCCGATCTGCTGGCCAAGGCCGGTCCCATCGCCGCGATCGCGGTCACCA
Organism: uncultured bacterium; assembly: GCA_903934795.1. Lineage (GTDB taxonomy): Bacteria > Pseudomonadota > Gammaproteobacteria > Burkholderiales > Burkholderiaceae_E > Quisquiliibacterium. The sequence continues at coordinate 4,723 of CAIZPE010000085.1, read as the reverse complement.
CCGCACTCGCCTGGGCGCTCGACTGGTCGACCCAGGGCCTGAAGATCGTCGGCGCGGTGCCGGCCGGGCTGCCGCCGCTCACCCTGCCGCTGTGGGATGCGACGCTGTGGCGTGAGCTGGCGGTGCCGGCGCTGCTGATCAGCGTGGTCGGATTCGTCGAGTCGGTCTCGGTGGGCCAGACGCTGGCTGCGCGCCGGCGTCAGCGGGTCGAACCCGACCAGGAACTGGTGGCGCTGGGTGCCGCCAACCTGTCGGCCGCGGTGACCGGCGGGCTGCCGGTGACTGGCGGCTTTGCCCGGTCGGTGGTGAACTTCGATGCCGGTGCCCAGACCCCGGCGGCGGGGGTGTTCACTGCCGTGGGCATCCTGCTGGCGTCGCTGCTGCTCACCCCGGCTCTTCATTTCCTGCCGCAGGCCACCCTGGCAGCCACCATCGTGGTGGCGGTGCTCTCGCTGGTCGACTTCAGCCTGCTGCGCAAGACCTGGTCGTATTCGCGGGCGGACTTTCTGGCGGTGCTGGTCACCCTGCTCACCACCCTCGGGGCAGGGGTCGAGGCCGGTCTGGTGGCCGGGGTGGGTGTGTCGCTTGCACTCTATCTCTATCGCACCAGCCGCCCGCACATCGCCGAGGTCGGGCTGGTACCCGGCACCGAGCACTTCCGCAACCGCCTGCGGCATCCGGTGGCGCTCAGTCCCCGGCTGCTCGGCCTGCGGGTGGACGAGAGCCTGTACTTCGCCAACTGCCGGGTGCTCGAGGATCGCATCAACGACGCGGTGGCGTCGCGGCCCGAACTGGCCCATGTGGTGCTGCTGTGCTCGGCCATCAACGACATCGACGCCAGCGCGCTGGAAAGTCTCGAGGCGATCGACGAGCGCCTGCGCGCCGCCGGCGTGGCGCTGCACCTGTCCGAAGTGAAAGGGCCGGTGATGGACCGTCTGCAGCGCACCGCGCTGCTGGCCGGGCTGAGCGGCCGGGTCTACCTCTCGCACTACCAGGCGGTATGCGACCTGGCCCCTGAAACCCTGGCCGCAGCGGCCTCCGCTACCATCGCCGCAACCCAGTCCTGAGAGCGGCCCGATGAGCGAACATCCCCTGCCTGCCGGCGACCCCCAGGCCCATGGCGTCAGCGCCGCCGGCATCGCCGCCATCGATGCCTTCTTCCAACGCGAGATTGCCGCCAGTCGCCTGCCCGGGGCGGTGCTGGCCATCGCCCGCGAGGGCCGGCTGCTGCACCACCGGGCCTATGGCATGCGCGATCCGGTGGCGCGGGTGCCCATGACCCTCGACACCATGTTTCCGCTAGCGTCCATGACCAAGATCATGGTCAGCGTGGCCGCGCTCAGGCTGATGCAGGCCGGTCGTCTGCCGCTGCGCAGCCGGCTCGATGCCTTCTTCCCGGCTTTCGCCGCCATGCAGGTCGGCCTCGATGACGGTCATGGCGGGCTTTCGCTGCAGCCGCAGCAGCGGCCCATCCTCATCCACGATCTGCTGCGGCACACCGCAGGCATCACCTATGGCGGTCGTGGGCTCGGCGCGGCGGCCGCGCGCTGGCCGAGCGCAAGCGAGGTCATGTTCTCCGATGACGCTGCCGGCTTCATCGACCGGATCACCCGTCTGCCGCTTACCCACCAGCCGGGCACCGCCTTCGAATACGGTTTCTCCACCGATGTGCTTGGCCTGGTGATCGAGCAGCTGAGTGGCCAGCGTCTGGGTGAGCATCTGTCACAGGTGCTGTGGCAGCCGCTGGGCATGCGCGACACCGGCTTTGAACTCACCGAAGATCGCCGCGCCCGCGGCGCCCGCCCGTTGCCCTTCAATCCGCTGGACGGCTCGCCGCAGGCGGTGTCGGTGATGCAGCGCCAGACCAGTCTCGACTGGGGCGGCGCGGCGGCCATGGGCACGGTGTCCGACTACCTGCGTTTCGGGCAGATGCTGCACGACGGCGGCGCCCTCGAGGGCGAGCGCATCCTGAGTCCGCAGACCGTGGCGCTCATGACCGCCAACCATCTCGGTGAGGGCGTGATCAACACCGTGCACCACACCGAGCCGCACCGCGAGGGCTACGGCTTCGGCCTGGGCGTGGCGGTGCGCACCCAGGCCGGGCTGGCCAGCGTGCCCGGCCGGGTGGGCGAGTTCACCTGGAACGGCGCCTACGGCACGATCTTCTTTGCCGACCCTGCCGAGCGGCTGGTGGTGGTGGCCGGCACCGTGGCGCCGGGCGAGATCCGCAAGCACTACCGCGAGCAGCTGCAGGTGCTGGTCTACGGCGCGCTCACCCGCTGAGCGCGGCGGGCCGGCCGACGCGCTGGCCTGGCGCCGGGCTGCCCGCCGATGCATGCGCCGCCGATTCAGTCCTTGGGCGGCAGCGTGTAGCGGAAGTCGCAGTGGCTGGCGCCCTTCATGATGGTCTGAGTGCGGGTGAAGCGCATTTCGGGGTTGTAGCCGTGGCAGAACTCGCCATCGCGGTTGCAGGACAGAATGTCGCCGATCTCGCCCAGCCCCATCTCGCGGTACGACTCGGCATAGCGGCAGCGGGTCACATTGAAGGCCAGCGTGCGCTCGGATTTCTCCACCCACTGGATGGTGATGCCGCCGCCGGCTTCCCACAGCGGCAGGATGGTGGCGTAGTCGGTGAGGTCCGGCGGATTGGCGCCGGTCTCGTTGCCGGGCTTTCGCGCGGCGAACTCGCGGCCGGCTTCGTGGGCCATCTCGATGATCGACCTGGCCAGCAGCTCACGGGCGCGTGCCGCGCCGAGCTCGGCGCTCAGGGTCTTGAGCAGCTGTCCCGCGAATTTCGCCTCGATGCGGCGCTGGTCGAGAATGCTCACTTCGCTCATGCAGGTCTCCTGGCAGTGGATCAGTTGGGAAGCAGCAGCGTGACCGAGGTGCCGTCCCGGTCGCTGGTGAGGGTGAGTTGGGCGCCGAGCTGCGCGGCGCGCTGGCGCAGGTTTCTGAGGCCGTGGCCCGGGCCAGGGCTGGCGTCGGGGTCGAAGCCGATGCCATTGTCGCGCACCTCGACCACCACGCCCTCGGCGTCGCGTGCCAGCCGGATCAGCAGGGTGGTGGCCTGGGCATGGCGCAGCACATTGGCGATCGCCTCCTGCAGGATGCGCAGCAGGTGCAGGGTGCGGGTCGGATCGAGCCAGCTCATCGGATTGACCTCCTCCACATCCCACTGCATGGTCAGGCCCGCGCGGGCCAGGCGCGGCGCGAGCCGATAACGCAGGGTGCCCAGGATCGTCGTCAGGTAGTTGTCGTGCGGCTCGAGCGAATCCACCGCCAGCCGCAGGTCGTCGAGGCAGGCGGTGAGGGTGTCGCGGATCCGATCCGGGTCGGCCCGACCGTCTTCCACTTCAGCGATGGCCGTGAGCAGCTGTGCGCCCACCCCATCGTGCAGATCGCGCATGATGCGCGCCCGCTCGGCGAGGGCCGAGCGCTCGGCCTCGAGCGCGCGGGTGGCCTCGAAGCTCACCCGCAGCTGCGCCTCGCGCTGCGCGAGCCGTTCCTCGAGCGACTGGTTCAGGGCCTCGTTGGCGCGCAGCGCCTGCACATGCTGCTGGCCCAGCAGCCAGGCCACGGTGACGAAGAAGAGCAGGCCCACATAGTGCGCGATATAGACGCGGCCGAAGAGCGCGTTGACCATCAGCACGGCGTTGTCGTAGGCGCTCGCGGCGATGAAGGCGGTGAACAGCAGCGCAAGCAGCGCGTCGGCCACGGTCCGGGTGGCTCGAGCGCGTCGAACCAGGATCCAGATCATGGCCAGCAGCAGCGGTGAGCTGGCCATCATCCAGACCGTCAGCGCCGGTGCGGGCCCCCCGAAGGCCAGCAGCAGGATCGGGCCCATGGCGAGGAATCCGTAGATGCTCAGGCGGAAGAGCCGCGCGAGCCGGGGCGAGATGACCGTGTCGTAGCGCCCGAGCAGGAAGATGCCGAACAGCCCGAGGAACAGGCCATGGCCTGTGAAGGTGGCGTATTCGAATGCGCGATGCAGGGTCTCCGAGGTCGTGCCGAAGTCCAGCAGCAGCAGGTTCAGGTTGCGTGCCGACCAGGTCAGGCCGGCGATGCCCAGGGGCAGGAAGCCCTTGCCCCGCTGTCCACCGATCTGCAGCCACACCATCAGGATGTAGAGCGATGTGGAAGCGATGATCGCGCTGGTGATGTAGACGCCCGCGTTCTGCACCAGCCGCCGGGCGGCCACGATGTCGTCGAGCTGGGCATGGGTGCCGATCTGCACCTGCGACAGCCCTCCCAGGGTGCCCTCGGGCGACACCACCCGGATGACCAGCCGGTTGTCCGAGGGCTTGAGCAGGCTGGGCGGCAGCGCCAGGAAGAAGGGCGAATTGGCGTGGCGCGCCACCGGCGCGGTCATGCGCCCGCCATCGCCGATCCATTGCCCGTTCAGTTCGAAGGCGGCATTGGTGCGCAGCTTGGGCACATAGACCCAGAGCGGCTCCGCGGCCGCGACCTCGGGCAGCGTGATCTCGTACAGGCCGGTGACCACGCCCTCGTCGCCGCGGATCTGTCGGGGCCAGCGATGGGGCAGCGACACGAGTTCCGGTTCGCTGGCCTGCGGCTGAGCGGCCGTCAGCAGACGAAACTGTGCGCGGGCGATCTCGATCGGCCGCTCGGCGGGCACGCTGACCGATGCATGAGCGGGCTGCGCTGCCTCGCGGGATTCTCCTGCCTGCTGCCCGAAGGCGACGCGTCCGATCATCATGCCCAG
>CAIZPE010000084.1 GCA_903934795.1 uncultured bacterium | reverse complement strand
TCGTGCGAGAGGCCCTGGCTTGACCCTCGCCGTCCCTGACGCTCCGCTCAACCCGACCTGCAACAGCATTCCTCGTCCGGGCCTCATTCCATTCCGGCCCAACCGCCGCCCGCTGGCACACCCCGGTTAGTTTCATGTCAGACCGCCTGTGCGAACCGCCGTTGTCCCCGCAGCGCTCTTGTGTGCATCTCTGCTTGCCCAGGCGGCGGCCTCCAGACGCTGTATCTCCAGGATCGCCGCGATGATCATCGCCTGCCCGGCGCGGCACCTCGGGCAGCCAGACACGGTCTTTCTTGCGGCACCGCCCGTCCCGCGCGATCGGCCGTCCGAACTGACCCGGTGGTCCGCCGCGGCCGCGTGAACGAGCATGCGGCGCATGCGTTCCATCCTGCTGCTGCTGGGGTTCCTGACCGCGGGCTTGGCCCATGCCGCCGGGGGCTGTCCCGACCTGACCGGCCGGTACCGTATGCCCGATCGGCATCCGTCCCTGGAGACCGGCCACCGTGAGGTGATGACCGCGCTGCGACTGGAGGTGTGGCCCGCCGAAGCCCACGACCTCGAGATCTCCGCGAGCCCTGACGGCCGCACGATGCAGCTCGATCTGGTATCAGCGCCGGACACGCGGACAACGACGCCCTACCCCCGCGCGCCCCTCGCCTTCGGCACGCATTACGACTGCGCCGACGGCTGGGTGTCCCTTCGCAAACAGGTGCCTGGCGCCCGCAGGCAGGAGCGCGCCTACCTCGAGGGGGGCACGCTGGTCAGACTGCGGCGCGCGGGCGGCGGTGGGCTGACCTTCGAGCTGCGCTTCTCTGGCGTCGAGCGCACGAATCTCTATTCCTACGACTCGGCGCGCATCAGTGTGCCGCGTCTCCTCGGCCGGCGAGCGCAGATCGACACGTATCACTGGATGCCGGCCAGCCTGGCACCGCCCCCGCCCAAGCTGCCCGACCCGGCGAAATTGGCCGCCGAGCGGGCCCAGGAGGCGTTACGCGCCCGGGTGTCTGAGCTCACCGGCGGAGCCACGATCGGCATGATGAAGGCCGAGGGCGAAGGCACGAGGCTGCAGCTCATCGCCGCGAACTCCGACGCAATGCTGAGAATCGAGGACCGTCTGCTCGCGTCGGACCTGGCGTACGCGTTCGTGCAGGAGCCGTACTGGGTGGTAAACCGATACATCGCTGAGATCCTGGTGAGCCCCGCGCACGGCGGCGCCGCCCGGAGACCGAGCGCCTTTCGCATCGAGAAGGAGCTCAACAGGCTGATGTGCAAGACCCCGGAAACGGGGGCCCAGGTGGTCAAGATGGCCCGCTCTGGCGACGGGTACGTGGCGAGGGTGGCACTGCCAGGCGGCCTGACTGCTGCAGAGGCCGCGGACTGCGTGAACTGGCGGGGCAGCCCGCTGATCGCCCGGGTGCTTCCCATCGGAACAGAGCCTGAACTCGCCTCGGGTCAGGTCCAGCGGGAGCTCTCGGTGTGGCGCGTCGACCTCTGGCGCTGAGGCGGCTGAGCAGCGCCAGCGCGCCAGAGCAGCACTGTCAGAGGAAAGTCGACATCCACTTCCGAACGCCAGGCCGCACAACTGACACCAGGGACCTGCCACCGCTCTCGCCAGACGATCAGGCTGAGCTGCAGTGGCTCGAGGCGTCGATGCGGCAGCAGTCCAATCGCTTCGGCGTGAGGTTTCAGGAAGCACGCTTCGCCTCGGACTTCGTCGCGTTCGGACGGTCTGGTCGGATCTGCGATCGAGCACAAGTGATTCTCACTGACTCACAGCCGACCGCAGCCCACGTGCCACTGGCCAATCTCCGATTTCACCGAGGCCCGGCACCCGCCCGCTGCCGCACCCCGGTTGGCTTCACGCTTTATGCTCCGCCTCCTGACCCTGCGCTCCGGCGGACTCGCTTCACTCGCCGCTGAGCTTTAACGTTAGGCGTCACTCGTGCTGCCACCTTGACAAACGTAGCTTGTAGGCTACACTTGGCTCGGGCGGGTTGAAAAGACTGACGAGTACGCCCGATGCATCGACCCTCTCAAGGACGCTGCAGGCCGAGCCCGGATTCTCGTCCGAGTCGAGCGATTGATCGCTGGAAACCCAGGTCAGCACCGTAACCTCACCGGCGGTGTTTCGGAGCTCAAGATCGACGTTGGCCCTGACTACAGGGTCTATTACTCGCAACGCGGGTCGAGACTATTGCTTCTACTGGCCGGAGGCGACAAGTCGAGCCAATCCAAGGACATCGAGCTCGCAATCAAGCTAGCTCAGAACTTTCGGGAGTAGCGAGCCATGCCACGTGCGCCGAGCAAATCGTCCAGGACGCGGACCACACCCTATGACATCGCAGAGCATCTGCGCACGCCCGAAGAGATGGCCGCGTACCTTGATGCCTGGCTGGAGGAGGCCCCTGACGATGCGTCCGGGATTGCCAAGGCCCTGGGTGATATTGCCCGAGCCAAAGGTATGAGCCAGGTGGCCAAGGATGCCGGCCTGAGCAGGGAGAGCCTGTACCGAGCCCTGAGCGCCGATGGCAATCCGAGCTTCGCCACGGTGCTCAAGGTAGCTCGTGCACTTGGCGTCAAGCTGCATGCTCAAGCTGCGTAACAGGTACCCAGACGTCTGACCCTACGCTCAACCGGACGCGCAACAGCGTTCGTCACCCGGGCCTTATTTCATTCCGGCCCGATCGCCGCCCACTGCCGCACGCCGGTCAGCTTCACGAAAGGCCACATGCTCACACCCGCGCTCCAGTTCTCGGTCGAGGTTTACCGGCGCTATGTGTCGCCGCACAAGGGATATCGCTGCGCTTACGCGGCGCTCCATGGACGCATGTCGTGTTCAGACTGGGCCGTTCGGGTTCTGAAGCGCAGGGG
>CAIZPE010000083.1 GCA_903934795.1 uncultured bacterium | reverse complement strand
GCGATGCGACGGCCGGCCCGCTCGACAGGCATCGCGTCGACGACTTCGCAGGACCGGAAGCCATACCCGCCCACTGGCAGCGGGTGGCCCATGCCGGAGTGCTGCACCAGCAGAGCATCCTCGGCGCCCGACAATGTTCCAAACCAGAGATCGAACTGATCGGCGCGGGCATTCACCACCTTGACTGGCATGGGGCGCGCGTACCAGGCGATGCGGCTGGCCATGGACCAGTTGACCACTGCCAGGGTACCGATGCTCGCGTGGCGGGCAATGTAGGCAGCGCGACGCGCAGCCGCATCCCAGCCATGCAGATCGGCAATCGGATTGGGTGACTGTCTGCTTACCTGGGCGCCGTCCCCCGACGCAGCAGCGCCCGATGCTGAAGCCGACCATCCACCCGCAGCCATGACGGCGAAGGCCAGCAGGCACAGCAGCGCCTGCGCGATCAGGCCCAGCCCTGCGACACGCGGCCGCCTTGACCACCAGGCCGCCAGGCCCGCCGCGGCCAGGGGCAGGGCGCACACCACAAAAGGCTGGACCCAGTGCGGCAGGGTTCCGCCGCGACCCGCCAGAAGCGCGAGCCCCACGAGCCCGGGTGCTGCGAAAAGGAGGGTAAATGCCAACGGCGTCAAGCTAGAGCCATGCGCGGGGATCCTGATGTGCCGCCGGGCAAGCACCCAGCAGACCGGCAGCAGCAGACCATGGGCCAACCAGATGACCGCAGCGAACTGCAGGCTGCGGACGAGCCGCCAGTGCTCACCGCCGTGAGCCCGGCTCAACTGGTAACGGAAGGAGATCCAGTCATGGGCAGCATTCCAGGCAAACACCGGAAGCACAAACAGGACGGCGATCGCGAGAGCGATCCAGAACCCTCTCTGGCGCAGAAACGACAGCCCGTGCGCCCAAAACAGCGCCGCGCCAGCACCTGCGGCGAAGATCGCAGCGGTGTACTTGCTGAGGCCCGCCAGCCCGAGGAGCACTCCAAGCACGACCCAGAGGCCGAGACGCTCAGCCTCGCCGGAATGTCGACACAGCCGCCAGGTCACCAGCATCACTGCACACGACAGCCCTGTGAGCAGGGTATCTGGTACCCAGGCCACTCCGAGCAGATTAGGCATCAGGCTGAGGCAGTAGAGCAGAAGATCGGGGCGCAGGCCCCACACTCTCGGCAGGTCGGGAAACAGGGCATCGGTCAGGCGGGCAAGGATCAGCGCCGTGATCAGCCAGGCGACCATCGGTGCGATCCGCATTGGCAGATCGCCGCCGCCTGCCTGAAGGAACGGCCACTGCACCCATCCAATGAGCGGCGGGTGATCGAAATAGCTCCAGTCGAGCCGACTGGCATAGAGCGCGTAGTGCGCCTCATCGGGGGACAGGTGAATCGCAAGTGCAAGGGCGAGATGCAGCAGCGCTGGCACCGCAAGCAGGAGCCAATCAGAGAGCGACAGGCCGCGTCGGAACACCGGCGCGATCACCGCGGTTTCCCCGAAGACCACACCAGCACCGATGTGACGGCATAGTTCCAGACCAGACCGACGAGGATTCCCGCCAGCGCCGACAGCAGCCAGCCGTTCTGCTCGCCATGCATGTAGGAAGCGACCCCCACATTGGCCAACGCTCCGACGGCACAGGCGGCGCAGAAGCCAGCCAGCCCTCGGAACCAGCGCCAGCCACGAAGTCGCTTGTCGCGGTAGGTGAGCGCATTGTTCAGCGTGAAGTTGGACACCATCGCAGTGGCGACCGCGGCAGATTGGGCGACCGGAAACGGCAATGACAGAAGATCAAGGGCGCAGCCCAGTACAGCAAGATGCACCAGCACACCAATGCTGCCGACCGCGGCAAACGACAGCAATTGAACCGGCACGAACTGCCCGATCGACTTGTCGGCAAGCAGCATCAGGTAGTCCCACGCGGTGCGCAAATCGAGCTTGCTGCCACCGCTCAGTCGCGGCCGGAACACATAGGGGAATTCCCTGATTCGCGGGAGCGCCGGCATCGAGACGATGAGATCAATCAGAAGCTTGAATCCGACGCCCGACAACCGCCTGACGGAGGCCTCCAATGTTTCCCGGGACAGCATGAAGAAGCCGCTCATCGGGTCACCTACAGGGACCCTCAGCAGGCGCTTACCCATCGAGGTTGCCACGCGGCTGATGATGCGCCGCGAACTCCCCCATTCGCCGACGCCACCACCCTCGACATAACGGCTGCCAATGGCCAGATCACACTCGCCTGCGCGTAGCGCAGCAAGCATCTTCGGCAGCAGCGACTCGTCATGCTGCAGGTCGGCGTCCATCACTGCGAAATACCGCGCATGTGACGAAAGCATCCCCTCGATGCAGGCGCTGGACAGTCCCCGCCGTCCGATGCGCCGAAGGCATCGCACCGAGGGATGGCGCATGGCAACCTCCCGGATGCGCTGCGCGGTTCCGTCAGTGGAGTCGTCGTCGACGAAGATCGCTTCCCATTGCACGCCCCCGAGCGAATGCTCAAGGCGCTGCACGAGCGGCTCGATATTGCCCGCCTCGTTGAAGGTAGGAATGACGACAGCGAGTTCCATGGGACATCAGGCTGAGTTGACACAAGGGGTGTGTCGATCCAACCAAGTCCCCGAGAATTACGCGAAGGATGTTTCAGGCGCGAGACAGTCGAGCGCGGCCGTTGGCCTATCCCTCAGACGACACAAGGCCAGACCCGGCGTCCGCGGGCGGTCAGAGGCGCGCGGTGTCAGTGGCGAAAGAAGAATTCGCCCACCACCTGGTCGTAGATGGCGGGCACCTGCTCATGGCCCACCGAGCGGGCGAGATTGACCACCTCGGTGCGCACGCTGCGCACCACCCGGTCGACACTCAGCCCGGGCTTGTGCATCTCGCGCAGGAACACGCGGGTGAACAGGCCGTTGGGGTCCTTGTCGTTGGGCCCGAGGCGGTCAAGTGCCTGCTGGCCGGCGCCGGCCGAAAAGATGACCATCTGGCCGGTGGCCGCGCTGGTGGGCGCAAGACCTCTGCCACCCAGACTGCGACCCGCCGTCTTGAAGGGATTGTCTCGGCAGGCATCGAGCAGGGCCAGGGTGAAGCGGGCCTTCTTCTCGGACATGTCGTCGAGCAGGCGCTGCAGCTGGATGGCCTCGTCGCGGATCTGATCCTCGCTCTCGCCGGCAATGTCCACCGGCAGCAGGTAGTTGCTGCCGCCGAGCTGCACGCCATGCCCGGCATAGAAGAACACCACTTCGTCGCCACCCTCGACCTGCGCCTTGAACACCCGCAAGGCCTGTTTCATCTCGCGCTCGCGCAGGTCGAGCCGCAGGGTGACCTGGTAGCCCAGGCTCTGCAGGCTGGCAGCCATGGCGCGGGCGTCCTGGCGGGCATTGCTCAGGCGGGCCACCTGGGCGTAGCTGTCATTGCCGATGACCAGCGCGCGGCGTGCCGCTGCGGCGGGCGCCGACGGAGTCGCAGCCTGCGCGCTGGCCTTCTGTGCCTCGAGCTGGGCGAGCTGCTCACGCAACCGGGCCAGTTCGGCGTCGCGCTGACGGGCCAGCCGGGCAGCCTCCTCTCGGGCACGGGCCTCGGCAGCCAGGCGCTCCTGCTCACGGGCGCGAGCCTCCGCAGTCTGGCGTTCCTGCTCGCGGGCGCGCGCTTCAGCAGCCAGCCGCTCCTGCTCAAGCACACGGGCCTGCGCAGCCTGTCGCTCCTGTTCACGGGCACGGGCTTCGAGTGCCTGCCGTTCCTGCTCGCGCGCCCGACGCTCATCCTCGCGGGCCGCGATCTCGCGGCGCAGCTGCTCGCGGGCGCGCTCGGCATCGGCAGCCGGCGCCTCGGCCACGCGGGTGAACCGATCGGCAGCCGCATCGAAACCGAGCAGCGGGTACTCCTGAGGCTGCTTGCCGAGGTAGGACTTGTCCAGGCGCTCGATGTAGCTGGCCATCCAGCCATGAAGCGCCACGGCACTGGGTGCATCGGCATCGGCGCGAACCTCATCGCGCAGCTTGCGCGCCGAGGAACCCACGGGCTGGCGCATGAAGATCTCCATCTCCATGCCATCGCGCACCTTGAAGACCTTCAGCAGCGCGACATTGAGCGCGTCCTGCCGCCGGCCGGAAAGTTCGCCGATGTCGAAGTCGACCTCGTAGTAGTTACGCCAGAACTCGCTCATGGCAGCGGCGTTCACCGCGCGCAGGCCCGAACAGCGGTTCTCCAGCGCGGTTGGCAGAGTTCCGTACTGGTTGAGCAGCAGCGTGTTGTTGGGAAGCCGGCAGACCGAGTTCGCCCAGAAGGAACCGCTCGCCTGCCCCGTGTACACCACCATCATCGGCATCAGCGCAGCCTCGTCGAGGTTGCGCAGGAAGTAGCCTGTCCAGCGGTTCAGGTTCGGCGGATTGCGCCGCTCGCCGAGTTGCTGACGCACGGCAACCAGCTTCCACTGGCCCTCGGGAAGCGGGACGCTGCGCCCGGACCCCAGGGCGATCACACCGCTGAGCAGGGCGCCCTCCTGGGGCTGTGCCTGCAGACTTGCACCCGAGAACAGCAGGAACATCGCGGCAAGAACCCGCACGAAGGCTGGCAGGAGGGCAGGGGCGCGTCGAAAGGTTTGCACGGCGGGCGTTTGAAGTCGCGCCGCGAAGTCTAGACGCCGGCCCTGTGGGTGTACAGAAAGCCGCCGCAGCGGCCGATCAGACCCGCCCGACGGAGGGCGGGAAGCGGCCCGCGCCTTGCCGTCCCGGGCCCAAGCCGCTATGATTGAGGGCTGCATTCCCCGATAGCTCAGTCGGTAGAGCGCCGGACTGTTAATCCGTAGGTCCCTGGTTCGAGCCCAGGTCGGGGAGCCAAGAAATCAGTTACGAATCAAGCGCCTGGGGCTTCTGGCCCTTGGCGCTTTTTTCTTGGCGAGGTCACTGTTGGGCTCCGATTAGCCACCATGCAGCGGCCGGTACCGCGAAAGCGCGCTCCGTCAGCGATGAACCGCGCGCCGTGGTTCGCATCTCTCGCGGAACCCGCAGCCATACGTTGAAGACCAACTGGCGCGGC
>CAIZPE010000082.1 GCA_903934795.1 uncultured bacterium | reverse complement strand
TTGAGCAGCGACATCTGGCCTTCGAGCATCGACACATCGATGCGCTGGCCCTCGCCGGTCTTGTCCTTGACCCGAAGCGCCATGACGATGCCGAAGCCGGCGTACATGCCCGCGGTGAGATCGGCGATGGAGACGCCGCAGCGCACGCCATGGCCGCCTTCCTCGCCGGTGACGCTGATCATGCCGCTCTCGGCCTGAAGGATGAGATCGAGGGCAGCGCGTTCGCGATAGGGCCCATCCTGGCCAAAGCCGGAGACCGAGCAGTAGATGATGCCGGGGTTGCGCTCGCGGGCGCGCTCGTAGCCGAGCCCGAGCTTCTCGAGGGCGCCGGGGCGGAAGTTTTCGAGGACCACATCGGCCTTTTCCACGAGCTTGAAGAAGAGCTCCTTGCCTTCGGCGGTCTTCAGGTCGATGGAGATGCCCTGCTTGTTGCGGTGCAGACTCACGAAGTAGGAATTCTCGCCACCCGGCAGGGGCGAGCCCCATGCCCTGGCGATGTCGCCCGCGCCGGGGGTCTCGAGCTTGATCACGCGGGCGCCGAAGTCGGCGAGCATGGTCGAGCAGTGCGGCCCGGCCAGTGCGTGTGAGAGGTCGAGCACGGTGACATCTTCAAGAGGCATCTTCATGGCGTGACGGTTCCGCAGGCAGGGGCCCGCCCCGGTGGCGGGGGTCGACCGATGTTACCCGCGGCCCGCGGCATCGGGCAGGGCGAGGGGCGCGCGATCGTGCCGTTATCATGCCGGGCGTGGCCGTGCCGACGGCCGTCCCTCGACCCCTTTCCCAAGGCATTTCCATGATCAACGACCAGGCCCTGGACGCCCTGTTTCGCGAGGCGCGCAGCGCCAATCGCTTCCTCGACCGTGCGGTCCCGGATGACACGCTGCGTCAGATCTACGAACTGATGAAGATGGGTCCCACCTCGGCCAACTGTCAGCCTGCGCGGCTGGTGTTTCTGCGCACCGCCCAGGCCAGGGAGCGTCTGCGCCCGGCGCTGTCGCAGGGCAACCTCGAGAAGACCCTGGCTGCCCCGGTGGTGGCCATCGTGGCCCATGACACCGAATTCCACGAGCACCTGCCGCGGGTATTCCCGCACAACCCGGGCGCGCGCTCCTGGTTCGAGGGCGAGGCCAACCGCGCTGCGCGTGAGGCTGGCGCGTTTCGCAACGGCTCGCTGCAGGGCGGCTTCCTGATCATGGCGGCCCGGGCGCTGGGCCTGGCCTGCGGCCCGATGTCCGGCTTCGACAATGCCAAGGTCGATGCCGAGTTCTTCCCGGGCGGGCGGGTGCGGTCCAACTTCCTGTGCAATCTCGGCTACATCGACCCGGCCGGCACCTTCGAGCGCAGCCCGCGGTTCGCATTCGACGAGGTCTGCCAGCTGCTCTGAACGCAGCCCGGCCTCAGCGGGCGGGCCACAGCGCCCAGGCTGTCCAGGGCGCGGCCACCAGCAGCGCCAGTCCGGGAGCTACCCGCAGCGCGAAGCGTCCGCCGCCCGAGACCCACGCGGCAACGAGCTTGCTCAGGCTGTTGGCGCTGAGCGCAAGCAGCATCAGCAGCGCCGCCTCGGTGGGCGGGTGCCTGCCCTGTGCCACCAGCGAGGTGCCCGAGGCCACGGCGGCATGCACATCGACGAAGCCGGCGAGCGTGGCGCCCAGCCGTGCCGCGGCGGTGCCAAGGTGCGCGTTGACCCAGGCCAGCACCCAGGTGATGCCGGTGAGCAGCACCGCAAAGGCCAGGGAGCGCGGCAGGTCGAACACCCGGCCCGATGGGCTTGCGGCCGGGGCCGCGCCGCGGGTGCGCCACAGTCCGGGAATCGCGGCCAACAGGGCGCCGGTGGCGGCCGCGGCCAGCAGCGGGGTGATTGCCGACAGGGTGGGCGGCGAGATCGTGGCGCAGACCAGCGCGATCTGGATGACGGTGGCCAGGTTCGAGAGCAGCGCGCCGCTGGCGCAGGCGCCGCTGAGCTCAGGAGTGTGTCGCGCCCGCGCGCCCATCGCGGCGAAGGTGGCGGTGCTCGACACGAAACCGGCGGCCAGGCCCGAGAGCGCCAGACCGGTGCGTGCGCCCAGCAGCCTTGACCCGATGTAGCCGGCCGCCTGCAGCGCGAGCAGCAGCAGCACCAGTTGCCACAGCGCGCGCGGGTTGAGTCCGGGCAGCCACGACGGCGCCTGGGCGGGCAGCAGCGGCAGCACCACCAGGGCCGCGCCTGCGAGCACCAGGGCATCGTGCAGCTCGGCCTCGGTCAGCACCTCGGTGGCGAAGCGGTGCAGTCGCGAGCGGGCGGCCAGCAGCACCGCGACGATCACCGCGGCGGCGCCGGCCAGCAAGGGGTCGCTGGCGGCGATCACGCCGAGCAGGAAGGTGACGAAGAGCGACAGCGCGGTGGTGATGCCGGGGTCGCGACGCGGGTGGCGCCACTGGTGGATCGCGGTCAGCGCCACCAGCAGCGCGGCGCCTGCCGCCACCAGCAGCGGCTGCGCCAGCAACTGGGCGATCGCGCCCGCCAGCGCCGCCATGCTGAAGGTGCGCACGCCGGCGGGCGCCCGCGCCGGGCCGCTGCCCTTGCGTCGCTCGCGCTCGATGCCGATCAGCAGCCCGCAGCCCAGGGCCACGGCCAGGTTCAGCCACGGCGTCGGCATGGATGTCATGACCCGAGTGTAGCGGGCGCGCCGGCATTCCATCACAGCC
>CAIZPE010000081.1 GCA_903934795.1 uncultured bacterium | reverse complement strand
TGCTGGCCAGCCGCATGGGCGGGGATGGCCCCTTCGCCGCGCGGCTGATCACGCTGTCCACGCTGGCGGCCGCGGTGAGCCTGCCGGCGTGGATCGCGCTGGCCCAGGCCCACTGGCGCTGAGCCATCCAGCGCAGCATCGCCTCACGCCGTGAGCATGCCGCCGTCGATGGTGAGCGCCTGGCCGGTCATGCCCGAGCAGGCCGGCGACGCCAGATAGCGGGCCAGGCCGGCGATCTCGTCGGCGCGCATGGCGCGGCCCATCGGCACCCGCGTGGCAAGCATGCCGCCGATCGCGGCCTCGCCGTCGATGCCCATCTGGCCGTACTCGCGCTTGATGCCGCCGAGCATGTCGGTGTCGACGAAGCCCGGGCAGATGGCATTGACCGTGATCCCGCGGGCGGCCACCTCGAGCGCCACGCAGCGGGTCAGGCCGAGCACGGCGTGCTTGCTGGTGTTGTAGCCGGCCTGGTTGCGCGAGCCCCAGCGCCCGGCGGTGGAGGCGATGTTGATGATGCGGCCCGATCCGCGCTCGAGCATGCCGGGCAGCACCGCCTGCGTCATGTGGATGACGCCGAACAGGTTGACATCGAGCAGGCGCTGGAAGTCGGCCGGGTCATGGTCGAGAAAGCCGCGTGCGATGTGGATGCCGGCGTTGTTGACCAGGATGTCGATGCGCCCGAAGCGGGCCAGGGTGCGCTCCACCGCCGCCCGCACCGCCGCGCGGTCGGTGACATCGAGCACCTCGAGATGCCGCGCACCGGGCATGTCGGCGAGTTCGGCATCGGCGCGGGCCAGGCCGTCGGCCCGGGTGGCCGCCAGGCACAGGTCGGCGCCATCGGCCGCCAGCGCGCGGGCGATGGCCAGCCCGATGCCGCGGCTCGCGCCGGTGATCAGGGCGACCTGCCCGGCGAGCACACCGGCTGCGGACGCGCCCGCGGCCGTGCCGGCCGGCGAGGAAGCGGCCATCTCAGTACCCCGCCTGCTTGTCGACGATGTTGAGCAGCGGCTCGCCGGCGAGGAAGCGGGCATGGTTGTCGAGGAACACCGTCATGGCGGTCTCGAGCCAGCCCTCGACCCGGTCGGCGCAGTGCGCCGACATCAGCACATTGTCGAGCGCGTAGAGCGGGTGGCCCTGCGGCAGCGGCTCGACATCGAACACATCGAGCACCGCGCCGCGGATGCGCCGCGACTGCAGCGCCGCCACCAGCTCGGACTCGACGATGGTCGGGCCGCGCCCGACATTGATCACCACCGCGCCGGGCTTCATGGCCGCGAACTCGGCCGCGCCGATCAGGCCGACCGCCCCGGGCACATTGGGCGCCGCGGCGCAGACATAGTCGGCCTGCGCGATCATCTCGCCGCGCTCGCTGTCGGCATACACCTGATCGACCAGCGGGTCATCGCGCGAGAGCTCGGGCCGGCGACGGCAGGCCAGCACCCGCATGCCGAAGGCGCGGGCCAGCGTGGCCGTGGCGCGGCCGATCTCGCCATAGCCGACGATGGCCAGCGTGCGTCCGGCGAGCTCCTGCATGAAGAAGCCGTCCCAGCGCCCCGCCGCCTGGCTGGCGCGCAGCCGGCCGATGTCCTTGGCGAAGTACAGGCACCCGGCCATCACGAATTCGGCCAGCGCCCGCTTGTACATGCCGCGGCCGTTGGTGAGCACTGCCGGGTGCGCGAGCATGCCCGGAAACAGCACGGTCTCGACGCCGGCCGACAGGCAGTGCACCCAGCGCAGCGCCGGCGCGTCGCGCATGGCCGCCTCGAGCAGCGCGCCGCGCCCCATGTCGCACAGCATGGCCGTGGCGCGACGGCCCTCGGCCTGGGCCTCGGCCGGATCGTTGGTGACGCGTACCGAGGTGCCGGCCGGCAGACGCGAGAGCAGGCCGAAATGGGATTCACTGGGCTTGCCCAGCACGAGCAGGTGGTGCGCAGTCATGAGCGGTTCCGCAGGGATCGGGGAAGCCGGCATTGTGGCGCATGCCGGACCCGGCAGCCCGCAAGCCGGCCGGCTGCCGTGGGAGAATCCCGCCATCATGAGCCTGAGCGAGACCGAACGCGGGCAGATGCTCGCCAGCCTGCGCCGCATGGGTCTGGCCGGCCCCCACGAGACGGTTGCGCTCGAGCCGCTCACCGGCGGGGTGTCCTCGCTGATCGTGCTGGCCAGACCGGCAAGCGGGCCTGTGTGCGTCAAGACCGCGCTGCCGCAGCTGCGGGTGGCCGCGCAGTGGCTCGCGCCGGTGGCGCGCAACCGGGCCGAGGTGGCCTGGCTGCGCTGGGTGGCCGGCATCGTGCCCGCGCTGGTGCCCGAGGTGCTCGGCGAAGACCCGGTCGGCCACGCCTTCGCCATGACCTGGCTCGATCCGCAGCGGCATCCGGTCTGGAAGACCGAGCTGCGCGATGGCCGCGTCGATCCCGTGATCGCGGCCCGGGTGGGCGGCGCGCTGGCGACCATCCATCAGGCCAGCGCCGGCCGCCCCGATCTGGCCGCCGCCTTTGCCCACGATGCCCAGTTCCACGCGCTGCGCCTCGACCCCTATCTGGGCGCGGCCGCCCTGGCCCACCCCGACTGCGCCGACGCGCTGCATCGCCTGATCGCGCGGACCGCGGGCAACCGGATCGCGCTGGTGCACGGCGATGTCAGCCCCAAGAACATCCTGTGCGGCCCGCACGGCCCGGTGCTGCTCGACGCCGAGTGCGCCTGGTACGGCGACCCGGCCTTTGACCTCGCCTTCCTGCTCAACCACCTGCTGCTCAAGTGCGCCTGGCGCCCGGCGCACGCCCCTGCCTATCTGCGCTGCCTGCAGGCCGCGGCGCAGGCCTATCTCGCCGGGGTGAGCTGGGAGGACCGGGACGGGTTGCAGGCGCGGGTGGCCGCACTGCTCGGCGGCCTGCTGCTGGCCCGCATCGACGGCAAGTCGCCGGTGGAGTACCTCGACACCGAGCCCCTGCGCGCGCCGGTGCGTGCCGCCGCCCGCCACCTGGTGCTGCATCCGGCGCCCCATCTGCCCGCGCTGGTCGAGACCTGGCGCGCCTTCATGAAGATCCCCGCATGAGCACACCCGCCGACACCCGCATCCGCGAGACCCGCGCCCGCCGCATCTGGGACTCCCGGGGCCGGCCGACCATCGAGGTCGAGATCACGCTCGCCGACGGCAGCCTCGGGCGCGGCATCGCGCCCGCCGGCGCCTCGCGGGGCTCGCGCGAGGCCATCGAGCGGCGCGACGGCGGCGCGCGCCTGGGCGGGCTCGATGTCGCCGACGCGCTTGCCGGCATCCACGCCGAGATCGCGCCGCTGCTCGCCGGGCGCGACGCCCTCGATCAGGCCGGCATCGACGCCGCGCTGATCGCGCTCGACGGCACCGCGCTCAAGTCGCGCCTGGGCGGCAACGCGCTGGTGGCCACCAGCCTCGCGGTGCTCCATGCCGCCGCGGCGGCGCGGCGGCTGCCGCTGTGGCGCCACCTCGCCGGCGACGGCCCGGTGAGCCTGCCCCTGCCCGAGATCCAGGTCTTCGGCGGCGGCGCCCACGCCGGGCGCCGGGTGGACATCCAGGACTTCATGGTGATGCCGGTGGGCGCGGCCGACTTCGCGCAGGGCCTGGCCATGACCGCCGAGGTCTACGCCGCGGCCGGCGCGCTGATGGCCGCCGCCGGCCGCCGCCAGGGCGTGGCCGACGAGGGCGGCTGGTGGCCGGTGTTCCAGGCCAACGAGGAGGCCCTGGGCATGCTGGTGCGCGCCATCGAGAGCGCCGGCCTGCGGCCCGGCGCCGACATGGCGCTGTCGCTGGACATCGCCGCCTCGGAGTTCGGCCGCGAGGGCCGCTACCGGCTCGGCCTGGAATCGCGCGAGCTCGACACCGCCGGGCTGATCGCGCTGCTCGGCGACTGGCTGAAGGCCTACCCGATCGTCTCCATCGAAGACCCGCTCGCCGAGGACGACCCCGCGGGCATGGCCGAGTTCACCCGCCTGCACGGCAATCGGGTGCAGATCATCGGCGATGACTTCCTGGTGACCAGCGCGGCGCGCATCGCCCAGGCCGCGGCCCTGCCGGCCTGCAACTGCGCGCTGATCAAGCCCAACCAGGCCGGCACCGTCACCGAGACCCGCGCCGCGCTCGAGGCCGCACGCCTGGCAGGCTGGTCCACCGTGATCTCGGCGCGCTCCGGCGAGACCGAGGATGTCGCCATCGCCCACCTCGCGGTGGGCTGGAACGCCGGCCAGCTCAAGGTGGGCTCCTTCGCCCGCTCCGAGCGCATGGCCAAGTGGAACGAGTGCCTGCGCATCGCCGAGGCCCTCGGCCCGTCAGCGCGATTCGCCGGCCGCGGCGCGCTGCCGCCCGGCGCGCGCAACGCATCGCGCTGAGCAACGCCCCACGCCGAACGCCGCCGCCCGCACTGCCCCAATTCGCGCAACCGCATCGCCCGAGGAGAGCCTCATGCACGCCACCATGCAGCAAGCCACCCTGTCGCTGAACCACTTCCTCGATCGCGCCGGGCGCCTGTTCCCGCGCACCGAGATCGTCTCGCGCCTGCCCGACAAGACCTACCGCCGGCACATCTACGCCGAATACCACCAGCGCACGAGGGCCCTGGCCTCGGCCCTGCTTGCCGCCGGCCTGCGCAAGGGCGACCGGGTGGCCACGCTGTGCTGGAACCACCACGCCCATCTCGAGTGCTACCTCGGCATCCCGGCTGCGGGCGGCGTGATGCACACCCTGAACCTGCGGCTCTCGCCCGACGAGATCGGCTGGATCGCCGGCCATGCCGCCGACCGCTTCCTGATCATCGACGACATCCTGCTGCCGCTCTACCAGCAGTTCGCGCACCTGCACCGTTTCGAGCGGGTGATCGTGTTCCCGTTCTCGGGCGCGCCGGTGGCCACCCGCGCCGGCGACCCGCATGCCGGCGATCCGGCGATCGACGACTACGAGCAGCTGCTCGCGCGCGCGCCGGCCGACGTCAGCTTCCCGCCGCATCATGAAGACGACCCGGTGGCCATGTGCTACACCTCGGGCACCACCGGCCGGCCCAAGGGCGTGGTCTATTCCCATCGCTCCACGGTGCTGCATTCCCTGGTGGCGGCCCTGCCCGATAACGGCGCGCTGTCGAACACCGATGTGGTGTTCCCGGTCACGCCGATGTTCCACGCCAATGCCTGGGGCGTGCCCTACATGGCGCTGATGGTCGGCGCCAAGCTGGTGTTCCCCGGCCCGCACCTGCACGCCGACGACCTGCTCGACCAGATGCAGGTCGACCCGCCCACCCTGTCGCTGGGCGTGCCCACGATCTGGCTCACCATGATCCAGAACCACGAGGCCAATCCCGGTCGCTGGAAGCTGCCCGCCGGCATGCGCAGCCTGGTCGGCGGCTCGGCGGTGCCCGAGGCGCTGATCCGCGCCTATGCGGCCCACGGCATCCTCATCAAGCAGGCCTGGGGCATGACCGAGACCTCACCGATGGCGGCCATGTCGTACCGCAAGGCCGAGCTCGCCGGCGCCGACGAGAACGAGCTCTTCCGCCGGCAGGCCATGCAGGGCGTGCCGGTGCCGCTGGTCGATCTGCGCATCGTCGATGACGACGGCCGCGAGTGCGCCTGGAACAACCAGGAGGTGGGCGAGCTGCAGGTGCGCGGCCCCTACATCACCGGCAGCTATCACGAGGTGGCCCGCGACCCCGAGAAGTTCACCGACGACGGCTGGCTGCGCACCGGCGATGTGGCGGCCATCGACGAGTACGGCTATGTGCGGCTGTCGGATCGCACCAAGGATCTGATCAAGTCGGGCGGGGAATGGATCAGCTCGGTCGACCTCGAGAACGCGATCATGGCCCACCCGGCCGTGGCCGAAGCCGCGGTGATCGCGGTCAGCCACCCGAAGTGGGCCGAGCGGCCGCTGGCCTGCGTGGTGCTCAAGCCCGGCCAGACGCTGACGCCGGAGGCGCTGCGCGAATTCCTCTCGCCGCGCTTTGCCCGCTGGCAGCTGCCCGATGCGGTGGCGTTCATCGACGCCATTCCACGAACCTCCACCGGCAAGTTCTGGAAAGCGAAACTGCGCGAGCGCTACGCCGACTGGCAGTGGCCGGAGGCCGGCGGCGCGGCGGTATAGTCCCTGCACGCCACCCCGGCGGCCAGCAGTTCTGGCCGCCGCCCGCCACCCCGCCCATCAGGAACTCCGCCATGGCCTACGCCAACGGGCGTCTGATCCACGACGCCGACAGCCATCTCATGGAACTGGCCGACTGCCTCGACCCCTGGTTCGAGCCGCGGCTGCTGTCGCGCTTCCACGCGCTGCCGGCCTGGCAGGCCCGGCGCGGCAACGAGCGCCCCGGCCAGTCGGCACAAGCCCATGCCGAGCAGGCGTTTCGCGCCGGGGTCGATGCCAACATCCTGCTGCGCAAGAACTACGAGGCGCACGGCGCCTTCCTGAAAGCCGATCGCCCGCACGCGCTCGATCTGCTCGGCTTTGCCAGCCAGCTGGTGTTCACCACCTTCTGCCTGGGCAACTTCGGGCTCGATCAGGGCGACGACCTCGAGCTGTGCTACGCCGCGGCCGACGCGCACAACCGCATGATGACCGACTTCTGCAGGGTCGATCGCCGGCTGCTGGCCACCGCCTATGTGCCGCTCGAGGACTTCGACCGCGCCCTGGCCACCGCCCGGCTGGCCATCACGCTGGGCGCGCGCGCACTCATGATCCCGTCGCTGTGCCCGCGCCGGCACTCGCCCAGCCACATCGGCCTCGACCCGGTCTGGGCGCTGGCCCAGGAAGCCGGTGTGCCGGTGGTGCTGCATGTGGGCGGCGAAGAGAAGATGAACCCGGTCTACAAGCTGAACGGCCTGCCGCCGGTGCCCGACTTCCATGGCGGCGACGACAACTTCACCTCCGTGAGCTACATGCCCATTCCGCAGGCGCCGATGCAGACCCTGGCCACCCTGATCTTCGACGGCGTGTTCGACCGCTTTCCTCGGCTGAAGTGGGGCGCCATCGAACTCGGCGCATCGTGGCTGCCGGCCTGGATGCGGGCCATGGACTCGGCCGCGCATGCCTTCATCAAGAACGAGGAGCGGCTGCGCCGGCTCTCGGCCAAGCCCTCCGAGATCGTGCGCCGCCAGCTGCGGGTGGCGCCCTATCCGCACGAGGACGCCGGCTGGATCATCGCCAACAGCGGCGAGGAGGTCTGCCTGTTCTCCTCCGACTACCCGCACATCGAGGGCGGCCGCCATCCCCTCAAGCGCTTCGAGGAGTCGCTCGGCTCGGTGTCGCCGCAGGCGCGGCGGCGCTTCTACAGCGACAACTTCATCGACCTCATGGGCCCGGCCCTCGACGCCGACCTGCGCCACCCCGCGCACCTGCAGGCCGCCTGAGCCGGCCGATGTTCGACACCCCCCTCACCCTGCAGGGCCCGCTGCGCGAGCCGCGCCAGATGCTCGCCGATCAGGCCTATGGCGGGCACTCGTCCATCCACGACGACGCCATGGCCGAGAAGCTCGGCTTTCGCGCCGGCCCCATCGAGGGCCCCACCCACTTCAGCCAGTTCGACCCGCTGCTCGCGCAGCTCTGGGGCCAGGCGTGGTTCGAGCGCGGCTGCCTGTCGGCGCACTACCAGAACATGGTGGTCGAGGGCGAGCAGGTGCGCGCCATCGTCGAGATGCCGGGGCCGGGCGTGCGCGCCACGCGGGTGCGCGCCGAGAAGGCCGACGGCACGCCGGTGCTCGAGGCCAGCGCCAGCCTGGGGCCGGAGCATCCGCACAGCCTGCTCGAGCAGCGCATGGCGCAGCTGCGCCCGCCCGGCCGGCTGATCATCCTCGAGGACATGCGGGTGGGCCTGCGCGGCGCGCAGGACGAGCTCGTGCGCATGGCAATGGACCAGCACATGGGCGATCTCTACCCCTTCTCGCTGCGCCAGAAGCTCGCGGTGATCACCGAGACCTCGCCCTGGTACCACGATGCCTCGGCCTCGCCGTGGGGACGCCCGATCATCCCCATCGAGATGATCAGCGTGCTCGCGCAGTACACCAGCCGTCAGGCGGCCTGGCCGATCAGGAGCCCGGCGGTGGGCCTGTTCGCCGACCTCGAGATCCGCCTGATCAACGGCCCGCTCTTCGTCGACGAGCCCTACCTCATCCGCCGCGAGGTGGTGGCGCTATCCGACAGCCGCCGCACCGAGTCGTGCTGGATCCGCACCGACATCCTCGATGCCGCCGGCGAGCGCCTGATGGCGCAGACCCTGCTGAACAGCGCCACCCTCAAGCATTCCTACCCCGGCTACGAAGCCGCCCTCCAGGCCCAGCCGCCGTCGACCACCGGAGCCGCATGACTTCCGTTTCCACGCCCCCCGGACTGTCTTCCATCGAAGCGGTCACCGCTGCCCTCCTCTCGGTCGGCTACATCTCCACCCGCCAGATCTCCACCGCGGTCTATCTCGCCCACCACCTGCGCAAGCCGGTGCTCATCGAAGGCCCGGCCGGCGTGGGCAAGACCGATCTCGCCGTGTCGCTGTCGCGCTCGCTGCAGTTCGCGCTGCTGCGCATGCAGTGCTACGAGGGCCTCGACGAGAGCAAGGCGCTCTACGAGTGGAAGTACGGCAAGCAGCTGCTCTACACCCAGATCCTCAAGGAGAAGATCAACCACCTGATCGAGGATGCCGACACCCTGCAGTCGTCGTTCGCCAAGCTCGCCGGCTTCCAGGATCTTTTCTTCTCGCGCGAGTTCCTCGAGCCGCGGCCGGTGCTCAAGGCGATGGAGCAGTCCGGCGGCTCGGTGCTGCTGATCGACGAGATCGACAAGTCCGACGAGGAGTTCGAGGCGCTGCTGCTCGAGATCCTCTCCGACTATCAGGTGACCGTGCCCGAGATCGGCACCATCTCGGCCCAGGTGCCGCCGCTGGTGATCCTCACCTCGAACAACACCCGCGAGCTCGGCGATGCGCTCAAGCGCCGCTGCCTGCATCTGCACATCGGCTTCCCGGAGGCCAACCGCGAGCGCGAGATCGTGCGCTCGCGCGTGCCCGAGATCTCCGAATCGCTGCTGCGCCAGCTCGTGGCCTTCGTGCAGTCGGTGCGCGACGAGAACATCCGCAAGCTGCCCTCGATCAGCGAGACCGTCGACTGGGCACGCACCCTGATGCTGCTGCACGCCGACCTGCTCGATCCCGCGCTGGTGCGCGACACCCTCAATGTCATCCTCAAGCGCCAGGGCGACATCACCGAGGTGCAGGGCAAGGTCGAGCAGCTCACCGCGGCTGCGCTCGCCGAAGGCCAGGCGGCGGGCTGAGCGGATGGAACGCGCGCTGACCAGCTTCATCCGCGCGCTGCGCACCGCCGGCGCGGCGGTGTCCACCGCCGAGGCGATCGACGCCGCCCGCGCGCTCGATGTGATCGGCTATCGGGACCGCCAGGCGCTCAAGCACTCGCTGGGCATCGTGCTGGCCAAGTCCGAGGACGAAAAGCTCATCCACGACCAGCTCTTCGAGCTCTACTTCAACCCGGCCGCCGCGGCCCGTCCTCCCGCGCAGCAGGCCAGGCCGCAGCCGCGCGAGGGCGAAGCATCCTCCGACCAGAACGAGGCGCAGGCCGCGCCACAGCCCCAGGGCGCGCAATCCCAGCCCGGCGGCGGCGGCAGTCCGCAGCCCGGCCAGGGGGGGCAGTCGCAGGGCGGCGGCGGCGGTGATCCCACCGAGGCGCTGCTCGAGCTCGCCCAGTCGGGCGATGCCGACCGCATGGCCATGGCGATGGAGCGCGCCGCGGCTGCGGTGGGCGCCGACGAGATCCGCTTCGCCTCGCAGACCGCGTATTTCGTGCGCCGGATGCTGCAGGAACTCGGCATCGAGTCCCTGGAAGCCAGGCTGCTGGACGCGCTGCGCGACCCGTCCGAGGCCGCCCAGGCCCGCGCCCAGGAAATGATCGATGCCCGGGCCACGCTCGCCCGCGAGGCCCGTGCCCATGTCGATCGGCGCTTCGAGGTCTTCGGGCGCAACGCCACCGAGGCCTTCCTCGACGAGGTGGTGCTCAACCGCGCCATCGAGCAGCTCGGCCCGCGCGACATGGAGCGCATGCGCGCGGTGGTGGCGCGCATGGCCAAGCGTCTGGCGGTGCGCCACCAGCGCCGCCGCAAGCTGCGCAACCGCAGCCAGCTCGACCTGCGCCGCACCCTGCGTTCGAACGCCGGCAATGACGGCGTGCCCTTCAACCTGATCTGGAAGCTCAAGCGCACCGAGAAGCCCAAGATCGTCGCGATCTGCGATGTCTCGGGCTCGGTCGCGCAGTATGTGCGCTTCCTGCTGCTGTTCCTGTACGCGCTGCGCGAGGGCGTGGCCGACCTGGAGGCCTACGCCTTCTCATCGCGCCTGCAGGATGTCGGCGAAGACCTGCGCAGCTTCGATGCCGACCTGTCCATGCGCCGCATCATCGACCGCGTGGGCGGCGGCAGCACCGACTACGGCCAGGCGCTGGCCGACCTGCGCGAAAGCCACTGGGAGACCATCGATCGTCGCACCACGGTGCTGGTGCTCGGTGACGGCCGCAGCAACTACGGCGACCTGCGCCTCGACCTCTTCGAGGAGATCGCCGATCGCGCCAAGCGGGTGGTGTGGCTGTGCCCCGAGCCGCCAGGGCGCTGGGGCTCGGGCGACAGCGGCATGCTGCGTTACCGGCCCTTCTGCAATCACCTCATCCACTGCGCCACCGCCGCCGACCTCGAGAAGGCGATGGACGAGGTGCTGCTCGCCTACGAGTGACCGGGCAGGCGGCGCCGGCGCGCGCCCCGGCCCGGATGCGAGCGCAGCAACTCAGGGTGCGCGCCGGTACATCGGCGCGCGCGCCTTGACCGGCTCGAGCAGCGACCAGTCGCCCTGCTCCACCTCGAAGCCCTGTGGGAAGGGCGGCCGCGGCTCCATGCCGAGCGAGCGCATGACGCGGTCGTCGCGGTAGTAGCACTGCACGGTCACGCTCACCAGCAGCGACACCAGCGCGGCGCGGCCCGCCCGGAACGCGGTGATGGCGTCGGCACGGGCCGCGCCCTGCAGATCGGCCAGGCAGCCGCCTGCGGCCTGCGCGAGCGCGTCGAGCGCATCGGACGCCAGCCGGGCGTGCGGGCGCAGGGTGGCGACGATGTCGGCGAAGATGGTCTCGTCATCGGCGCCGGGCACCTGGTACTCGGCGCTCGCCGGAATCATCTCCCCGACCAGGCAGCGCAGGGCGCGCAGCTGCTCGGGGCCCAGCGAGGGTTGGGCGGGCTCGGCAGACACCGGGATCACGGGACGGGTGCTCATGGGGCGGGCTCAGTCGAAGAGGTTGGCCAGGCGCTGCTTGATCTGGTCGGCGATGTAGAGCGAGAGCGCCTGGATGGTCGAGGTGGGATTCACGCCGGCGGAGGTCACGAAGATGCTGCCGTCGACGATGAAGAGGTTCTTCACATCATGGCTGCGGCCCCAGGGGTTGACCACCGAGCGGGCCGGGTCGGTGCCCATGCGGGCAGTGCCCATCAGATGCCAGCCGCCCACGGCGAGCGGCGCCTCGGTGCTGACATCGCGGGCGCCGGCCGCGCGCATCAGCTCGCTGCCCCGGGCCACCGCATGGGCGAGCATGCGCTGGCTGTTCTCGCTCAGCGTGTAGCGGATGCGCGGGGCCGGAATGCCGTTGCCGTCGGTGAGCTCCGGGTCGAGTGTGACGGTGTTGTGCTCCTCGGGCAGGTCTTCGCAGATGGCCACCAGCCCGGTGCTGCGGCCGAACAGCCGCCGGTAGGCGGCATGATGGCCCTCGCCCCAGGGCACGCGCCCCGAGCTCATGCCGGCCAGCGCGGTGAGCACCGGCCCGCGCCCGCGGGTGAACTCGAAGGTGTAGCCGCGCACGAAGCCGCGGCTGCGGTCGGTCTCGTAGAACTCCTGGCTCCACAGGCTGTTGCCGGGGCCGCGATGGCCGTCGAGCGGATGCTCGAAGTAGCCATGGACGGCGGCGTAGGGGTGGAACATCAGGTTGCGGCCGACCAGGCGGCTGCGGTTGGCCAGCCCGTCGGGAAACCGCGCCGAACGCGAGTTGAGCAGGATGCGCGGCGTGCCCACCCCGTTGCAGGCCATGATCACCACCTCGGCCGGCTGGAAGTGCTCCCTGCCCTCGGCGTCGTAGTAGATGGCGCCGTTGGCCATGCCCCGCGCATCGACGGTGATCTCGCGCACCCGAGCCCGGGTGCGCAGCTGCACGCCGGCGCGGATCGCCTGCGGCCAGTAGGTGATGTCGGTGCTGGCCTTGGCGCCCTGGGCGCAACCGCCGATGCAGTGGCCCAGGTTGATGCAGCGCGCCCGGCCTTCATAGTCCTGCGTGGCCACGGCGCTGTCCGAGGGCCACCAGTGCCAGCCCAGCGCGTTGAGCCCGCCGGCCATGGTGGCGCCGGCCTTGCCCAGCGGCACCGGCGGCATCATGGGCTGCTTGGGCGGGTAGGCCGGGTCGCCGGCCAGGCCCGAGATGCCCATCATGCGGTCGTTCAGCGCGTAGTAGGGCTCGAGGGTGGCGTAGTCGATCGGCCAGTCATCGCCCACGCCATCGAGGCTGCGCACCCGGAAATCGGAGGGATGAAAGCGCGGAAAATGCCCGGCATAGAGCACCGTGCCGCCGCCCACGCCGTTGAAGTTGGCGATCTTGATCGGCGACTCGCGCTCGTTGACCGGGTAGTCGGTGGGCCGGGCCCGGCGGTTGGGGCTGAAGTTGAACTCGCCAAGCTGGCGCGCCTCCCAGTCGCGGCCGTTGCTGGGATAGTCGGTGGGCTTGACCCAGTCGCCCTGCTCCAGGCACAGGATGCGCATACGGGTGTCGGCCAGGCTCCAGGCCACCGCCGCGCCCGAGGCGCCGGCACCGATGATCAGCACATCGACCGGATCGTGGTTCATGGCCTTACGCCGCCTGCGCCACGGTCATGGCATCGCCGGCCACGGTGGTGCGGCGCATGTCGCGCGGCAGCCGCTCGTCGTAGCGGCGCACGCGGTGCATGGTCTGGCGGTTGTCCCACATCACCAGATCGTGCAGCTGCCAGCGGTGCACATGCACGAACTGCGGCTGGGTGGCATGCTCGTTGAGGTCGCGCAGCAGGATGCGCGCCGCCGGCGTCTCCATGCCGACGATGGCACCTGCATGGGCCGACAGGTAGAGCGAGCGCCGGCCGGTCACCGGGTGGGTGCGCACCAGGCTCTGGCGCACCGGATGCCACAGCCGCCGTTCCTCCTCGGTGCACTCCGGAAAGCCGAGCGCGCCACGGGAATGCATCAGGGAGTGCTCGCAGACCAGGCCGTCGATCTCGGCGCGGGTGTCGTCGTCGAGGGCATCCCAGGCGGCGCGCATGTCGGCGAACTCGGTGTTGCCGCCGCGCGGATTCACCAGCCGTGCCGACAGGATGGAGTACTTCGCCGGCACCGCGCGAAACGAGCTGTCGGAATGCCAGAGCATGTTGCCCAGGTTGAACAGCCGCTGCCGGCTGTCAGGCGCGAGCGGGCGGCCCTGCTTGTCGAGGTTGGAGACATCGTTCATGCCCACGCGGATCCGGCGGTCGGACACCGCAATGGGAATGTTGCCGCCATGGGCGTTCTCCAGCGGCCCGAACTGCATCGCGAAGGCCATCTGCTGCTCGTCGGTCAGCGGCTGTCCCCGGAACACCAGCACGGCATACCGGTCCATGCCGGCCTCGAGCTCGGCGACCTCGGCAGCCGACAGCGGCTGCGCGAGGTTCACGCCCGAGACCTCGCCGGCGAAGAAGGGGTTCAGAGGTCGGATGCTGATTGACATGACGGTCTCTCCGGATGAACGACGCGAACGGCGGATCGGTGGCTCGTGCGCCGCGATGCAATCGCGACCAGACCGCGACGCAGCGGCCACCCGGGAGCGGCTCAGCGGCGGAAGTCGGCGCCCTTGGCCTCGACGGTCCGGCACAGCGCCTGCCACTCCTGCAGGCCCCAGGTGGCCTCGGCGCGAAGGCGCGGCATGCGCTCGGCGAACTGCTCGACCACATCGGGGGCGATCAGCACCGGCGGCTCGCTGAAGCTGCGCGAGATCAGCTCGAGCTCGCAGGCGCGCTCCAGCATGTACAGGTTGAACATCGTGCCGTGGAGCGTGGGACCGAGCGTGAGCAGGCCGTGGTTGCGCAGCACCACGCAACTGCCGCGCTGCACGCTCAGGCCGAGCGCGTCGCACTCTTCCTGGGTGGCCGGCACGCCGTAGTCGTGGTAGCAGACATCGTCGAGCACCAGCATGGCGTCCTGGCTGATCGGACGCAGGCCGTCGCGCAGCATGGCCACACCCGCACCGGCGCGGGTGTGGGTGTGCATGACGCAGTTGGCGTCGGGCCGCGCCTTGTAGACCCCGCTGTGGATGGTGAAGCCCGCCTTGTTGAAGCGGCCCTGACGGCCGTGGACATTGCCGTCCATGTCCATCTTGATCAGGCTCGAGGCGGTGATCTCGTGGAACATCTCCTCGTAGTGGTTGATGAGGAAGCAGTCGGGCTCACCGGGCACCCGCACCGACATGTGGGTGGCGATGATGTCGGTCCAGCCGAGATGGTCGACAACGCGGTAGAGGGCGGCGAGCTCGCAGCGGGCCTGCCACTCGGCGTCGGTCATCTCGGTGCTCGGGGATTTCAGGACGGCGGACATGGGATCTCCTGGTTCCGTGTGAGGGGTGAG
Organism: uncultured bacterium; assembly: GCA_903934795.1. Taxonomy (GTDB): domain Bacteria; phylum Pseudomonadota; class Gammaproteobacteria; order Burkholderiales; family Burkholderiaceae_E; genus Quisquiliibacterium. The sequence continues at coordinate 15,040 of CAIZPE010000081.1, read as the reverse complement.
GGGGCGAGGCCGCGGACTATTCCGGCAGCGCCCGCGCCGCGGCGACATAGCCGCGATTCAGGGTGGGGCTGATGGTGAGTTCGTTGATGCAGACATGGGCCGGGAGGCGGGCCAGGAAGAGCACGGTCTCGCCGCAGTCCTCGGGCTGCACCAGCTGGGCCCGCTGCTCGGGCGTGACCGGGATGGGGCGCTTGTCGAGGATGGGCGTGGCCACCTCGCCGGGGCACATCGCGGTGGCGCGGATGCCGTGCAGGCCCTGCTCGATGTTGATGGTCTCGGTGAGCGCGTTCACGCCGAACTTGGCGGCGTGGTAGGCCGGGCCGGTGACCGCGCCGACATGCCGGCCGGCCCAGGAGGAGATGTTGATGATCAGGCCGTCCTTCTGGGCCCGCATCACCGGCAGCAGCGCGTGGCAGCAGTAGAAGACGCCATCGAGGTCGATGCGCACCACCGAATCCCAGTCGGCGCGCGACAGGTGCTTCCAGTGGCGCTTCTGCACATTCAGGCCGGCGCTGTTGACCGCGACATCGATGCGGCCCTCGGTGGCCACGATGCCGTCGACCACCGCCTGCACCGCGTCGGCATGGCTGACATCGAGCGGCGCGACCCGGGCGCGACCGCCCCGGCTGGCGATGGCGGCGGCCACGCGGTCGAGCTCGGCCTTGCGCCGGCCGGAGAGCACCACGGTCATACCGGCGCCGGCCAGGGCCAGCGCGGCGCCTTCGCCGATGCCGGTACCCGCGCCGGTCACCCAGGCCACCTTTCCGTTGAGATCACGCATGCTGTCTTCCTCCTCGTTGTGTCTTGGCGCCCGTTGCGGGCGAGGTCAGGGTCGGAACTGCAGGGCGCGCGGCATCAGCCGCGCCGGCTGTGACACGATGCGATAGGCATTCTCCACCCATTCGCATACCAGGCGGCGGGTGTCGCGCGGATCGATCATCTCCTCGATCTGGAAACGGTTCAGCGGGCCGATCGGGCCGCGCGCGCTCTCGATGCGGGCGTTGATCTCGGCACGCAGCGCGGCCGGGTCGGCGGCCTCGGCGAGCTGGCGCTTGTAGGCGGCCTCGATGCCGCCCTCGGGCGGAATGCCGCCGACATCGGCCGCCGGCCACACCACCCGCACCGACACCGAAGCCCGCGGGGTGGCGTAGTTGTTGCCCGCCACGCCGAAGCTGCGGCGCATCAGCACCGTGAAGATCGGCACCTTCACCTGCGCGAAGGCGACCATCCACTCGCCGCCCTTGCGGATGGTGCTGGCCATCTCGTGCTCGATGCCCACCGCGAAGCCCGGGTTGTCGACCAGGTTGAGCACCGGCAGATGGAAGCTGTCGCACAGGTCGAGGTGGCGGCGCAGCTTGTCGCAGCCGTCGGCGGTGAGCGCGCCGCCGTTCACATGACGGCTGTCGGAGGCGATCACGCCCATGGGATGACCGTTGAAGCGCACGAAGCCGGTCACCTGGTCGGTGCCCCACAGCCCGCCCACCTCGAAGAACGAGCCCTTGTCGGCCATCAGCCGGATGGCGCGGCGGATGTCGAAGGTGGTGGTGCGCTTGCGCGGCACGATGGTGAAGAGCTCGTCCTCGCGCCGGTCGGGCGGGTCGGCCGGATCGGGGGGCAGCACCGGGGGCGCTTCCCAGGCGCTTGGCGGCAGGTAGGACAGGAAGCGGCGCGCCATCCCGAAGGCCTCGTCCTCCGACTCGGCGAGGTTGTCGACCGAGCCGTTGGTGCAATGGATGTGCCAGCCGCCGAGCTCCTCCTTGGTGACCTCGTAGCCCATCGCGTGGCTGACCACCGGCGGCCCGGCCACGAAGAGCTGCGAGATGTCACGCACCATCACCGAGAAATGGCCGAGCACCGCCTTGGCCGCGCCGATGCCCACCACGCTGCCCAGCAGCAGGTTGACCACCGGCACGGTGTTCAGCTGCTCGGTGTAGAGCGTGCTGTGCAGATGCCCGGGCAGGAAGGAGCCGCCGCCACCGGTGACCCGCGGACGCCCGGCCTGGATGGCGCCGGTGCTCTCCTGCACCGCCGACTCGCCGGCCTTCTCCTGCTTGGGCACCATCGCGGCCACGCTGCCGCCGCCCGAGGAGCCGTCGAGCATGCGCACCGAGGGCACCCGCATCTCGACCGAGAGCCGGTCGAGGTACACGCTCTTGGCGGCGATCGAGCCGTCGGCATGGCCGCCGCGCGAGGTGAAGTCGTCGGCGCAGACCACGCTGGTGCGGCCTTCGACGCGCCCCCAGCCGCCGACATGGTTGGCCGGGGTGAAGTCGGCGATGCCGCCGTCGGCATCATAGGAAGCGAAGCCCGCGAGGCTGCCCACCTCGCGGAAGCTGCCGGCATCGAGCAGGCGGGCGATGCGCTCGCGGCAGGTGAGCTTGCCGCGGTCACGCTGGCGCACCACGCCGGGCTCGCGGGAGGCGGGGCTCAGGCGGGCATGGGCGAGGCCTTGCAGCGTGGCCACCTCGGCGAGCACCGGCGCCCAGCCGCCGGTCATCTCGGCGCCGGTGGCCGCCGCCGCGCCGGCCTCGGGACGCACCAGCGCCACCACCTGCCCGGCCGACACCGCTTCGCCCACCGTCAGGGGCTGCAGGTCGGTGATCGTGCCGCTGCAGGGCGCGGTGACCGCGGTCTCCATCTTCATGGCGGTGATCACCAGCAGCGTGTCGCCGGCGCGCACGGTGTCGCCCACCTGCGCCGACAGCGCCAGCACGGTGCCGGCCATCGGGCAGGCCACGCCTTGCTGGTCATCGGGCACCGCGAGCGAGGGCCGGCCCGCGGGCGCAGGCGCGGCCGCCGGGCGCGCCCCGCGCACCAGGGCCGCAGCCTGCTGATCGAGGAAGCGCAGGGCGGTCTGATCGGCGCCCTGGGGCGCGGCTGCCGCCGGGGCGAGCGCGGCCAGCGAAGGCTCCTCGGCAAGGAGCGTGGTGCGGGCATCGCCGCTGCGGAACACCGGGTGGCCCAGGATGGCGCGCAGCTGCTCGCGATTGGTGGGCACACCCGCGACCAGGAACTCGTTGAGTGCGCGCAGCGTGCGATCGACTGCCGAGGCGAAGCTGCGCGCCGAGCCCGACTGGCCGATCAGCTTGGCCAGCAAGGGGTCGAACTGCGGCGGCGGCGCCAATCCGACATAACCGCAGCCATCCACCCGCACCCCCGGTCCGGTGGGTTCGCGATACGCGGTGAGCACGCCGGTGCCGGTGCTCACCAGCCGGGCCTGGATCGCAAAGCCGCGCGGCGCCGGCACGGCGCCCTGGTCGGGCAGCCCGAGATCGGCGAGCGACTCGCCGGCGGCCAGCCGGAACTGCGACTCGACCAGGTCGATGCCGGTGACCTGCTCGGTGATGGTGTGCTCGACCTGGATGCGCGGATTGCACTCGATGAACCAGTGCTGGCCGCTCTCGGGATCGACCAGGAACTCGACCGTGCCGGCGTTCAGGTAGGAGGCGGCGCGCGCCAGACGAACCGCGTCGGCCAGCACGCGCTCGCGCAGGCCGGGATCGAGCGCGGGCGCGGGCGCGATCTCGACCACCTTCTGGTTGCGCTGCTGCACCGAGCAGTCGCGCTCGTGCAGATGCACCACCCCGCCGCGGCCATCGCCGAGCACCTGCACCTCGATGTGCCGGGGCCGCGCGACGAACTTCTCGACGAAGACCGAGCCGTCGCCGAAGGCCGCCTGCGCCTCGCCCTGGCAGCGGTCGAAGGCTTCGGCGATGTCGGCCTCCCGCTCGACGCGACGCATGCCGCGCCCGCCGCCGCCGGCGGCGGCCTTGAGCATCACCGGGTAGCCGAGCACCGCGGCCACCTCGGCCGCCTGCGCGGCGCTGGCCAGCGGCTCGCCGCTGCCGGGTACCACCGGCACGCCCTGCGCCCGCGCGAACTCACGGGCCCGCACCTTGTCGCCAAAGAGCGCGAGGCTCTCGGGCCGCGGCCCGATGAAGGCCAGGCCGGCCTGCGCGCAGCGCTGCGCGAAGGCCGCGTTTTCGGAGAGGAAGCCGTAGCCGGGATGCACGCAGTCGCAGCCGGTGGCCAGGGCTGTCTCGATCATCGCGTCGATGTCGAGGTAGGCGCGCACCGGATCGGCCGCCACCTGGGGCTGGCCGGCGCCGATCTCGCGCGCCAGGCTCGCCACCCGCAGATGCAGGCCCTGCGCGTCGGCGGGCGCGGCCACCGCCACCGACTCCACGCCGAGCGCCGCCGCGGCGCGGGCGATGCGGATGGCGATCTCGCCACGGTTGCTGATCAGGACTCGCTTGAACACGGGCAATCTCCCAGGAGAGCGCGACCGGGGCCGGCGCGCCGCGGCATCAGGGGGCGGGCCTGGCGGCGGCGCGGGCAAGCCGCGCCTCGCGCCGGGCGATCCAGAGGGTGGCGGCCACGATCACCACCCCGCCGACCAGCGTGAATCCGCTGGGCTGGTCGCCGAACACCAGAAAGCCCCAGGTCGAGGCCCAGAGCAGGTCAAGGAACTTGGCCGACTGCGTGGCCGAGACATCGGCCGCCTTCAGCGCGTGGGTCTGGCACCAGTGCGCGAAGATGCCCAGCGCGCCGGCCACCGCGAACACCCCCCACTGCGCCGGCGTGGGCCACTGCCAGACCGGGATGGCCAGCGGCAGCGTGATCAGCGACACGGTGAGCGCCTGCCAGACCACGATCACCGCAGGCGAGTCATGGCGGGTGAGCATCTTGGTGAGCAGGAAGGACAGCGAGAACACCGGCGCCGAGGCGAGCATGATCAGCGAGTACCAGCCGCCGGTGCCGGCCAGCCGCGGCCCGACCACGATCATCACGCCGGTGAAGCCGATGAGCGCGGCGATCCAGCGGTCGGCGCGCATCTTCTCGCCGAGCAGCCAGGCCGCGCCGAGCATGCTGAAGATCGGCCCGGTGTAGCCGATGGCGGTGGTGTCGGCAAGCGCGAGGTGCGGCAGCGCGTAGAACCACAGCGTCATGCCCAGCGCATGCACCGCGCCGCGCGAGAACTGGCCACCGATGCTGGTGGGCATGTAGGCGATCACGCCGGCGCGCAGGATGATCGGCAGCATGACGATCAGGCTGAACAGGTTGCGCAGGAACTGGGTCTCGAAGGGATGCAGCTGCAGCGACAGCCCGCGCACCAGGGTGTTCAGCACCGAGAAGGTGAAGCCCGCGCTGATCGCCCACAGGATGGCGCGGGTGGTGCCCGGCGCCTGGTTGAATCGGTGAGCCAGCGCGCGGACCATCACTCACGCAAAGGTGATCGAGCCGCGGCGGTCGCTCCGCTCGAGGTGCGGGATGTTGTTGAAGCTGGCCAGCCGCAGCTGCCCCGGGCTGGCGATGAGTTCGCAGAAACCGGTGTTGCGGTACTGCAGGTTGAACTCGATGGACGCGGCCGCGCTAGCGCCGGTGAGCTCGCCGAGCAGCCGGCCGATGGCCCCGCCCGAGCTCACCACCAGCGCGACATCGTCGCGGCCCAGACCCTCGGCGGCGGCGCTGAGCGCGCCATGCACCCTGGCGCCGAATTCGCCCCAGGTCTCGGGCATCTGCGGCAGGCGGTCTTCCGACCAGGCCCGCATCGCGGCGCGGAAGGTCTGCCAGTAGCCGCGGTAGTCGGACTTCTGCTGGGCCACCGGGTCGGCGCCGCCGGTGTAGGCGGCGTAGAGCGCGCCGCCGTGGTATTCGTCAAGGCCGCCATGGGTGAGGATGCCGGCCGGGTCGACGCCGAGCACGCCGAGCAGCTCCTGCGCGGTCTGCTGCTGGCGGCGCAGCGTGCCGGCCATCACGCGGGTGAAGCGCGTGCCGCGCTCGGCGAAATACTCGCCCAGCCAGCGCGACTGCTGCCGCCCGAGGTCGGAGAGCCGATCGTAGTCATCGGTGCCGAAGGACGCCTGCGCGTGCCGCACCAGGAAGATCACCGCCATGATGCCGTCCCTCTCAGATCACGCCGGCGCCGCGCAGGGCGGCGATCTCGTCGGCGCTGTAGCCGTGCTCGGCCAGCACCTGGTCGGTGTGCTCGCCGAGCTGCGGCGGGCGGCGGCGGGGCACGGGCGGGGTGTCGGACAGCCACACCGGCACCGCAGCCACCGGGGCCGGCCGCGGCAGGCCGGGATAGTCGGTGTCCTGCAGCACGCCCAGCGCGCGCACCTGCGGATGGTCGAGCGTCTGCTGCGGCGAGAGCACCGGCGCGCAGGGGATCTTCGCCTCGCCCAGGATGGTCACCACCTCGTCGGTGCCGCGCTCGGCGCACCAGCGGCCCATGCGCTCGCTGATCAGCACGCCCTCGCGGCCGCGCGCGTCGTCATCGGCAAAGCGCGGATCGGTCAGCCACTCGGGTTCGCCCATCAGACGGGCCCAGCGCTTGTAGAGCGGCTGGCCGGTGACCGCCACCAGCACGAACCCGTCGCGGGTGCGGTAGATGTCGGACGGCGCCGCGGTCTGCCCGCGGTTGCCGGTGGGGATGCGATCGGGTCGGGCCACGGCCTGCTCGATCAGGGCGGCGTTGTTCACGGTGACCGCGGTGGCGAGCAGCGCGCCGGTGACCACCTGGCCGCGACCGGTCTGCTGCCGGTGCATCAGCGCGGCCATGGTGCCGAAGGCGCAGTGCAGCGCGGTGCCGAAATCCACCCAGGGGGCGGCGGCGCGATAGGGCTGATCGGGCTCGCCGGTCATGTAGACCGCGCCCGACATCACCTGGCCCACCCCGTCGAAGCCGACATTGGCGGACATCGGCCCCACCGGCCCGAAGGCGGTGTTGGTCACGAAGATGATGTCCGGCCGGTAGGTGCACAGCGTGGCGTAGTCCAGGCCCATGGCCACCAGCGTGGCCGCCGGCAGGTTGGCGATGACCACATCGGCCTCGCGCACCAGGCGGGCCACCACCTCGCGCCCCTTCGGCGACGCGGGATCGAGCGTCATGGAGCGCTTGTTGCGGTTCATCTGCAGGAAGAGCGCGCCCACCCCGCCCCCCACCTGCGCCGGGAAGCGGTCCTCGCTGCCGTCGCGCTTCTCGATGCGGATGACATCGGCGCCGTACTCGGCCAGCAGCGCGGCGCAGTAGGGGCCGGCGATGTAGCGGCCGAAGTCGATCACCTTGATGCCCTGGAGCAATGCGGTCATGGCGGCGGCTCCGGGGATCAGCGCAGCGACAGGCCGAGCAGGCGCGCTGCGCGCTCGACGCGGCGGGGGATGCCCGCCTTGTACGACTCGAGATCGATCTCCTCGTCCTGCGAGCCCTGCTGGCCGCCGAGGTAGCGGGCATACACGCCCTCGCCGATGCAGGCCAGGCGCCACTGCGCGAAGGCGCGGTAGTAGTCCACCGCCTTGAGCGACACGCCCATCTTCTCGGCGTACAGGCCGGCGATCTCGTCCTGCGACAGGAAGCCGGGCAGCCCGGTGGTGGCCGGGTCGCCGCCGGCGGCGGGGTCGGAGGGGTCGTACCAGTAGCCGAGCAGCCCGCCCAGATCGGCCATGGGCTCGCCCAGGGTGCACAGCTCCCAGTCGAGCACGCCGGCCACCGGGCCGGTGGGGTCCATCATGCAGTTGGAGAGCCGGTAGTCGCCGTGCGCGATGGTGGCTGGCGAGGCCGGCGGCATCATCGTCTGCAGGGCATCGCGCACCTTGTCGATCAGCGGCAGCTCGCGGGTCTTGGACTGCTCCCACTGGCCCGACCAGCGCTTGAGCTGGCGCTCGATGTAGCCCTCGCGCTTGGCGAGGTTGCCCAGTCCGACCGCGTCGATGTCCACCCGGTGCAGCGCGACCATGGTGTCGAGCAGCTCGCGGCTCATGCGCTCGCGCACCGCCGGCGTGAGGGTGCGGCCGATCTCGACATCGCGCACCACGATGCCCTCGAGGAAGTGCATGACATAGAAGTCACGCTCGTTCACGGACGGGTCCTGGCACAGCCCGACCATGCGCGGCACCGGCACCGCGGTGTCGGCCAGGGCCGACATCAGCCGGTGCTCGCGGGCCATGTCGTGGGCGCTGGGCAGCAGCTTGCCCAGCGGCGGGCGGCGCATGACGAAGCGGCGGCCGGCGGCGTCGGTGACCATGAAGGTCATGTTCGAGCGGCCACCGGCGATCAGGCGAAAGATGAGCGGGCCGGTGGTCTCGGTGCGTTCGGCGATCCAGGCCGACACCCGGGGGATGTCGACGCCTTCGACGGTGCTGGCTGCGGGCGAGGAAGTGGTCATGGTGCGTGGGGGACGAAAGGGTTCAACGAAGCGGTGCGGGCGGTTCAGTCGGGCAGCGAGAAGCCCGGCCGAAGTACCGGCCGGGTGCCGGCGATGGCGAGCAGCGACTCGACGCAGTCGCGCAGCGATTCATCGAGCGGACGGAAGCTCATGCCGGTGACGGCGCGGATACGATCGTTGCGCAGCTGGCAACCGGCCCAGATGGCGCGCATCTCGGCCTCGCGCTCACGGATGCGCGGCGGGAAGTCGTCGGTCACCGGCGGGGTGAGGTGGCCGAGCTCGGGCAGCAGCCGGTCGATGTCGGCGCAGATCGTCTCGACCGGCCGGGTCTCGGTAGACCAGGCGATGTAGCGCTCGCCATTGGCCACGCGGGGGCTTTCGAGCAGGCCGATGTGGGCGTCGGCGTCATCGCGCACATCGACGGTCATCCAGGGCCGGTAGACGCCGTTCTGCCGGCACTCGCCGAGCAGCATGTGATTGATGAGGCTCTGCCAGGGCCCCATGTCCTTCTGATGGGCCGACTGGATGGGCCCGACATTGTCGCCGGGGCAGCAGACGATCGCGTCCCACCGGCCGCTGCGCGCCGCGGCCTGCGAGAACACCCGCTCGATGGTGAGCTTGCCCATCGAGTAGCCCTGCCCGCGCTCCGGCGTGCGCTTGGGGTTGGACTCGTCGGGGTAGCGGTCTTCGTCGAACACCGGCCGGCGCACCAGTTCCTGCAGGTCCATCTCGGAGATGATCGCGGCCACGCTGGAGGTGACCACCACGCGGCGCACGCTGCCCGAGCGCTCGATGCTGTCGATGAGGTCCTGCGAGACCCGCAGGATGTGGTCCTGGTCGGCGTAGCCGCTGACATGCGAGATGTGCGCCACCGCGTCGGCGCCGGCGAAGGCGGCATCGAAGCTGCCCGGCTGGTCGAGATCGGCCGCATGAAGGGTGAGCCGGCGCGAGGCATAGCCAGGCATGGCCTTGAGAAAGCCCACCCGGGTGAGATCAGCGGTGTTGCGCACGCAGGCGCGCACCCGGTAGCCACGCTGGAGCAGTCGGCGCACCACCCAGCCGCCGACGAAACCGGCGCTGCCGGTGACCGCGACCACACCCCCTCGGGGTACTGGGGCCATCGTGAGTCTCCTGGGTGATGTGGGGGACCGGCAGGGCCGGTCATCGGACGAATCCGCCGGGACCTGATGTCCGGTCGAGTGTAAGCGATCGATCCCCGGCCAAGCCGCGCGCGGGCGCGGCGGTCATCCCGAAAACCGGCGCGCCGCCGGGCTCAGATCGACCCTTTCCCCAGATCGAGATGACCGCGGGCGAGGTTCACCCGCAGGGTGTCGGTTTCGCCCTCGGCCAGACGCAGGGAGCGCAGGCGGCGGAACTGCGCCTCGAGGGGGTGACCCGTGACCAGGGCCTCGCCCCCCAGCAGCTGGATGGCCGCGTCGGCAATCTCGCCGGCGATCTCGCTGGCCAGCACCTTGGCGGCGATGGTCTCGTTGACCGCGTCGTGGCCGGCATCGGCCAGTCGCGCCGCACGGTACACCGCCGAGCGGGCGGCGTAGGCGCGGATGCGCAGGTCGCCGTAGCGCAGACGGATGCGCTCGGAGGCCGCCAGCACCAGGCCGCTGCGGCGCGGGCGGCGCAGCTCCTCGGCCAGCAGCCCGATGATCCAACCGGCGCTGCCCACGCAGTCGGCGGCCACCGCGCGGCGCACCGCGCTGATCTTGGCCAGGGCGCGGCCGCGGCCGTCGCCGGGCGCGCCGATGGCATGGTGGCGCGGCACCCGCACCGACTCGAAGCGGAAGGCGGCGTGCTGGCTGCCATCCATCGAGCCGAAATGACGGCTGATGGACACGCCCGGCGCATCGGTGTCGATGATCACCATCGAAGGGCCCTGCCCCTCGACATCCACCAGCGCGGCCAGGAAGTCGGCCTGCGCGCCCCCGGTCACATAGGACTTGCTGCCGTTGACCACCAGCGTGTCGCCCTCGGGCACCGCCCAGGTGGGTCGCGGCGCATCGGCCGATTCGGTGAAGGCGAAACCGGCGCGCTTGTCGCCGGCCAGCACCGGCAGCAGGTGACTGGAGCGCAGCGGCTCGCCCACGCCAGCGAGCACGCCCGCGCCGGCGCCGAGCACGCCCGAGAGGTGGCTGGTGTTGTGCAGGGCGAGGGTCTCGCGCACCACCAGCAGCGTGAGCTCGGGGGTGTCTTCGGCCTGGGTGAGGTGATAGAGGCCGGCGGCCTTGCTGGCCGCGCGCACGCGGGCAGCCCGATCGGCGGGGCTGAGCGTGGCATCGTCGCGCAGCGCGGCAAGCCCGCCACTGGCCAGGGCGGCCACGCGATCGCGCAGCGCGGTCAGTTCGGGGGACAGGAATTCAGGCACACGACCTCGCAGCGCAGGCACGCCCCGGTCCGGGGTGGCCGGTGGCGAGCGCGCAGTCTTGCGGCCGGCGCGCGGCGCGTCAATGCGCCACGCGCCATGGCCGGACCGGCACGGGCAGACCCGCCGGGTGACGGGTCCGGATTCCTTGCGCCGCGCCCGCAAAGCGGGCACGGGTGGCCTACCGTGAGGCGCATCACCTGCCAAGGAGACGCGTCATGAAGGTTGCCCAAGCCATCGCCCGGGCCATGAAGGCCGAGGGCATCGACATGCTCTTCGCCTACCCGGTCAATCCGCTGATCGAGGCCGCAGCCGCCGAGGACATCCGCACGATCATCGTGCGCCAGGAGCGCGTGGGCCTGCACATGGCCGATGCCTATTCGCGGGTGTCGTCGGGTGACCGCATCGGCGTGTTCTGCATGCAGCACGGGCCCGGCGCCGAGAACGCCTTTGGCGGCGTGGCGCAGGCCTACTCCGAGTCGGTGCCCATCCTGGTGGTGCCGGCGGGCTATGCGCGGCGACTGGCGCATCACTACCCCAACTTCAACGCGGTGCAGAACATGCGCCACATCACCAAGTGGGCCGAGCCGCTGACGATGGGCAAGGCTGCGCCCGAGGTGCTGCGGCGCGCGTTCTCGCAGCTGCGCAACGGCCGGCCCGGGCCGGTGCTGATCGAGGTGCCGGTGGATGTGTTCGGCGAGGAGGTGCCCGACGACTGGGTGCATGTGCCAGCGCTGCGCGCGCGCACCGGGCCCGACCCGGCCGATGTGGCCAGGGCCGCGGCGGTGCTGGCCGCCGCGCAGCGCCCGGTGATCTACGCCGGCCAGGGCGTGCACTACGCGAAGGCCTGGCCGCAGCTGCGCGCGCTGGCCGAAGCCTGGAACATCCCGGTGACCACCTCGATCGAGGGCAAGAGCGCCTTCCCGGAAGACCATCCGCTGTCGCTGGGCAGCGGCGGGCGCGCCAACCCGCGGCCGGTGAAGGCCTTCCTGGCCGAGGCCGATGTCATCCTGGGCGTGGGCTGCAGCTTCGCGCAGACGCCGTTCGGCGTGACCATGCCCGAGGGCAAGACCGTCATTCATGCCACGCTCGACCCCATGGACCTGAACAAGGACCTGCCGGTGCAACATGCGCTGATCGGCGATGCGGCGCTGGCGCTGGACGCGCTGATCGCCGCGATGACCGGTCTGGACCACGCTCCGGCGAGGGCGCGCGCCGGGCTGCCGGCGCGCATCGCCGCGCTCAAGGCCGAGTGGCTGGCCGAGTGGCTGCCTCGCCTGAACGCGCAGACCACGCCGATCAACCCCTACCGCGTGGTCTGGGAGCTCGACCGGCTGGTGGACAAGGCGCGCACGATCATCACCCACGACGCCGGCAGCCCGCGCGACCAGACCACGCCCTTCTGGAGCGCCACCGCGCCGCTGAGCTACCTGGGCTGGGGCAAGAGCACGCAGCTTGGCTACGGCCTGGGCCTGGCGATGGGCGCCAGGCTGGCGCGGCCCGACTGCCTGTGCATCAATGTGTGGGGCGATGCCGCCATCGGCTTCACCGGCATGGACTTCGAGACCGCGGTGCGCGAGCGCATCCCCATCCTCTCGATCCTGTTCAACAACTTCTCGATGGCCATCGAGATCCCGATCATGCCGGTGTCGCAGGCCAAGTACGGCGCCACCGACATCAGCGGCCACTACGCCGACATGGCGCGCGCCTTCGGTGGGTATGGCGAGCGCATCACCGACCCGGCCGACATCGTGGCGGCCCTGAAGCGCGGGATAGAAGCCACGCGGCGCGGCCAGCCGGCGCTGCTGGAGTTCATCACGACGAAGGAGATCGAGATTTCGAGGGGGTGAGCGGCAGGCAGCGCCTGCCGCTGTCTCTCAGTAGCCAAGACCCCGCGCCATCATGGCCGCGAGGATGGGCAGCCCCGCGAACAGGCCGATCTGCAGCAGCACCCAGCCGCGCGTGCGGGCGACCGCTGCCGCGCCAGGCACCGCGCCATTGGCGCGTGCCGCCCGCCGCCAGCGCAGGTAGGTGAGCGTGGGCAGCACCGAGATCAGGGCGATGAGCACGAACAGCCCCAGCTTCATCCAGAAGACCGGGTTGCCGAGATAAAAGCTCGCCCCCTTGGCGCCCCAGGCCACACGCGCAGCCCCGGCGGCCACCACCAGACCCGCGAAGACGCCGTAGAAGAGGTCCACCCCGGCGATCAGCTCGACACCGCGCGAGGTGAGCGGCAGGCGCAACAGCACCCACTCGGCGACCAGCACACCGAACACGGCCAGGATACCCAGGTGATGCAGCCCTGCCAGGATCAGATCAAGGTTCGCGCTCATCGGGTCACCCCATGGAAAAGGGCGGGCGTGTGGGCAACAGGCGCGCTGCGCGGCGCGTGGTGAAGATCGAGTCTCATGGGAGGTTCCGGGTGGAAGAGGTTGGTGGGTTTCGATTCGCCGAGTTTTGATGTAAGCATTGCTTAGTTGCGAACTGTACGCCCCGACCACGGTGATGTCAACACCTGTGTGGCCGGGCGGCTGCGCGCAGGAATCGGGCCTCTGACAGCGGGCCGCGCGCACAGCATGCCGAAGGAGCGCCACGCCGGATCGCCTGTGGATTCATTGATTGCATCGCTATCAACGATTACACTTTGACCTCAGTTCAACGCCGGAGCGCCGCCTTGGCCAGCATCACCATCCGCAACCTCGATGACGACATCAAGCAGCGGCTGCGTGTGCGCGCTGCCCAGCACGGGCGCTCCATGGAAGAAGAGGCGCGCGACATTCTTCGCCGGGTCATGAGCGATGCCTCCTCGCCACGCGACCTGGCCGCGGCCATCCGCGCCCGTATGTCGGCGGGAGCGCGCGCCGATCTCGACCTGCCCGCCCGCGAACCGATGCGCGAGCCTCCGAAACTTGGCCGCCAGCCTCGATGATCATCCTCGATACCAACGTCCTCTCCGAACTCCTGCGGCCGGACCCGGCCAGACAGGTCGAGCGGTGGTTGGCGGCCCAGGACGGAACCAAGGTCTACTTCACCACGGTGGGCGAAGCAGAACTGCGGCACGGCGTGGCCATCCTCCCCAAAGGCAGGCGCCGTAACGCGCTTGCCACCGCCATCGAAGGCCTCCTCGACGAAGATTTCCGCGACCGCATCCTGCCGTTTGATCGCCCTGCGGCGCGGGCCTACGCCACCATCGCTGCTGAACGCCGCGCGGCGGGCCGGCCGATCAGCCAGTTCGATTGCCAGATCGCCGCAATTGCCCGCGCCCGTGAAGCCACGGTGGCAACCCGCAACACCAGCGACTACGAGGGCTGCGGTATTGCGTTGATCGACCCCTGGACATTCGGCGCCCGCCGGTAAGCGGCCGCGAGTCGGCGCGGCTCGGGATCGCAAATCGCCGATAATCCCCCGATGAAAACACCACCCCGCCTGCAAGTGCTGATCGACGAAGGCCTCATCGACAGCGTGTCGCGGCAGCTCAGGAGCGGCAAGGAGGCCGAGGTGTTCGTGGTGCGCTGCGGCGACGACACCCGTGCCGCCAAGGTCTACAAGGCCGCCACCCACCGCAGCTTCCGGCAGGCGGTCGACTACACCGAAAACCGCAAGGTCAGGAACAGCCGCCAGGCTCGTGCCATGGCCAAGGGCACACGGTACGGGCGCGAGCAGCAGGAGGCCGCCTGGCAAAGCGCCGAGGTCGATGCACTGTTCCGCCTGGCCGCGGCTGGCGTGCGCGTGCCCAGACCCTTCCTCTTCCTTGAAGGCGTGCTGCTGATGGAGCTGGTGGCCGACGCCGACGGCCACGCTGCCCCGCGTCTGAACGATGTGCCCTACACGGCCGAGGCCGCGCGCGACCATCACGCGCTGCTGCTGCGCGAGGTGGTGCGCATGCTGTGCGCCGGCGTCGTGCACGGCGACCTCTCGGAGTTCAACATCCTGCTGGCCCAGGACGGCCCGGTCATCATCGACCTGCCTCAGGCGGTGGACGCCGCAGGCAACAACCATGCCCCTCGCATGCTGATGCGCGATGTCGACAACCTGCGCCGCTTCTTCGGCCTGCATGCGCCGGAACTGCGCGACACGCGCTACGGGCCCGAGATCTGGGACCTCTACGCGGCGGGCCGCCTGAGCCCGGAAACCCCGCTCACCGGCCACTACGAACCCAGGCCCGGCGCCGTGGACCTGAGCGCCGTGCTGCGCGAGATCGAAGACGCCCGGCTGGAAGCCGCGGAACGCGACCAGCGCAGGGATGCCGCATCTTGACGACGAAGCCGGCCCCGAGCGCGACGCCCGATGACGCGAAGCCAGCGGCCGCGCCCTCGCGCCGCAACCCCCTCAGCCCGAAGAAACTGCTGCTGAGCAAATGGACGGCGGTACAGCCCCGGAACCGCGAGAAGCACTTCGTGGTGGTGCGGGTGATTGAACCCGAGCCGCCCGCTGTACGCATCGAGCGGATCGAGCTTGAGGCCGTGCACTCGGGCCGCGTGCTGCAACTGCACTGGCGCGA
>CAIZPE010000080.1 GCA_903934795.1 uncultured bacterium | reverse complement strand
TCGATCTGGCGCTCGAGCTGAACACCGAGATGGCCAACATGTATCCCTGCCAGGCGCTGCCCGGCAGTCCGATCTACCAGCAGGCGCTGCGCAATGGCTGGCCGTTGCCCGACAGCTACGCCGGCTACGCCTTCCTCTCGTACGAGTGCCAGCCCTTGCCCACCCGCCATGTGTCGGCCGCCGAGGTGCTGCGCTTTCGCGACCAGGCCTGGCAGGCCTACTTCACGAATCCGGCCTACCTCGACCTCGTCGAGCACCGCTTCGGAGCGGCGCAGCGCGCCAACGTCGAGGACATGGCGCGGATTCCGCTGCGACGCCAGCTGCTCGGCGACTGAACAGGCGGGCTTTCCGCGCCTTATCGCCGATTCAGCACGACGGCGTCGCCCCTATCCTCGACTGAGTCACGCCAGCAATCCCGCTGAACCCAGCCAGGGGCAGGACGATGCACCGTTTATTCATCTGCACGCACAACCACAACCACCACTCCGGGATCACCGACATGGTGACCATGCTGCGCAACGGTGGCCTCGACAGTGGTTTCGACACCGTGGTCTCCGATCGGATCGAGCCCGGCCACTGCAACATCCTCATCGAGCACTTTCTGGATGTCGACTGGGCGAAGCACCTTCGCGCGTTGAAGCGGCCGGGGACCCGGTATGTCGTGATCTGCACCGAGATCCTGAGCGGCGACAGCTTCAACCAGGACCTCGTTCCGACGGGCGGCCACTACGGCAACAACCCGTACTGGAGCGCCAGGTACCGGGGCTTCGTCGAGGTGGCCGCCGTGGCCGACGAGCTCTGGGTGCTGTCTCGCGCCGCGGTCGCGGATTACCAGCGGGCCTTTCCCGACAAGACCGTCCGCTGGCTGCGTCACGGCTGGGTGAGCGACATGGAAATCGTCAGACACCGGCCCGAAGACCGCAAGGACATCGACTTCTTCTTCTCCGGTTCGATCACCCCCGACCGGACCGCGATCCTGCAGCGTCTGGGCAGCAGATACCGCGTGGCTCACAGCCCCCAGGGCGGACCTGACTATCTGCGCCGCGACCTGCTCGCGCGCGCGAAGGTTTGCCTCGCGATGCCGCTTTCGGCGCGCAACACCTCGCCGTCGGTCTCCCGGCTCCACTTCCATCTCCAGAACGCCAACTTCGTGGTGCAGCAGGCCTACCGCGAACCCTGCGAACTCGATCCGTTTGTCATTCACGCCCCGGCCGAGGACTTCGCGGACTGGGCTGCCGCGGCCCTGGACATCGACAACCGTCGCATGATCGCCGAGGTGGTGCGCGAGCGCTTTCGTGACGAGATGCCCTTCGCCAAATGGTTCGGCCCGATGGTGCGGATGGTGCTCGACGGCGCGCGACCCGAGGCAGGGCTCGAGCCGGCCGTGTTTCCGGCGTCGACCGGTCCGGCGCGCCGGCCATCGCAAGGCCTGGAGGTGCAACGGTCATGAACGCTCCTCGCGATTTTCTTCCTGAACAACTGCTGGCCGCAGGGCGACCGACCCACGACTGGCGCGAGATCCCGGTCTTCGTCTTCGTCAGGGATGCGCTGGATGCGTCTCGCGATCTGGTCGCCTGGTTGAAGCAGGCAGGCATGGAGCGGGTCGTGCTGCTCGACTGCGGTTCGAGCACGCCGGCTCTGCTCGCGTGGTACCGGGCGCTCCCAGCCGGCATGGAGGTGCTTTTCCTCGGCCTGGATGCCGATCCGTCCGTCTTCTGGCGGGAGTCGGTCCACGAGGAACTCGGAACGCCATTCGTCGTCACCGAAGCCGGTTACGTGCCGAGCGCATCCTGCCCGCGCGATCTCGTGGGTCGTCTGCTCTCGGTGCTCGAGCGCTATCCCGATTGCGGCAAGGTCAGCGCAGCCGTCCGGGTCGACAACATCGGCAACCAGTTCGCCGACGCCGAACTGATCCGACGCTGGGAGGCGCAGTTCTGGATGAATCCGGTCGATGACGATCTGTACGCGGCCGCGACCGAGAGAGGGTTCTGCCTCTATCCCGCGCACGGGGAGCCGGCCACGGGGCCCGCGAATCTTCGGGTAGGCGGGCAGTATCTCGTCGAGTACAGGCCCTGGTACCTCGCGACCGGGACGGTGGTGGCCGATGACGACCACCCGCCCAACCGGGGAGCCCGACGCGATCCGGCGGCGCCGGCGTGGGGTCCGCGCACGATGAGGGAACGGCTTCGGCGCAGCGCCGCAGTGCTCGCCTACGACTATCGGCCGAAGATCCTCGCCTTGCGGGGCGACACGGGGCCCGTTCCGGGTTGGCTCAATGCCGGGCGCCGCGGCACGGGCTGCCAGCTGAACTTGGCGGGTGGCGCGGCTGCCGGGCTGCACGGCGCGCTCGAGGACAACAGCCTCGATGGCATCCACTGGCCGGTCGAGACCGGCGTTCCGGCGCCGAACTGCACTTTGCTGCGCACGTTCTACCGCGCGGCCAAACACGGAGCCAGGCTCTGGCTGCGCGTGTCGTTGACCGACCTCGACGAGACGCTCGCTGTCTGCGCCGGCCACGATGCCGGACCGTCCGCGACCCAGGGGACCTTCGACTGGATGCTCGAATCGTGCGGGTTGCTCGCCGGTTCCGTGTCCGAGTCGGCAGGCGAGGGCGACGACCGGGTGGCCCTGGTGCTGCGCGCCTGCAAGCCGCCGAGAACCGCCGACGAAATCGCCCAGGCACTCGCCGTGCAGCCGACCCTGTATCCCGACCGCAGAGCCGCCCCCGGGTTCACCTGCGTCTGAGAGGAGTCCAATCCCAAATGTCCGCATCCCGTTCGCTGCTGCAGCGCCTGTGCGATCCGTTTCGCGTGGCCGGCCGACGCAGCTGGTTCCTCGTCCAACCCTACTCGCGGGGCGATACCTACCTCACCTGCGCGCTGATGGAGGGATTCCGGGCCGTCCACGGCGCCGTATCGGATGACGTGGTCCTGATCATCAAGGAGTCGCACGCGCCGATCGCCGAGATGTTTGCCGACCATATCCCACGCCTGGCGACACTGCCGGACGCGCAGCTCGAGGACCTCGCCCGGACCCTGCGGCACCTTGGGTGGAGGGGGGAACTGGTCACCGACGAGGCCGTTATCGTCCATCCCATGCACATGGGCGATGCCCGCCTGGACGCGCTCACCGTGGTGCCAGGTTTCTCCCAGAAGAGCATGTACCAGCACCTGCTGGGGCTGCCCCTGCATACGCCGCTGAGCGTTCCCTCGATTCCCAAAGCCTGGCGCGCGGAGGCCGCGGCTCTGGCCGACGAACTGCGCATGCCGGCCGGGCGGTCGGTCATTCTGATGCCCGACGCTAATTCCTATCCCCTGGTCGACGATGCTTTCTGGTGCGAGCTTTCGAACGGGCTCGTGCGGGCCGGCTGGACGGTGTACACCAACGTGTTCGGGACCAACGGTGGCCCGCACCGCTTGCCTTTCCCCGGTACCGTGCCGATCCGGCCGAGCCTGCGTGCCTTGCTCCCGCTGGCCGAGCATGCCGGCTGGATCATCTCGACCCTGACGGGCGGGATGAACATCCTGATCAGCGCCCGCACCGCATGCCGCAAGACGGTGGTTGCCCGCGGCCCCGCACCCGGTGAGACACTGCGCTTCAACGACGAGATCGAGCTCGAGAGCGCTTTCCCCTACGCGTCGCAGGCAACCTTCGATGGCGAGAGCTACGAGATCGAGGAGTTCGAGATCCGTCAGCCGGCCGACCATGCCGTCGTGATCGAGCGCATCTGCACCGGACACAACGCGCACTGCATGGTGGTCCCGGGCGCGCAGCCCCTGGCCCTTTTCAAGGCCGACGCCACGCCGGGGGATCTCTTCGATCGCATCACCATCCTCGAGATCAAGGAGTCGTTGCTGTCCGGACCCTCTGTGCTGCACAACATCCGGCGCGAGCTCGAGATGCTGCGCCGCTGCCTGGGCCGGCATGCACGACAGCCCGACGCGGGGCTTGCCGAACTGGTTGCCGGCCTGAAGCGCACCAATCAGCAGGCGTGGGACACCAACGAGGAGATCTTCAAGGGATTCGGCGACACCTTCGGCAATGAGACTTGGGAGCTCGACGCCGGTTCAGCGGCCGAATTGCGGCGCGCCGAATCGATGGTCAAGGCGTTTCGCAAGTCGCAGCGCCTGAATCGCGAGCGGGTCATCCTCAAGAACCGCATCAACGACCTCCTCGCTACCGGACTTCGCGAAGAGAAGTCGTATGACGACCCCGGGCTGAACCTGAGCACCGCCGCGTCTGGCGCGGGCCAGACGGTGCCGGCTGCGTCGGCGACGGAGCCCGCACCCGAGGCGCTGGTGCCCGCAGGGAGGCTGCGCGAGGCCATCGCCCGGCTCCTCGGGGAGCAGGCGGGCGCCGCCGCGCGGGTTGCGGTGGCCGAGACAGTGCCGGCCTGATCGGCCGGGATCGCGGATCAGGAACGGGCTGCAGCGCCCGGACGTCAAGGAGCTGGCATGCGGATCATCAGCAACGCCCCGGTCAAGGGGATCATCCAGGTGGGGGCGAACGATGGCGGCGAGCTCGCCAGCTTCGCGCAGGTCGCCAGCAATCTGCTGCTGTTCGAGCCGGTCGAGCAGGCACGCCAGTTGCTGCAGCAGCGCGCTGCCGCACTGGCGCCGTCGGTGAATGTCAGGATCTCGGATCTGATCGTTTCGGACACCGACGGTGAGGTCGATTTCTTCGTCGGTCGCGAGAGCGGCAACAGTTCGATGTTCGACCTGAATCCGGCCCGGCCGGCCTTCCACCATCACAACGTGCACGACCGGCTGGTGCGCCGTCGCTCGGTGACCCTCGACAGCTTCTTTGCCGGCCAGCAGGGCGTGGTCGCGCCGTCGGAATTTAACTATCTCTACATGGATGTGCAGGGTGCCGAGCATCTCGTGCTCGAGGGCGCCCGACAGACGCTGCGGCACATCGACTTCATCTGGATGGAGGTCAGCTACGCGCCGATCTACCTCAACACGATGATGTTCTGGGCCATGTGCCACCTCTGCGAGTCGCTGGGCTACTTCCTCGCGTTTCACGAGGAGTCGCGCTGGAATCAGAATCAGGGCGACGCCCTGTTCGTGCGCAGCGATCGCTTCCCACCGGGGCGCCCGCACTGAGCTCCATGGCCGTCCGGGCCTCGCGAACGCGAGCGCGATGGCATCGTGCGGATGCCGCCTGCAGGCGGCATCCGGTCGGGTCTCAGCTGCCGTGATCGACAACCAGTCGGGTCACCCAGTCCATCTGGGGCCCTCTGGGTACGCGACCGCCGAGAAGACTAGCGGGGACGCGGTGGGTACGATCCATCTCGTAGGTCGTCGACTTGGCCAGCCCGAAGCGGATCCAGCAGGCAAGCCGGTGGTGCGCCGTGGGCGGGTTGCCCCGGTGCAGGGCGAAGGTGTCGGCCAGGAAGGCCGAGCCGGCCGGCCCGACCACGGTCGTCCGCTGCTCGGCGAAGAGCTCGTCGTAGGGGATCGGAATCTTCCCCTCGCCCCGGTCGTAGCCGTCGCCGGCCAGGGGCGGAAAGAAATGGTTCGCCGTGACGGCGGGCGCCTGCGGGTGAGAACGCCGGTACTCCGCGATGCGCGCATCTACCTGCTGGGGCTGATGGCTCCCGCGAAGGAAATCGATCGGCCCGTCGTTCGGACCGACATCCGTCAGGTAGGTGAACAGCGACAGGAAATGGTGATCGTCCTGGTCGCGATGATAGCTGTGGGTGCGACCCGGCACGCTGCTGCGCGCGAATGTCCACCACGCATGCACCGAATACAGCGTCGGCACGCATCCCAGATAGTGCTCGCACAGGTTGAGCAGGTCTTCGTTCAGCGCCAGTTCCAGCAGATGGGGCGCCTGGAGAGCCTGATCGATCAGATAGGAGCCATAGGCGCCCAACGAGGCGGCCTGCTCCAGGCTGCGCGGCACGCCGTCGCTGTATGACGCGACGTGCGCGCTGTAGCAGGGAACCTTCCGGAAGTAGTCGACTATCTCGCGTGTCTGGGCGCTCGACAGCACCTCGCCCAGCCCGACGATGCCCTGATCGTGCAGCGCGCGCACCGCCTGCGGGTCGGTCGACCGACCGAACCGCGGCACGATCTCGTTCACCTTTCTGACGATCGCCGCCGCGGCGTTGTCGCGCTGGAACGGGAGCAGCGAGAACTGGATCTCATGCAGCGCCTTCAGCGCCAGCGCACCATCGGCGTGTTCGTATTGCGCCTCGCCGGTCTGCTCCCGGACGCAGGGCGCGGTGGGCGCGGCTTGGGGGTGCGCTTGGGTGGACGACAGAGCGGCACCGGGCTGATCGGCCCGGGCCGTCACGATCGCGGCCACCGCCTTCGCGGGATCGTCGCCCGCCAGCCGGATCAGCGTGATGTCGCCCTGAGGCAGGTCCTGCGACGGGCTCTTGCGGCGGGCGGCATCGGGCGTCATGCCATCCGGGGCATCGGTCGACAGTGCGGTCTTCCTACAGTCGAGCTGAGCCTCGCCCAGCAGTTGGACGGTGTCGTTCATCGCCGAGATCACCCAGCCGGCGTGCTCGCTCAAGGGCAGCAGCAGGTCCAGTCCGACCTCCAGGGCCGCAGTACCCGGTACCGGCGGGCACTGGGCCCCGGTGGCGTGATTACGGGTGAGGGTGAACGTCCGATAGCCGCGCTCACCCAGATGGGCGGCCACGGCGTTCCAGACTTCGGAAGGCTCCGGGTCCGGGCCTGCGGAGAACGGCATCAGGATCACGCTGCGCCCGGCAGGCATGCCGAGCGACTGCGTCAGGGCGAGCGCTTCGCGGCGGCATGCTTCAGGGATGACTGGCCGGGATGCCTGCGATTCGAGCGGCAGCCGCAACAGGTACTGGTAGAGGTTCCTGCGCGAGGGGGCCGACAGACCGAGCAGGGACTCCACCGGTCCGCTGTCGAGATGGTCGGGATGCAGGATGATGCCCTGGTCAGGCAACAGCGGGCTGCGCATGCCGACAGACCTGAGATCGGTGGCAAGCGAATCCATCCACTGGTCTTCCGCGACCGCCACTCGCAGGCGCTGGTGCTCGAAGAGACGGGCGATCGACGCGTGAGACCGCTTCAGGATCACATGGATGGCACCCGGGCCCGATCCATGGGCCGCCTCGAAGGCCGCCATCAGCGAGCAGGTGATGTAGGCGTCGGACAGCGAATAGGGTTGCAGGAAAAACCAGCTCTGGCGGCCCGGCGATCGCAGCGGGTCGCACAGGCGGGCGAGGATGTTCCGGGTGTCTCTCAAGGCAGGCTCCCTGGCCGAAATGTGGCGTGTGGCGCGGGCGGGACACACTCCCGCAGCGACAATCATGGTTCGAGCGCGCTCCCGGCGATCCGAGCATCAGCGCGGGCAAACCGTGGTTTATCGTTTCGCGGCGCTTCGCGGGTCTTCGCGGCCCCCGGAGCCTGCCGACGAATGCGCGCGGGGTTGCCGGTGCGCTGGCCGCCGTCGGCTCAGGCGGCCCGCAGGGCGCGCTGCCACGGCGCACTGTCGCAAGCCATGCGCAGGCCCTGCGTCAGTCCGGTCGTCGGTTGCCACCCCGTGGCCAGCATCCGCGACGAATCCAGCAGCTTGCGCGGGATGCCGTCGGGCTTGCTGGCATCGAAGACCAGCCGGCCGCGGTAGCCCACCGTGCTCACCACCGCCTCGGCCAGTTCGCGGATCGACAGGTCGCTGCCCGAGCCGATGTTGATCGGCGGTCCGCGGTAGCCCTGCTCGGCCAGCATCACGCAGGCTTGGGCCAGGTCGTCCACATAGAGGAACTCGCGCCGGGGCGTGCCGCTGCCCCAGACCACCAGTTCGGGGTCGCCGCGCTCGCGGGCCTCGTGCGCGCGCCGCAGCAGCGCCGGCAGCACATGGCTGTTGGCTGGGTCGTAGTTGTCGTTGGGGCCGTAGAGGCTCGCCGGGATCACGCTGATATAGTCCCGACCGTGCTGGCGCTGGAGGCTCTCGCACAGCTTCAGGCCGGCGATCTTCGCGATCGCATAGGGTTCGTTCGTGGGCTCCAGCGGGCCGGTGAGGAGATGCTCCTCGGCCATGGGCTGCGGGCAGGCTCGCGGATAGATGCAGTTCGAGGCGAAGTACATCAGCCGCTGGGTGCCGGCCTGGTGCGCGCCCTGGATCAGATTGGCCGAGATCTGCAGGTTCTCGTAGAGGAAGTCGGCGCGCAGGGTGTTGTTGGCCTGGATGCCGCCCACCCGGGCCGCCGCGATGAAGATCATCGCGGGCCGCTCACGGGCCAGAAACCCGAACACCGCGGACTGGTCGAGCAGATCGAGCTCGGCGCGGGTGCGCAGCAGCAGGTGACGGTAGCCGCGGGCCTGCAGCTGACGGACCAGGGCCGAGCCCACCATGCCGCGGTGGCCTGCCACGAAGATGCGAGAGTCGGGAGTCATGTTGCGCGGGGCAGTGCGCGCCGCGCGGCGGCCCGCCGAGGATTGTCCAGGATGGACGGGCAGTCTAGGCGCACTGCTGCCCTCGCAGTCGCCGCAGAAGGCCGGTCAAAGTCCCCGATCTCGGGCCGCAGCGCTGCGCGCCGCGCCCTGGCAGGGATGCCAGCCTTCCGCGGCCCGGCTAGGGCGAGTCCCGGCCGGCGGATAATGCCCCCATGACCCTTGCCCCGCGCGCCCGGCTGGCGATCGCCGTCATCTGCCTCGGTTCGCTGGTCGCGCCGCTCGACACCACCGTCAACACCGCCTTTCCGGTGATCACCGGCGCCTTCGGGCTGGCGCTGCGCGACATCCAGTGGGTGGTCATTCCTTTCGTGCTGGCGCAGACCAGCCTGGCGCTGGTCTTTGGCCATCTCGGCGACCGCATCGGGCATCGACGCGTGTTCGCGGCCGGCATGGCGGCCTGCGTGCTCGGTCATCTGGCGGTGGCACTCGCGCCCGACTTTCCCCTGCTGGTGGCCGGACGGGTGCTGCAGGGCATGGCGGTGGGCATGGCGGTGTCGTGCGCGCCGGCGCTGGTCACCCTTCTGGTGCCTCCCGCCGACAAGGCGAGGATGCTCGCGGTGTATGCCGCGGTGAACAGCCTGGGCATGGCCCTGGGGCCCTGGGTGGGCGGGCTGCTGCTGCAGGCCCTCGGCTGGCCGGGGGTGTTCCTGTTCCGTGCGCCGATCGCGCTGCTGGCCCTGCTCATGCTGCCTGCGGTGCCGGCCGTGAGCGTGCGCCGCGAAGGGCCGGGCGCCGGCGGCTTCGACTGGCTGGGCGCGCTGGGCCTGATCGCCGTGCTGGCCACGCTGGCGCTGGCACTCACCGAACTCACCCGGCCCGGCGCGGCCTGGTGGTCCGGCACCGGGCTGCTCGCGCTCGGCCTGACCGGCGCTCTGGCCTGGGTGCGCCACGAGAGCCGGGCCGCGCATCCGGTGATGCGCATCGCGCCCTTCCGGTCGGCGCGCTTCTCGGGCATCCAGGCGGCGTCGGTGATCGTCAACCTCGCCTGCTTCGCCAATCTGCTGCTGCTGCCCTATGTGCTCACGCGCCAGGCGGGCATGGCCATCGCGCAGGCCGGGCTGGCGCTGTCGGTCTACCCGGCCGGGTCGGTGCTCGGCAATGCGCTGGCGGGGCGTCTGGCGCGGCGTCTGGGCGCACCAGGGCTGATGGCGTGGGGGCTGGTGGTCGCGGTGGCCGGGCTGGGGCTCTCGGCGGTGGTGCTGGGCCTCGTTGCCGGTGCCAGTGGCCCGGCGATCCTGCCGCTGGCCGCCGGCATGCTGGTCAGCGGGCTCGGCCTGGGCCTGTTCCAGGTGGGCTACATGGACCAGACCACCACGCTGCTGCCGGTGCATGAACGCGGCGTGGCCGGCAGCCTGGTGAGCGTCACGCGCCTGCTGGGCATCCTGCTCGGGGCCACCGGCATCGGATGGCTGCAGGGGCTCACCGGACAGGCGGCGGCCAGCTTCGGGGTGCTGGCTGTCGCGCTCGCGGTGTTCACGGTTTCATTCCTGCTGGCAGGCCGGCCCAGGCCCGGATCGGGCTGAACACCCGGGGTTTATCATGGGCCCGCTGTGCCGGCCATCCGGCCGGCGCCGGCCTTGCCCAAGGATGACCGCATGCTTCGCGTCAAACCTGTTGCCGGCGCTCTCGGCGCGCTCATCTCGGGCGTCGATCTGCGCGAGGCCATCTCCGCCGATCTGGCCGCCGAGCTGCGGCAGGCCCTGCTGCAGCACCAGGTGATCTTCCTGCGCGATCAGGACCTCACCCCGGCCCAGTTCCTGCGCTTTGCCCGGGCCATGGGTACCCCGGTGGAATATCCCTTCGTGAAGGGCATCGAGGGCTACCCCGAGATCATCGAGGTGAAGAAGCTCGAGCACGAGCGCACCAACTTCGGCGGGGTCTGGCACACCGACACCGCCTATCTCGAGCAGCCGCCCATGGGCTCGATGCTGCTGGCGCGCGAGTTGCCGCCCTACGGCGGCGACACCCTGTTTGCCAACCAGTACCTCGCCTTCGAGTCGCTCTCGCCCACGCTGCAGTCGATCCTCGCCGGCCTGCGCGCCGTCAACAGCTCGGCCAAGGCCGATGTCTCCAAGACCCGCGAGGACCGCATCAAGGGCGGCGACGGCCGAGACGACGCGCGCCAGGAGTACAACGCCGAACACCCGGTGGTGCGCACCCACCCCGAGACCGGCCGGCGTTCGCTCTATGTGAATGTGGCGCACACCGTGCGCTTTGCCGGCATGACCGAGGAGGAGAGCGCGCCGCTGCTGCAGTACCTGCACCAGCACCAGGTGCGCCCGGAGTTCACCTGCCGCTTCGCCTGGGAGCCGGGCTCGCTCGCGTTCTGGGACAACCGCTGCGCGCTGCACAACCCGGTGAACGATTACCACGGCTTCAGGCGCCTCATGCACCGGATCACCCTGGCCGGCGACCGGCCGGTCTGACCGGCGCGTGCCGGGTCGGCGCGCATCGAGGCTGCGCCTTCAGCGCATCGAGGCTGCGCCGTCAGAACCGGCGCGCTCAGCGCTTCACGAAGCGCAGCGTGAAGCGGTCGCTCTCGCCGATGGCGAGCCAGCGCTCGCGATCGATGTCCTTCAGGCGCAGCGTGGGCGGCAGGGTCCACACCCCTTCCGGGTGATCCTTGGTGTCACGCGGGTTGGCGTTCACCTCGGAGCGGCCGTCCAGGCGGAAGCCGGCCTGCTCGATCAGGCGGATGGCCAGGTCTTCCCGCACATAGCCGGAGGCCATCTGCTCGGCTTGCGATCGGTCGGTGCGGCCGCGGTGGTCGACCACGCCGAGCACGCCGCCGGGCCTCAGTGCGCGGTGGAAGGCCCGCAGGCTCGAGTCGAGCTCGTTGCGCTCCAGCCAGTTGTGCAGGTTGCGGAAGGTGAGCACGCAGTCGGCACGGCCGGCCGGGGCGATGGCATGGCGGTCACGGTCGAAGGCCGTGACCGCCACGCGGTCGTAGAGCGCCGGCTCGGCCTTGAGCCGCTCGAGCAGGCGCTGGTGGTCGGCGAGGTAGTTCGGGGGCGCGTCTGGCGGCCGGTTGGCGGCAATGTACTGGCCGCGCTCGCGCAGCCAGGGCGCGAGGATCTCGAGGTAGTAGCCGGCGCTGCCGGGCAGGATCTCGACCACCCGCCAGTCGGGCCGCAGGCCGAAGAAGGCGAGGGTTTCGGCCGGGTGCCGGGCGCCGTCGCGCGCCCGGTTGGCCGCTCGGCGATGCGGCTGGCCGAGCAGCGCGGCGAAGACCGCGGCGTCGACCTCGGCGCGGCCCGCGGCATCGGGCCTGGCGGGCCCGCCGGCTGCCGCGACCTGCCGGGGCAGGGCATCTTCAGCCGACCCGCGCGGGCCGGGCAGAGCGCAGCCCGCGGCCAGCGAGGCCCCGCCGGCCAGCAGCAGGGCGCGACGCGCGCGGCTCGTCACCTCAGGCCGCCGCGGTGAAGCGCTCGAGGTGGTAGTCGGCGTCGCCGAAGGCCTGCGAGATCATGGTCAGCCGCTTGAAGGTGTGGCTCACCTTCATCTCGAGCGTCATGCCCATGCCACCGTGCAGCTGGATGGCCTCCTGCCCGACATGCCGGCAGGCGTCGGCCACCTTCACGCGGGCGGCGGCCACCACCCGCGCGCGCTCGCCGGCCGGCGTGTCGGGGCCGACCTTGGCGCAGGCGAGGTAGGTGATCGAGCGGGCCTGCTCGGTGCTGATGCACATGTCGACCATGCGGTGCTGCAGCGCCTGAAACGAGCCGATGTTGGTGCCGAACTGCTTGCGGGTCTTGAGGTACTCCAGCGTGGTGTCGCAGGCGAACTTCATGGCGCCCACCGCCTCGGCGCAGAGCAGCGCGCCCGCGAAATCGAGCGCCTCCTCGAGCATGGCCAGACCCTCGCCCTCGGCGCCCACCAGCGCGTCGGCGCCCACGCTCACGCCGCGCAGGCTGACATCGGCCGAGCGCAGGCTGTCCTGGGTGCGGTAGGTCTTCATCGACACGCCCGCCGCGCCGGCATCGACCAGGAACAGGCTGATGCCGCCGGACTCGCCGGGCATGCCCGAGGTGCGCGCGCTGACCAGCAGCTTGCCGGCCACCGGGGCATCCACCGCCGCGATCTTGCTGCCGTCGAGCACCCAGCCGGCGCCCTGACGGCGCGCGGTGAGCGCCACCGCGGTGTTGCTGAAGCGGCCGCCGGCCTCGTAGTGCACCAGCGCCAGGGTGAGCGCGCCCTCGACCACCGGCTGCAGCACCGCGGCCTTCTGCGCATCGCTGCCGTGGCGGTCGATCAGTCGTCCGACCAGACCCACCGTGGAGAGGTAGGGCTCGAGGACCAGCCCCGCGCCGATGGCCTCCATGACCGCGACCATGTCGACCGCGCCGCCGCCAAAGCCGCCAGCGGCCTCCGACAGCGGCAGGCCGAGCAGGCCGAGCTCGGCGAAGGTGGCCCACACCGCCGGGCTGTGGCCCGGCGTGCCGGCCACGATCTGCTTGCGCGCCTCGAAGGCGTAGTCTTTCTCGATCACCCGCTTGACCGTGTCGGCCAGCAGCTGCTGTTCCTGCGTGAGTTCGAAGTTCATGCCTGTTGCTCCCGGGCTCAGAGGCCCAGCGCCATCTTCGAGAAGATGTTGCGCTGGATCTCGTTGGAACCCGCGTAGATGGAGGTCTTGCGGAAGTTGAAGTAGCGCGCGGCCATCGAGGCGCCGAACTCGTCGAAGCCGTCGTAGCTGATCGGGCGGAAGGCCTGGGCCATGGGGCCCATCACCTGCATGCTGAGTTCGGTGAGCGCCTGCTGGATCTCGGTGCCCTTGATCTTGAGCATCGACACCTCGGGCCCGATGTTGCCGGTGCGGCGCATCTCGTCGAGGAAACGCATGTTGGTGATCTCGAGCGCCAT
>CAIZPE010000079.1 GCA_903934795.1 uncultured bacterium | reverse complement strand
GCTCGACGGCGACCCGCAGGCCGATGAGCGCGAGATCGCCGCGGCGCTGCGCACCGCGCGCCGCCACACGGCCGTGGAGCGGGTGATCGTCGGCAACGAGACCCAGCTGCGGCGCAGTCTGCCGCCGGCCCAGCTGCGCCGTCAGCTCGACCGGGTGCGCGCCAGCATCGACCAGCCGGTCTCCACCGCCGAGCCCTGGCATATCTGGCTAGCGCAGCCCGAGCTCGCCGCCCATGTCGACTTCATCACCGTGCACCTGCTGCCCTACTGGGAAGGCGTGCCCGCCGATCGCGCGGTGGCCGTGGCGCTGCAGCGCCTCGCCCAGGTGCAGGCGCGCTTCCCGGGCAAGCCCGTGGTGATCGGCGAGGTTGGCTGGCCCTCGGCCGGCGAGCGGCGCGGTGCCGCCCTGCCCTCGCCCGCCGCGCAGGCGGTCTTCGTGCGCGAGTTCACCGCCCGCGCGGCGGGTATGGGCCTGGACTACCACCTGATGGAGGCCATCGACCAGCCCTGGAAGCGGGCGCTGGAGGGCAGCGTGGGTCCGCACTGGGGTCTGCTCGATGCCGACCGGCAGCCCAAGTTCGCGCTGCGCGGTCCGGTCGAGGCCATGCCGGGCTGGCGCGGCGAGGCGCTGCTTTCGGCGGCACTGGGCCTTGCGCTGATGCTGCCGGTGCTGATCGCCACGCGGCGCCTGCGGCTGCCGGGCCGGATCTGCCTGGCCGTCGGGGTGCAGGCCAGCGCCGCCTTCGCGGTGCTGGCCGTGTCGGCACTGCTCGCGCAGTACCCGGGCCCGCGCGAGCTCGCGCTGTGGGTGCCGCTCGCCCTGGTCATGGGCATCAGCGCACTCATCGGCCTGGGCCAGCTCTTCGAGTTCGCCGAGACCTTCTGGCCGGGAAGCCTGCGCCGCACGGCGCGCGAGCAGCCCCTGCGCGCGGGCGAGCCCGCCGCCTTCGTGAGCATCCACCTGGCCTGCTGCAACGAGCCGCCGGCCATGGTGATCGCCACCCTCGACAGCCTCATGGCGCTCGACTGGCCGGCCTTCGAGGTGATCGTGGTCGACAACAACTCCCGCGATCCGGCCTGCTGGCGGCCAGTGCGTGCCCATGTCGAGCGGCTGCGCCGCGAACGGCCGGCGGGCGCGCCGGCAGTGCGCTTCATCCGCCTGCCGCGCTGGCCGGGCTTCAAGGCCGGTGCACTGAATGTGGCGCTGGCCCGCACCGACACGCGCGCCGCCTGGATCGGCGTGGTCGATGCCGACTACCAGGTGAGCCCGCGCTGGCTCGCCGCCCTGGCCGGGCATTTCGGCGATCCGGCCTGCGCGGTGGTGCAGTCGCCGCAGGCCCACCGCGACTGGGCCGGGCAGCCGCTGCAGCGGATGATGAACTGGGAGTACGAGGGCTTCTTCCGCGTGGGCATGCACCACCGCCACGAACGCAACGCGATCATCCAGCACGGCACCATGACCCTGGTGCGGGCGAGCGCGCTGCGCGAGGCCGGCGGCTGGTCGGGCGAGAGCCTGTGCGAGGACAGCGAACTCGGCCTGCGGCTGCTGCGGCAGGGCGCGCGCCTGGTCTATGTCGACTCGGTGCTCGGCGCCGGTCTGGTGCCGCAGGACTTCGAGGCCTGTCGGCGTCAGCGGCGGCGCTGGGCGCAGGGCGCGATGCAGATCCTGCGCCGGCACCGTGACGCGCTGCTCGGCCGCTCGCCGCTCACCGCTGGCCAGCGCTATCACTTTCTCGCCGGCTGGCTGCCATGGATCGGTGATGCGATCAATCTCGGGCTGACGCTCGCGGCGATGGTCTGCGCCGTGGGCGTGCTCGCCGCCCCGACCTGGGTGGGGCCGCCACTGCTGCTGTTCGCCCTGCCCCTGGCCGCGGTGCTGGGCGTGCGTGTGCTGCTCGCGCCCCTGCTCTACCACCGCCGGGTGGGTTGCATGCCGACCGACACCGCCGGCGCCGCGCTGGTCGGCCTGGGCCTGTCGCATGCCATCGCCACCGGCGTGATCGCCGGGCTGGTCGGACAACGCGGCGTGTTCGAGGTCACCCGCAAGGCGACCACCGGCGCCGAACGACGCAGCCCGGATCGCGGCGTGCGCGAGGAGCGCATGCTGCTCGCCGGTCTGCTGGTCTGCCTGCTCGGCCTGCTGGCCGACACGCTCGACAGCGGCCGGCGCCATGATGGCTGGATGCTGCTGCTCGGACTGCAGTGTCTGCCCTATCTGGCCGCCCTGGCCTGCGCGCGCCTGGGCGCTCGCCCGCGCGCCATGCTCACCAGTCGAAGCGCCATCCCAGCAGCGCGCTGGCCTGCGCCGCCCGTTGCGCCAGCTGCGCCCGGTCGGTCGCTCCGAGGTGAACGATTCCGTAGCGGTGATCGCCGGCCCACCTGAAATCGCGCGCCAGCGCGGCACCGCGCTTGGGCATGGGCAGCAGCAGCCCGTCCGGAAAAGCCCGTGCAAAGGCGGCGCGGCGCGCGGCATCGGGTGGCGGTGGCACGGCGGCCGGATCGAAGGCGCGATAGACGAGGCTTGCCGCCACCCCGGCCACCGGCGCCGCGCGCGGCAGCGCGCGCGGATCCTCGTCGAGCGCCAGCGCCACCGCCATGGCATGCGGATCGATGCCGTCCACGCGCCGGTAGAGGTCACCGAACTGCGAGGCCAGCCGCGGGTTGCACTCGATCACGCTCAGGCGATCGGTGGCGGGGTCGAAGAAGAACTCGAGGTTGAACAACCCGGTGCGAAAACCGATCGCGCCGAGAAAGCGCCGCGCCACACCCAGGGCCCGGGCCTGCACCGCCGCCGGCAGCCGGCTGGGATACTCCCAGCGCAGGAAGGACCGCGTGCCGGGGTAGGTGATCGCATCGACCACGCCCAGGGCATGCACCTCGCCGGCGCCCACCCAGCCATCGAGATTGTGCTGCGGCACCCGCAGCGGCACCGGCTCCTCGAGCAGCAGCCGGTGCGCGCTGCCGGCCTGCGGCAGCCGCGCCCGGCAGATGCGCTCGAAGGGTGCCACCAGCCGATCGGCCAGCCAGCCCTCCAGCGGCCCGAAGCGCAGCATGGCGGCGAGCGCCGCGCGGTCGGGCACCTCGCGGGCCAGCACCGAGAACGCGCCCTTCACCGGCTTGGCGAAGCAGGGATAGGCGATGTCCTCGGGCGGTGTCTGATGACGGCGCAGCGTGACCGGCTGCCAGGCGAGATTGGCCTCGGGCGCCACCTGCGCCAGCACCTGGCGGGCATGCACCTTGTGCTGGGCGGCGAGCAACGACTCGGGCGAGGCGCCGGGCAGGCGCAGCCGCTCGGCCACCAGCGCTGCTGCCAGCGCGCCGAGCTGCTCGTGGTGCGAGAGCACGCCCGCCCAGCCCAGGCGCCGGCCGCGTGCCGCCTGGGCCTCGGCGAAGCGCTCGTGGTCGTGCAGCAGCAGGCGCAGGCCGCCGGAAACGGCCAGCAGGTCGAAGCCCGCCGTGTCGAAGCGCAGGCCCGAGGGCGCGGCGCCCAGCCGCCGCAAGGCCTGCCCGTCCCAGTCGTGGGCGAAGAACCAGCCCAGACGGCGGGCAGCCGTCACCGGAACCCTGCCCCGGCCGTGCGCCGCGAGCCGGGCACGCCGCGCGGCCACGACGCGCCGACATGCTCGGTCGAGACCGCACTGCTATAGTCGGCCGCCCCATGCGAACCCCCGCCTTCATCCAGCTCGACCGGCTCGACGACCGCGCCCAGGCCGCGGAGGCGATCGCGGGGCTGAACGCGCCGCGCGCGCAGATCGCACCCAAGTTCTTCTACGACAGCCTGGGCTCGCGCCTGTACGAGGCAATCACCGAGACCCCCGAGTACTACCCCACCCGCACCGAGGCGGCGATCTTCGCCGCGCACGGCCCGGCCATCGCCCAGGCTGCGCTCGCCGAGACCGGCGCGGCGCCCACGCTGGTGGACCTGGGCGCCGGCAACTGCGCCAAGGCGGCCAGCCTGTTCGGCCTGCTGCGCCCCGGCCGGTATCTCGCGCTCGACATCTCGGCCGCCTTCCTGCGCGACGCGCTCGAGAACCTGCAGCGGCAGCACCCCGAGCTGGCGATGACCGGCGTGGGCACCGATTTCTCCCGCCGGCTGGCGCTGCCGGCCGAGCTCCTCGGCGGCCCGTCGCTGGTGTTCTACCCCGGCTCGAGCATCGGCAACTTCCTGCCGGCGGCGGCACTGCGGCTGCTGCGCGAGGCCCGCGCGGCGGCGGCCGGCGGCGCCCTGCTGATCGGTGCCGACCTGATCAAGCCGGCCGCGGTGCTCGATGCCGCCTACGACGATGCCCTGGGGGTGACCGCCGCCTTCAATCTGAACCTGCTGCGTCATCTCAACCGGTTGCTCGGCGCGGACTTCTCCGTGCGCCAGTGGCGGCATGTGGCCTTCTACGACCCCGCAGCCACGCGCATCGAGATGCACCTCGAGGCGCGCGAGGCCCTGGTCGTGCGCTGGCCCGGCGGCGAGCGGCGCTTTGCGGCCGGCGAGCGCATCCACACCGAGTACTCCTGCAAGTGGGCACCGGCCGACTTCATCGCGCTGCTGCGCGAGGCCGGCTTCAGCCGGGTGCGCCACTGGACCGATCCGCAGGACTGGTTCGGCGTGTTCCTGGCCGCCGGCTGACGCGGCGTGCGGGCGGCAGACGCCGCCGTGCATCAGAACATCACCGTCAGGCCCACCCAGCCCTCCGGGAGCAGCGCGTTCACCCGCGCCTCGATCCACTTGTCGGCGCCGGTGAGGATGGCCAGGCCCATCAGGCCGAGCAGCACGGCGAACACCGTCTTGATGACGCCGATGCGGGCGAGCACCCAGCCGCGGGCGCGGGTGAAGCCGGCGCGCGACGCGTAGGCCACCGCCACCAGCGGGATGGCCGCGCCCACCCCGAACAGGCCGAGCACGATGCCGCCGCGCGCCACGCCACCCTCGCTCGCCACCAGGGTGAGCGCCGACGCGAGCAGCGGGCCCGAGCACGGGCTCCAGACCAGGCCGAGCACCGCGCCGAGCAGCAGCGCGCTGCCCAGCGAGCCGCCCGACAGGCGGGAGGACGCGGCGTTGGCGCCGCTGGCCAGCGGCGTCATCCAGGTGGTGAAGCGCTCGCTCCACGCGGGCACCAGCATCACCACCGCGAAGACCACCAGCAGCCAGGCGCCGGCCACGCG
>CAIZPE010000078.1 GCA_903934795.1 uncultured bacterium | reverse complement strand
GTCGGGCCTGTCGGAGCCGCCGGGCGCCGCTGCGCCGGGCCTGGCCGAACCGCCGGGCGCCGCGCCTGCGCCCTCGGGTCTGGCCGAGCCTCCTGGCAGCGCGCCTGACGCCTCGGCGCCGGCCAGCGGCCCCGCGCCCCTCACGCTGCCGCCCGCGGCAGACGCCGCGCCAGCCGGCTCGAATGTGCCCGAGTCCTTCGGTGCCTGGTTCTGGGGTCTGGCCGTCCTCTCGGCGGTGGGTCTGATCTGGTACTACCGCCAGTTCTCGGCGCAGCTGCTCGAGGTGCAGCGCCTGCTGTTCGAATCGGTGATGCCGCTGGCCCTGCTCACCGGGCTGGTGCTGGTGGTGATCCTGTTCGGCATCACCACCGCCACCGAGTCGGCGGCTGTGGGCGCGGCCGGCGCCTTCCTGCTTGCATGGCGCTCCGGGCAGCTCACCTTCGCCAAGACCCGCGAGGCGGTCTACCTCACCGCCAAGACCACCGCCATGGTGTGCTGGCTGTTCGTGGGCTCGGCGCTGTTCTCGGCGGTGTTCGCGCTGCACGGCGGGCAGGAGCTGATCGAGCGCTGGATCCTGGCCCTGGACCTGTCCCCGCTGCAGTTCCTGATGCTCTCGCAGGCGATCATCTTCCTGCTCGGCTGGCCGCTGGAGTGGACCGAGATCATCGTCATCTTCGTGCCGATCTTCCTGCCCATGCTCGCGCACTTCCAGATCGATCCGGTGCTGTTCGGCACGCTGGTGGCGGTGAACCTGCAGGCGGCCTTCCTGTCGCCGCCGGTGGCGATGTCGGCCTTCTACCTGAAGGGTGTGGCCCCGCCCCATGTCACGCTCAACCAGATCTTCGCGGGCATGATGCCGTACATGTTCATCGTCATCGTGTGCATGGCGCTGATGTACGCCTTCCCGGGCATGACCCTGTGGCTGCCCAACTTCCTGTACGGGAGCGGCGGCTGAGCGGTCCCCGGCGGTGATCCAGTTCACGCCACGGGGGCCGTTCGTCGGCTACTCTTGGCGTCTGGTACCCCGCCGGGCTTGACGCCATGTCCGAACCGTCCTCCACCGAAGCCTCCGTCGATCTGCTGCTGCGCCGCTTCGGCGCCCGCGCGTCCTTCGTGCCGGTGCGCGAGGATGACGTGTTCGTGCGCACCTCGCGCGGTCGGCTCGAGCTGATCGATCGCTGCTCGCCGCTGCCGCGCCGCCTGCGCATGCTGCTCACCCTGATCGATGGCCGGGTCTCGGTGGCCGAGCTGCGCCGCGGCGTGTCCCGCTACCGCAGCCTGTCCGATGCGCTCGACATGCTGCGACGCATGCAGCTCATCGAACCACGCGCCCGCCGGCTGCACGACTGATCGCCGGCGTCGGCACGCTCGTCGACGGCATGACCGCGTTCCCGTCCGGCCGAGCGCTGCTCGGTCCCCTGCCGCCTGCGGGGGCCGCGCCCACCGCCGTGCTGCTGCTGGCCGGTGTCGGCGAGCGGCCCGATCAGGCCCTGGCCCGCTGGTGCCATGAGCGTCCCGCCGACGAGCGCTGGGCGGTCGTGCTCGATGACGCCCGCATCCCTCGCCCGGCCTTGCCCGAGAACACCGCGCTGCGGGTGGCCGGCTTCGCCGGGGGCTGCGCCTGCTGCGTGGCGGCTGCGCCCTTCTCGCTGCTGCTCGCGCGGCTGCTGCGGCAGGGCCCCTGGCACCGGCTGCTGATCCGGCTTGCCGACACGGCCGATCCCGCCGCGGTGATCGACGCCCTGCGCGCCGGGCCGCTGTCGGCGGTGCTCGGCCCGATCGCGGTGGTGGCCTGGCCCGCATCCGGTCTGGCCGCGCCGCGCGCCACCGATCTGCTGCTGGGCGACGCTGCGGACTCGATCGACACCGCCCTGCCCGACTGGACCCGGCTGGTCGAGGCCCTGGCCTGCGCCCGCGATGCGCACCGATGGCGCTGGTTCACCGCGCCAAGCCCGCGTCTGGGCTGGGTGTGGCCGGCCACGGAGGTCTTCGAGCGTCGCGCCATCGAGCAGGCCCTGCGAGCGGTGGCCGGGCTGCCCGGGGTGGCTGGCCTGCGGGCCGAGTTGCGCACCGCACGCGAGTGGTACGGGTTCGATGCCGCTGCCGATCCCGACTGGTTGCCGGCCGATGGCCGGGCAGCCTCGCGGGTGGAGTGCCGGCTCGCGCCGGGCGCCCTGCTGGACGAGCCCGCCTTGCGCGCCCGCTGGCAGGCCTGCCTGCCGGCCGACGCCCCTCAGCCCTTGCGCCTGGGCTGAGGCTCGGGTTCGTTGCGGCCTCAGGGCCGCACCGGCTCGATCCGTGTCACCACCAGTCCGCCCTCGCGGCGCTCCACCCGCACCCGTACCGCCATGCCCGGGCTCAGGCCCTCGAG
This sequence comes from uncultured bacterium, assembly GCA_903934795.1. Lineage (GTDB taxonomy): Bacteria > Pseudomonadota > Gammaproteobacteria > Burkholderiales > Burkholderiaceae_E > Quisquiliibacterium. The sequence continues at coordinate 28,640 of CAIZPE010000078.1, read as the reverse complement.
CATCGCCGGGTCGGCCACGGCGAAGACCATGGTCATCGGGGGCATGTCGAGATGCCGCATGTCCTCGTGGCGCAGGGTGATACGGGCGTTGGCCCGGTCGACCCGCCGGACTTCCGCCGCAGTCAGCGGGACCTGCGCGTCGGTGGATGCCGCGCCTGGGGTGCCGGTGGCCGCCCCGGCCGTCAGGGGCGCGAGGCTCGCGAGCGCGGTGACGAGGGCGACGCGAGACGCGACGAGTCTGCGGGAAACGCTCATGGCAATGCTCCGGTTCAGTGGGTGTGACCGCCCGAGGGTTTGCGGACACGGGCGGTGCCCGGGGTGGCCTGCCCCGCCGGGGCCCGGGTCGGTTCGCCCGGCGAGGACGCGGCGGGCGCGTTGCCGCCGGCATCGCCGGACCACTCCCGGGCCACGCTGCCGGGCGGGTGGCGATACCAGCCCGGGTCGCGGTAATCGCCGGGCGGCTGGTCGGCGCGCACCTTGATCACCGAGAACATGCCGCCCATGGCGATCGCGCCGAAGGGGCCCTGTCCGGCCATCATCGGCGCGGTGTTCTCCGGCAGGGGCATGGTCATCTCGCCCATGTCGGCCATGCCCCGCTCGCCCATCACCATGTAGTCGGGCACCAGCGCGCGGATGCGGGCGGCCAGCCCGGTGTGGTCCACGCCGATCAGCGTGGGCACCGAGTGGCCCATCGCATTCATGGTGTGATGGCTCTTGTGGCAGTGGAAGGCCCAGTCGCCCTCCTCGTCGGCGATGAACTCGATCTGCCGCATCTGCCCCACCGCCACATCGGTGGTCACCTCGGGCCAGCGCGCTGTCAGCGGCACCGGGCCGCCGTCGGTGCCGGTCACCTCGAACTCGTGGCCGTGCAGGTGGATGGGGTGGTTGGTCATGGTGAGATTGCCCACCCGGATGCGCACCCGGTCGCCCTTGCGCACCACCAGCGGATCGATGCCCGGGTAGATGCGGCTGTTCCAGGTCCAGAGGTTGAACTCGCTCATGGTCATGACCCGCGGCGTGCGGCTGCCCGGCTCGATGTCATACGCCGCCAGCAGGAAGCAGAAGTCGCGGTCCACCGGCGCGATCAGCGGATGGCGGCCGCGCGGATGCGTCACCCAGAAGCCCATCATGCCCATGGCCATCTGCACCATCTCGTCGGCATGCGGGTGGTACATGAAGGTGCCGGGTCGCCGCGCCGTGAACTCGTAGACCATGGTGCGACCCGGCTCGATCGCCGGCTGCGTGAGGCCCGACACGCCATCCATGCCGTTGGGCAGCCGCTGGCCGTGCCAGTGGATGCTGGTGTGCTCGGGCAGGCGGTTGGTCACGAAGATGCGCACCCGGTCACCCTCCACCACCTCGATGGTCGGTCCGGGCGACTGGCCGTTGTAGCCCCAGAGGTGCGTGCTGAAGCCGGGTGCCATCTCGCGCACCACCGGCTCGGCCACCAGGTGGAACTCCTTCACGCCGGCGTTCATCCGCCAGGGCAGGGTCCAGCCGTTGAGCGTGACCACCGGGGTGTAGCCCAGGCCGGCCGCCGGGGTGGCCGGCGGCGCGGTCTCGGGCCCGCTGCGGCTCACCGCCTCGGGCAGGCGGGCCAGGGCCGAGCGCGGCACGGTGGCGGCGCCCACGGTGGCGCCCACCGCGGCACCGAGCGCGGCGGCGCCACGAAAGAACTGTCGACGCGGATTCATCATGGATTCCCCTTGCCGGCCGGCCCGAGCAGGGCCATGTCGAGATCGGACTGGGCGAGCCAGAAGTCGCGATTGGCCTCGATCGCCTCCATCACCGAGGCCACCTGCGCGCGCGCATCGGCCAGCAGTTCGAACACGCCGATGAACATGCCGTTGTAGCGCAGCAGGTTCTCGTCGGCGATGCGCCGGCTGATCGGCAGCAGCTCGTCGCGGTGGTGGCGGGCGATGTCCCAGCGGGTGCGCAGCGCGTCGTAGGCCTCGCGTACCTGCGAGCGGGCCTCGATCGCCGCCTGCGCGGCGCGCTCGAGCGCCTGCTGGTGGATGGCCTGCGCCCGCGCCAGCCGCGCGCCGCCCTGGTCGAACAGCGGCAGCTCGAAGGAGACCTCCACGCCACGCTTGTAGCCGGCGTTGCGCTCGCCCTCCAGCACGCGGGCCGGGCCGAGCTCGAGCACATTGATGAAGCGCGAGCTGCGGGTCAGGCCGAGCTGCCGGGCCTGCGCCTCGATCTCCAGTCGCGCCATCATCAGGTCGATGCGCCGGCCCATCGCGAGCTGTTCGAGCTCGGGCCGGTCGGCCGGCTCGGCCGGCAGCGCGGGCAGGCGCTGCGGCAGCGCGAAGCCGATGTCGTCGCCCCACAGGCCGAGCAGGCGGATCAGCCGCTCTCGGGCCTGGCGTCGCTCGAGCTGCGCCCTGGCTTCGCCCAGCGCAGCCTCGGCCGAGAAGCGGTGCTCGCGGGCCTGGTCGAGCGCGCTCCAGTTGCCGGCGCGGGCCATGCGCGCGGCCAGCTCGGCGCCCACGGCGGCGGCCTCGCTCACCTGCTTGCGGTAGCCCAGGATCTCCTCGGCGGCCACCGCCTGATACCAGGCCTTGCGGGTATCGGCGGCCAGTTGCAGCACGGTCAGGATGGCGGCCTGCCGGGCCTGTGCGAGCCGCCGCTCCTCGATCGCCACGGCCTGCGGCAGCGTGAAGGCCGACACCAGATTCACCAGAAAGGCCTGCTCGATCTTGAATTCGCGCACGCCGTCGTGCAGGCGGCTGGCGTTGAGCAGCGAAACATGCGGGTTGGCCGGCCGGCTGGCCCGCAGCAGTTCGGCATGCGCGATGCCGAGCTCCTGGAAGGCGGCCTGCAGACCGCGGTTGTTGAGCAGCGCCACCTGCACCGCATCGTCCACCGACAGGGGGCGCGACAGCAGTGCGCTCACCTGCGCGCGCAGCGCGGCGCGCCCGGCCGCATCCTGGGTCCAGGCGAGTTCGCGTCCGAGGTGGGCGCGGGCGGCGGCCTGCACCTCCCCGAAGCCGGGGTCGGGGCTCACGCTGGCGCAGCCGGCGAGCAGCAGGGGCAGGGCGAGTGCGATGAGACCAGAACGCCGGCGGGTCATGGCCGCACCCCTGCGCCGCTGGCGCCTGGTGACGCGGCGGGCGCCAGCGGCGGGCTTGCGCCGGGCGCAGCGTGGCTGTGCCCTGCCCCGGCACCGCCCGGCGCGGGGCGGCCCTCGCGGGCATAGGCGCGCCAGCCGCCGGCGCGGGCGACCGCCTCGTTGGCATCTTTCCAGGAGCCGACGGCCGTCTCGGGCAGCGGGCGATAGCCGGCAAACGGTGACTGATGGCGCAGCGGCGGCACCCTGGCGCCGGGGTCGAGGGGATCGGTCGCACCTGCGGCGCCGGCCGCGTGGGCGGGCGGGGCGCTCGCCGCGGCGAGTGCGGTCAATGCCGTCAAGGCGGACAGGGCCGTCGTCGCGATCCGCGTGCGGCGCGGGCGATCAGGCAGGCAGGGCATGGTCGTACCTCGGATGGCCCGCGGCCGGCGGTGTGCAGGCGGTGCCGGTCGCAGGGGGTGGGTAACGGCCCACCGAGGCGCGGACGGGCGCCCGGTGGCGTTCGGGTTGCGCGGCGTGCGCGTCTTGCGGCCGCGGTTGCGCGCGCGGCGACGCGCTCGCGGTGCCGAGGCGGCTCAGCGCGCCAGCGGCGCGCGTCGGGGTGGGCGCTCGGGCCCGTCGGCGAGGAAGCTCAGCGCGGGCACCGCGCTGGCCGGCGTGGCGTTCAGCGACGCGGACGGCGCCTGCGGCATGGCCACGCGCACCGGCAGGGCGCTGCCGAGCAGACAGGCTGCGCAGGCGCTGCAGGTTTGGGACACGGGCGTGTCGGTGCTGTCGATGCTGTCGCTGGCCGCGGCCTCATGGCAGGGCGGCATCGACAAGGACGCGACCGGCTCATGCTGCGGCCCGCAGGCCATGGCCGCAGCCGCCGACACCGCCTGCATCAGCAGGCAGCAGGCCAGCAGCAGAGACCACCCCGGGCGTCGGAAGGCGCGCATCCGGAAATCATACCCCCGCCCGGAAGCGCGCCGACGCATCGGGTAGGCTCGCCGGGCACCGTGGCGCGAGCAGGGTCATCCAGGACCGCCCGCCGCCCTCACTCCCATCCCCCATTCCCATTGCCCGGAGGCTGCCGTGTTGAAGACCCGATTCACCGAGATGTTCGGCATTGAACACCCCATCGTTCAGGGCGGCATGCAGTGGGTGGGCCGCGCGGAGCTGGTGGCTGCGGTGGCCAACGCCGGCGCGCTGGGCTTCATCACCGCGCTCACGCAGCCCACGCCCGAGGACCTGCGGCGCGAGATCGCCCGCTGCCGCGAGATGACCGACAAGCCCTTCGGCGTGAACCTTACCATCCTGCCCGCGCTCAAGCCGCCGCCCTATGCCGAGTACCGGCAGGCGATCGTCGAGTCGGGCGTGCGTATCGTCGAGACCGCCGGCAACAACCCGCAGGAGCACATCACCGAGCTCAAGAAGTACGGTGTGAAGGTGATCCACAAGTGCACCGCCGTGCGGCACGCCCTCAAGGCCGAGCGCATCGGCGCCGATGCCATCTCGATCGATGGCTTCGAGTGCGCGGGCCACCCCGGCGAGGACGACACCCCGGGCCTGATCCTCATTCCCGCAGCTGCCGATCAGGTGAAGATCCCGATGATCGCCTCGGGCGGCTTCGGCGACGCGCGCGGCCTGGTGGCGGCGCTGGCGCTGGGCGCCGAGGGCATCAACATGGGCACGCGCTTCATGTGCACCGTGGAGAGCCCCATCCACCAGCGCATCAAGGAACAGATCGTGGCCAACGACGAGCGCGCCACCGAGCTGATCTTCCGCACCCTGCGCAACACCTCGCGGGTGGCCAGCAATGCGGTGAGCCGCGAGGTGGTCTCCATCGAGCGCAAGGGCGGCGCCACCATCGATGACCTCAAGCACCTCGTGGCCGGCCAGCGCGGCCGGGTCGTCTACGAGACCGGCGACCCCGAGTACGGCATCTGGTCGGCCGGCATGGTGCAGGGCCTGATCCATGACATCCCCACCTGCGCCGAGCTGGTGTCGCGCATCGTGCGCGAGGCCGAGGCGATCATCGCTCAGCGCCTGTCTCGCATGTCGGCACTCACCGCCTGATCGGTCATGGCGCTCATCCGGCTCTCGACGGTCTCGCTCGAATACTTCGAGCAGGGCAGCGGTCCGCAGACCGTGGTGCTGGTGCATGGCTACCAGTCGTCGGGGCGCATCTGGCACGCCACCCAGCAGGCGCTGCCGGCCGGGCGCTACCGCAGCATCGCGATCAACAACCGCGGTGCCGGCCGCTCCGACGCCCCGCCGAACGAAGACGATTTCACCGTGCAGCGTTTCGCGGCCGATGTGCACGAGCTGGTCGACCGCCTGGGCATCGAGCGCTTCACGCTGGTGGGCCACTCGATGGGCGGCGCCACGGTGGCACAGTACGCGGTCGAGCATCCTGAACGCCTGGAGGCGCTGGTGCTGCTCGACCCCGCCAGCCCCAATGGCGCACCGCTCGCCGGCCCGGCGCTCGAGGCCTTCCTCGATGCCCGAGCCGCGGCGCGTCAGGCGCAGCTCGCGCGCGGCCGCGAAGACGAGGTGCTCGACGGCCTCATCGAGGGCCATGACCCTGAACAGATCCGCCAGCTGCTGGCCGACATCCGCCATGCCCCGGAACGGCGCCTGCGCGGCTCCATGCGCTCGATGCTGCAGCTGCGGCTGGGCGAGCGGGTGCGCACGCTGCCCATGCCGGTGCTGCTGGTGGCCGGCGACCGCGATGCGGTGATCCCGCTGCCCGACATGCTCGACAGCTGGGCAATGTACCCGCCGGGCACCGGCCTGCATGTCTGGCACGGCGTGGGGCACTCGCCCAACCTCGACTGCCCGCGCGAGCTGGCCGCGCTGCTCGACCGCTTCATCGCGTCGTCCACCGCCGGGAGCGAGCGATGAGCGCGCCACGCCGGGTCGACGAGACCGCCGCGCGCGAGGCCTTCGAGCGCGCGCTGCAGGACCACACCCAGGAGTTCGGCCGCTTCTTCCTGGCCCGGCTCTTCGGCATGGACATCCAGTTTCCGCAGGGCTGCTGCCGGGTCAGCCTCACCCCGCGCGACTTCATGTTCAACCCGCAGGGCTCGCTGCACGGCGGGGTGGTGGCCACCATCATGGACATCTCCATGGGCCACCTGCTCAATCATGTCAGCGGGCCGGGCACCACGCTCGAGATGAAGACCCAGTACGTGAAGGCGGTGCGCATCGAGCCGCTGGTGTGCACCGGCCGCTTCCTGCGCCAGGGCCGCAGCATCTCGTACCTGTGCTCCGAACTGGTCGACGCGCAGGGCGAGCTGGTGGCCTATGCCACCTCCACCTGGAAGTCGCTCAAGCCGGCCGGCTAGAGCTGCTCCCAGGGCAGACCGTCGAAGCGCCACCCGTTGAGCTCGCCGCGGTGATGGCGCTCGTTGATCGAGCCCTCGAAGCCGTGCAGCACATTGATCACCCGGGTGAAGCCGGCCGCCTCCAGGGCCTGACCGGCATGCACCGAGCGGTTGCCGCTGCGGCAGATGATCACCACCGGCCGGTCGATGGAGTGACTGACCAGCTTGCGCACCTCGCTCACGAAATGGGGATTGATATCCCAGTCGGGGGCTTCGGCCCAGGGCACATGCACTGCGCCGGCCGGGTGGCCCACGAAGAGATACTCGGCCTCGCTGCGGCAGTCGATGAAGACCGCGTCAGGCTGCTGGCCGAGCAGCTCGTGGGCCTGGCGGGGGGTGAGATCGAGCATCGGGGGCTTCCGGGATCAGCGCGGGGCGATGGGCAGCGTGGGTGGGAGCGGAGCGCGGGTCGGCCTCAGGCGGCCGGCGTGCCGTTCAGGAAGGGCACCACTGCGTCGAGCCAGCGGCGCGGGCGCTCGGAGTGGCCGAAGTGCGCGGTGGGCAGTTCGAGATGGCCTGCCCCAGGGATGGCCGCGGCAATCTCGCGCCCGCGCTCGGCCGGGGTCGAGGGATCGAAGCGGCCGGAGATCACCAGGGTGGGCGTCTTGATGCGGCGCAGGCCGCTGGCGATGTCCATGTCGCGGATGGCCGCGCAGCAGCCGGCATAGCCGCGCGGGTCGATGGCCAGCAGGGTGCTGCGCACCGTGCTGTGGTGGATCGTGCGGCGTGCGGCGTAGGCCGGGGTGAAGAAGCGCCCGAGCACGCCCTCGGCCACCGCGCCCATGCCCTTGTCGAGCACCAGGCGGATGCGTTCGTCGAAGGTGCCGGGGACGATTCGCGCGGCGGTGTTCGAGAGCACCAGCCGCTCCAGGCGCCTGGGCGCGTTCTGGGCCAGCCACATGCCGATCATGCCGCCGATCGACAGGCCGGCGTAGTGGAAGCGCTTCCAGCCCGCGGCGTCGGCGCAGGCCAGCACGTCGCGGCCGAGCTGGGCGAGGCTGTACTCGCCATCGGGCACATCGGAGGCGCCATGACCGCGCTTGTCGAGGCGCAGCACATGGAATTCACGCTCGAGCCCTGCGAGCACCGGGTTCCACATGCCATGGTCCGATCCCAGCGAACTGACCATGACCAGCGGCGGTCGGTCGGGGCGGCCATCGAGCCGCCAGTAGATGCGGACGCCATCGGACTGGGCGAAGGGCATGGGCGAGTCTCCGAAGTGCGATCGGGCAATCCGCCATCTTAGGCCCAAGCCGGCTAGCCGGGCGAGATCGCCTCCGAGCCCAGGGGGGCGGTGCGCCGGCGGGCGTGCCGGAAGGTGTTGCGGCCATCCGACTTGGCCAGGTACATCGCAGCATGGGCCTGTCGCAGCAAGGCGGCGCTGTCCTCGCCATCGGCGGGGAAGCTGGCGATGCCGATCGAGGGGGTGGCCAGCAGATCGAAGTGACCCACCCGCAGCGTGGGCTGCATCGCGGCCAGCACCCTGCGCGCCACCGCCGACGCCTCGGCGGGATCCTTCATCCCGGGCAGCACCACCACGAATTCATCGCCGCCGATGCGCGCCGGTTCCTCGCCGGCCCGGCAGGCCGACACCAGCCGGCGCGAGGCCTCCAGCAGCACCTGATCGCCGATGTCGTGGCCGAGGTTGTCGTTGATCGCCTTGAACCGGTCGAGATCCAGGAACAGCACGGCCACGCTGAGGCCGTCGCGGGCGGCCTCGCGCAAGGCCAGGTCGAGTCGGCGTTCCAGCGCCGCGCGGTCGGGCAGGCCGGTAAGCGGGTCGCGCCGGGTGGCCCGCCGCCACAGCGCGGCGGCGTCGGCCGAACTCGTGGCGTCGCGCAGGATGGCCAGCGCGCGGTGGCCGTCGGCCAGCCGCACCAGGCGCAGCTCGGCCAGCAGCCCGTCGGCATGCCGGGTGCGCAGCCGCACGGCGCGCGGGCGCTCACTCAGGGTGCCGGCGAGCGCGGCCTGCGCGGCGTCGGGCGTGCCTTCGGCAGGCATGACCGAGTCATTGGCTGCCGGGGCCTCCCAGGTCTCGTCGCCGGCTGCCATCGGCCGGGCGAGTGCGGCGGGGGAGGGCGGTTCGGCCGGCGCGATGTCATCGGCATGCTCGTCGCTGAGCAGCCAGCCGCCCAGGGGCGTGCCCAGCGCCTGGGCGGGCGAGCTCAGTTCCAGGAGCCGGGCGGCTGCCGGGTTCAGGTCGATGATGCGCCCGTCGCGCAGCAGCAGCACCGCGTCGGGAAAGTGGCTGTAGAGCTCGGCGCCGATCCGCTCGGCGACGGGCGTGGGCTGCACCGGGGAGGGTGTGCCGGCCAGGCGGCCGAGCAGGGCGCGCAGACGCGCGGCTAGCGCGCCACGCAGGCGTGGCACCGTGCCTGCGGCACGTGACGGGTCGGGTTGAAGCGGGCCGGCCATGGCGGACGAACTCCTGCAACGGGGGTTCGTCGGGTTTCGGCCGCCACGGCACCCGCTGCAGGCCGACCGAACCGGCCGGCGCCCGCAGCCCGCTGGACGGCGGATCAGCCGCCGCGGACGCAGCGAAAGCCGATGTAGACCACGGTGGTGCCGGCCGGCTTGCCCTGAATGTGCTCGGCGCGCATCGGCGCGGCGCCGTACCACCAGGAGCCGCCGCGGGTGCGCCGCTCGGCATCGCCCTGGGCGCCGATCGGTTCATCCACCCACTCCCAGGCGTTGGCGCCCATGTCGTGCAGACCGTTCACGCCCGCGGCCGTGGCACCAGCCCGGGCGTGGCCATGGCCGCGCAGCAGCGCGGCGCCATGGCGTACCGCCCGTGCCTGCGCCCCGGGGCAATCACCCAGGCACTGCGCGGCGGCCGGTGACTCGCCGGTGGGGAAGGGATAGCTGCGGCCGCGTTCGAACGGCGGCGGCGGCGCAGCCCGGGTTTCGGTGTAGGCGGCACGCACCCATTCCCGGTCGGTGGGCAGGCGCCCCCCCGCCCAGCGGCAGAAGGCCTGCGCCTCGTGGAAGTCGACATGCACCGCCGGCTCGTCGTCGGCGGCCGGGCTGCCCAAGGGCGCGGCCCAGTGCCAGCCGGTCTTGCGCGTCCAGCCGGCCTCGAAGACCTCGCCGCCGCCGGCGCGCTCGGCGCGGGTGAGCAGGCCGGTGGCCCGGACGAAACGGCGGAACTGGCCGATGGTGGTCTCGGTGCGGGCGATCTGCCAGCCGTCGATGGCCACCCAGTCGATGCCGGCAGGGTTGGCGGTGGTGACGGCGGTGCTGGCGGTGGTCGGGTTGCCGCCCGCGGCCGGGCCGGTGGCGCGTGCCGGCGCCGCGGCCGACGTGGCGGCAACCAGCAGGGCCGCGAGCAGCAGGGCCTTGCGGCGCGTGGCCGCGGCGAGCTTTGCTATCGTTGCAGGCATGAACATCGTGATCATTGGCGGCGGCATCGGCGGGCTGGCGCTCGCGCTGATGCTACAGGCGCGCGGCATCGTCGCGCGGGTTTACGAATCGGCCAGCGAGGTCAAGCCGCTGGGCGTGGGCATCAATGTGCAGCCCAGCGCGGTGGTGGAGCTGGCCGCGCTCGGGCTGCTGCCCAGGCTGGATGCCACCGGCATCCGCACCCGCGAGGTCTGCTACTTCAACCGGCACGGCCAGAAGGTATGGTCCGAGCCGCGCGGCATGGCCGCCGGCTACCGGGTGCCGCAGTTCTCCATCCACCGCGGCGAGCTGCAGATGCTGCTGCTGCAGGCCACCGTCGAGCGCCTGGGCGCGCAGGCGGTGCGCGCCGGCTGCGAAGCGGTGTCGGTCGACCCCTCGGCGGGCACCGTGCGGCTGCGCGAGCGCGCCACCGGCCGCGAGTTCACCGAGCAGGCCGACGCCATCATCTCGGCCGACGGCATCCACTCGGTGGTGCGCCGCCAGTTCTACCCGCACGAGGGCCCGCCGCAGTTCTCGGGCTGCGTGCTGTGGCGCGCCACCACGGTGGGCCAGCCCTTCCTCACCGGCGCCAGCATGGTGATGGCCGGCCACCGCGACCAGAAGCTGGTCACCTACCCGATCTCGCGCCGCCACGCCGACCGCGGCGAGTCGCTCATCAACTGGATCGCCGAGCTGCGCGTGCCCGGCGACCAGGCCCCGCCCAAGCAGGACTGGAACCGCGAGGTGGCGCTCGAGGTCTTCGCCTCGCAGTTCGAGAGCTGGGTCTGGGACTGGCTCGATGTGCCGGCGCTGTTCCGGGGCGCGCAGGTGATCTTCGAGTTCCCGATGGTCGATCGCGACCCGCTGCCGCGCTGGACGCACGACCGCGTCACGCTGCTGGGCGATGCCGCGCACCCGATGTACCCCATCGGCTCGAACGGCGCCACGCAGTCCATCCTGGACGCGCGCGTGCTGAGCGAGCAGATCGCCGGCACCGACGTGGCCGGGCTGCCCGCGGCGCTGCAGCGCTACGAGGCCGAGCGCCTGCCCAAGACCGCGCGCATCGTGATGGCCAACCGCGCGCAGGGCCCCGACTATGTGATGGATGTCTTCGAGCAGCGCGCCCCCGATGGCTTCGCGCGGGTGGAGGATGTGGCCACGCACGAGGAGCTGGTCGAGATCGCCGCTGGCTACAAGAAGATCGTCGGCCTCGACATGGAGACGGTCAACGCGCGCGCCCGGGTCGTGCTGCCGCAGGGCGCGTGAGCGAGGCCGAGGTCCTGCGGCTGCTGGCCACCTTCTTCCTGGGTGGCTTCTTCAGCATGATCACCATCATCAACCCGCCTTCGGCGCTGCCGGTGTTCACGGCGCTGTCGGCGGGCATGAGCCCGCAGGCGCAGCGCAGCCTCGCGGCGCGCACCAGCGGCTACGCGCTGGCCATCCTGGTGGGCAGCCTGTTCGCAGGCGGGGTGGTGCTCAACCTGTTCGGCGTGTCGCTGCCGGCGCTGCGGGTGGCCGGCGGCATCTGCGTGGTGCTGCTGGGCCACGGCATGCTCTTCGGCCACGGGCCGGGCGCGGCCGGCGCGGGCGCCGCGCATGCCAACCCCGCGTTCTTTCCGCTGGCGCTGCCCACCATCACCGGCCCGGGCACGATCGCGGTGGTGATCGGCATCTCCACCGAGATCCGCGAGCAGAAGACGGCGCTCGCCGAGGCGATGGCCTACGGCGCCACGCTGGGCGCGATGCTGGCCACCGCGCTGATCATCTGGCTGGTGCTGCGCAGCGCCCAGGTGGTGTCGGCCCGCCTGGGGCCGGCCGGCATCGAGGTGCTCACCCGGCTGATGGGCTTTCTGCTGCTGTGCGTGGGCGTGCAGTTCATCGCCTCGGGGGTGCGCAGTTTTCTGGCGGGGGGGTGAGAGCTCGGCCGCCCAGCCGGTGATGTTTCCATCAACGGAGAGTCCATGGATCAGCTTGTCGACCTGGTGTACAGCGGCCGTTCGGGATGGCAGGAGGCCGCTGTGCGCAGGGCATTCAGCGATGCGTTTCGGGAGCGCTATGTCAAGGTCCCCGATATCGAGTCCAGGAGCAACGGGGAGCGCCGCTTTCAACTACGAGTAAACAGCCACATCGAGGCTGGCGCGACGCCATTTGCGGCGCTGGTGGCGCCCGACCAGCCGCCAAGTGGACCCTACGGTGGCATGAGTCTGGTCTTCTTTCCCCCCGATCAGGCCGATGACGGATCAGAGCCGACCCCTTGCCTTGTCGGTATGGTGGTCGGAACCCATGGAATGGCCCCGGATGACCTGATCCTTGGAAAGCCTGGCCATGCACGCAAATGCGCGGCTATTGCCCAGTGGCAGCGTGCGACAGGAGTCTTTCGGACCGCCTGGGCCAAACAGGATCCGACCCGCACCGACCTGAGGCTGCCGGATGTGATTCGCAAGGGCCTGAGCGCCTGGCAAGGGGCCCTAGATGAGTACGGCCAACTCCTCTACCTCATTCTGGAGCCGCCCCGATCGGAGGAGCGCGCAGACAGTCGCGCTGCTCTTCGCGACTGCCTTGCATCGCTTTGCGACCTGTTCTTCGACGAGCGAGGCATCGAAACTAAGGCTGCTCACGCGCGGGATGCCCATCGCCTGCGCGACCAGTGGCTCGATCACCTCCTTCCCGGCGTGGATGAGACACGCATCGCCAATCTGCTTCGATACCGGCGTTTTGTCGTTGTTGAAGGACCGCCTGGCACCGGGAAAACACGGCTGGCGTACGAGGTCCTGCGGACTCGCTATGACGGCTGCGGCCGGGTGATTCAGTTTCACCCCGGCACCACCTACGAGTCCTTCATTGGCGGCCTGGGTCCCCGGACGGGTTCCGGCGGGGGGCTGGCCTTCGAGCCGGTGCCGGGTCATCTGATGCAGGCCTGCGAGGCGGCGCGTTCCGATCCCGGCAGGCGTTACCTGCTGGTGATTGACGAGATCAATCGCGCCGACCTGTCAAAGGTCCTTGGTGAGGCCATCCTGTTGTTCGAGCCAGGTGAGTCCGATCGATCCGTCCGGCTGGCCTACGACTTTGCAGGCGTCGGTGATTCGCTGAGCCTTCCCCCGAATCTGGATGTGCTTGGCACGATGAACAGTGCCGACCGAAGCATCGCGATCCTCGACATCGCGGTGCGAAGACGCTTTGCCTTCGTGCCGCTGTATCCGCAGCGATCGGTGGTCGAGCAGCATGGCGGCACGCGCATGAATGAGGCCTTCACGGCGCTGCTGCGCCTTTTTGTCGAGCATGCCGGGCCGGAGGCGATGTCACTCATGCCCGGCCATTCCTACTTTCTGGCGCCAGACGATCGTGCTGATGCCGCGCTGCAGACCCAGCTGCGGCCCTTGCTCGACGAGTACCTGGCACAGGGTTATGTCGCGGGCTTCGCCAACGAGGTCAAGGCCTTCATCGACACATTCGCGGCAACCCGTTCGGCGTTATCCGCCGATGCCTGATAGTCGGACTGCAGGTGGCGGGCGTATCAGGCGGCCGCGCGGGGTTCGCGCCGCTGAGCAGCCGCAGGCCGACGCGGCCCCGCGGCGCTGGGCTGCACACAAGACGCTGACGCGAGCGCGGGTCGGCCAGCCGACCCAGGTACTGCAGGATTGCGTCGAGCGTTTCGTGCCGGCTGCGGCGTGGCTCGGCGGCGGAGGACGGGACCCCGAGGCGGCCGCCGAACGGCGCGCCGACGCGTTGTTAGCCGCCAATGCCGGCGTGCTGCGCGACATGCGTATCGAGGCCAGCGTGCAGCGTCGGGTCGGTCGCGCTGGCATCCTGTTTCGTCCGTCTACCCGCATTGGTGCCGTGCCTTTGCGCTCGCCGGTTTCCGGGCGACCGGATCACGGGCTGGTTATTGAGCCTCGCATCAGCTGGCGATCCACGGGGGACATGCTCTGTGGAACGGGCTTTCGGATCGTTCCCGAGTTGTTGCCCTTTGCCGAGATGCCTCAGTCCGAGCGCCGCGTTCCGCCTTGGGTGCTCAGCAGTGTCGTCATCGAACGACTGGAGCGGATGCTCGATGGGCTTCGCAGGCGTTTCGTGACCGCTGAGGCCGATCTATCTGCGCCGAAGGGACAAATACGCTGGGATGACTATGCAAGGACCCGGTTGCCGATCGGTCGCGCGCTCGAGGTGCCGTGTCGCTATCCCGACCTTCGGGACGATGCCGAGATACGAAGCGCGATCGTCTGGGCTGCGCGGCGTCATCGCGACGCGCTAGCCACTCAGCTAGACGCTGGCGCAGTCGTACGCGAGCTGATATCCCGGTTCGAGCTGATCCTGCAGCGGCTGTCTGGCGTGCAGCCTCGCATGCCAACCCCGGGTTTGCGTCGTGCCTGGCAGAGTCAGCCGGTGACTGCCGATGTTTTCCGTCAGGGCCTTATGGCGATCGACTGGACCGTCGACGAGCGGGGTCTTGCCGGGCTGACAGACCTGGCCGGGCTTGCCTGGCGTCTCGACATGGAGGTCTTTTTCGAAGCGTGGGTTGAAGCGATCTCGGAACACGCCGCCCGTCGGCATAACGCTGTGCTCACTCGCGGGCGTCGCAGCGAAACTCGCGTGCCACTTGGCTGGAAGCCTGCATCCCTCGGGTCGCAGCAATCGCTCATGCCCGATCTCGTCATCCAGCGCGCTGGCGTTGCCATCGTGATCGATGCGAAGTACAAGCGCCACGCTTCTCAAATCGAAAGCCTGGGTTGGCAAGGGGTGGATGAGCGCGTCCGCGAGGATCACCGTAACGACATCCTCCAGGCACTGGCGTACTCCACCCTGTTTGATGCGCCGCGTGTGGTGTCGTGCCTTGCCTATCCGGCAGCGCCTGAACACTGGTCTTTGCTGCAGCAGGCCGGGCGGACCATAGCCCGCACCCGGGTGCCCGCACGAAGCAGGGAAGTCGAGTTGGTCCTGATGTCGGTCCCCTTGTCTGGTCGGCCGGCGGACGCGTGCCAGGACATCGAGCGGATCCTTCAGGGGTGAGTGGTGCCCTTGCCGATTGGTTACCGTTGCCCGTCGGCAGAGTTACTGCTGGAAAGGGTTGATCAACGGGACATCGAAGAGCCTGAAGTCGGCGGTGTTTCTCGTCACGACAGTGAGGCCATGGACCCGTGCAGTGGCCGCGATCATCGCGTCTTCGTAGAGCGTGTCGGATCGACCCCGCATCAGCCGGGCCCACTCACGGAACGCTCGTCCGTCCATGGGCAGGATGGCGAACTGGCATTCGACAGCGCTCAGCCAGCGTTCGAGTTCAACGGCCTTGGCAGCATCCTGCGCTCGGGTGATCTCGAGGCCCGCCTGGAGTTCGCCGATCGTGACGGCCGACAGGTGAAGGTCGACCTCATCGGCGCTTCTCAGCCAGGCGAGAACGGCGCCATGCGGACGCTTGCGGCGCAGTTCAGACACCACATTCGTATCGAGCAGAAACACGATCAGTCACCCGAAGCCAGAGCACGGCGCCTTGCGCGGCCCCGTGCGGGAACGTTGAATTCGCCGCGCCCCTCATCGGAGAGCAGCAGCGCCTTCAGAGACGGGCGCGCCCGGTCTTGCATGCGTTGCCACTCGGCGATCGATACCAGGACCGCAGCTTCGTGGCCGCGTCGGGTCACGAGCTGCGGGCCCTCGGCGAGGCAGGTTTCGAGGAGCTCGCTGAAGCGGGCCTTGGCGTCTTGGACAGGCCAGGTTTTCATGGCTTCTGACTAGATGGATGACTAGTCATTCTAGCATTCCCCGCAGGAGGATCGGCCAGTCCGAGTGTGGCGTCCACCGCGTCGGAAGGCGATGATGCCGATGGGTGAGACATTCGACCGACATATCGTGAGCGCCCTCTCCGCCAGTTCGCCTGCCGCATGGCCGCTCCCGGGGGCTCAGGCGCAGCTCGACTTCCTGCGCAACATCCAGGCCGTGCTCGAGGATGGGCAGTTCGTCGCCACCTACAAGTTCGCGCTGCTGACGGCACTGGCGGATCTGGCCGTGGAAAAGGGTGCTGACGATGGCGCCCCTTGTCGGCTGGCGCTGGCCGACATCGCCGGGAAATTCGTGTCGTACTACTGGCAGCAGGCGGCACCCTTTGCGGGCGCGGGCGATGCCGGTGTCCTGCGCCAGAGCACGGGCGCGCAGGCGGCCGTGCTCAAGGTTCTCGCCCTGGAGCGTTCGTTCGGCCTTGGCACGGTGGCGCAACTGCGAGCCAGCCCCTCGCGATGGCAGTCGGTGCTGACCCGCATCGTGCGCATCATCCGTCAACAGCCGCTGCACCGCCTGCAGGTGGTTGCCGGCGAGGCGCGCATCTTCCTGTACCCGCACGACGAGCACGCCGAGGCGATCACGCTTCTGCCGGGCGTGGCCTACCAGTTGCGTCGATTCCATCCGCTGGTGACGGGTCTGGCGAGGGCCCGCTGGATGAGCCTCATCCGCGACATCCCGGCCAATCACAACATGGTTGGGCTGGCCCACGATCTGGAGCGTTTCCTGTTCGGCAACGGGCGTCAGCCGATCACGCACCACCTCTCGATGCTGACCGACCAGCAGCGTGGCCTGTGCCTGTATTGCGGCGCCCGGCTGCGCGCAGGCGACACGCATGTCGACCACTTCATCCCCTGGTCGCTGCACCGGTTCGAAGCTCTGCCGAACTTCGTGGCGGCCCATGGCCAATGCAACCTGGCCAAGAGGGACATGCTCGCCGCGGAAAGGCATCTCGAGCGCTGGGTGGAGCGCAACGCGGCGGCCTTTCGCGAACCGCCACCCGGCGCTGCAGAACTGGCGTCGACGGCCGGCGATGCGGCGCTTCGCATCGCCCGGTGGGCCTACCAGCGCAACGACGACAACGGTGCCGCGGTCTGGCTCCAGGGCCGTCAGACCGAGCGCCTGTCGGGTCGCTACCGGCGGATGCTGGCGGTCTAGCGTGGCTATCCGAGGTCAGGGCGGCGGAGCGGTTGCGGGGGGTGGCCGCGGACGCCTCACGCGACATCTGCAAGGGGCGTTCCTCAAAGCCTGTCCGGCGGGCTGGGCGTGCAGGATCGAGGCACCGCTCGTTCTGCCTCCCGCTGCCGCCCGGCTCGGGTTCGAGCCACGGGCTGATGTGCTGCTCACGCGCGACGATGATGCACGGCGCATCTGGGTCGAGTTCGAGGTGAGCCGCGCAGACCCGGTGGCCAACCAGGCGAAATTCGCCTCGGTCGCCTTCTTCGAAGGCTGCCCGCCGGGCGACGCGCTGGTGTCCATGGCCAGCCGGCACATCGCGCCGGGGCGCAAGGCCCTCCTGGCAAGCACCGCCATGTTCATGCGCGCCGTCGGCATCCCGGCCTTCCAGGTGGATCTGCTACCGGACCTCGACGGGCGCCAGATCATGGCCCTGAACGCCGCCTCACCCGAGGAACTGGCCGCCGCGCCGATCGACGCCTTCGCCGAGATCGATCGCGTGATCGCGGTGGCCGATGCCCGCCTCGTCAACGGATGGCATCGCATCCATCTCGCCGACAACGCGTTCACGGTGGGCGCCAATGTCCGGGCCTGGAATGCGGAGTTGGCCGACGCCTCGGTTGCCGCCCTGTGGGCAAGGCGACGCGTGCGTTTCCTGGCCTGGGACCCGGCCAGCGGCCTGTTCGCGCCCTCGAAGTTCTGCGCCTTCGTGCCGGCGGGCATGCCCGAACGCACCGCCGGCCAGGCGCGGGTGGTGCGAGAGCCCCCCGGCGGGATGAACGCCGCGCTCTACTTCAGCCTGGGCGAGCAGGATCCGCGTTTCGACGGCCATGTCGCCCGCAGGCATCTCGAACGCCGGTTACGCTATCGGCCTGCTCCGCTGTCCGATGCCGAAGGGCCCCTCGCAGCCGCCTGGCGGCTCTGGCGAGACCGGTGCCCGCTGACGCTGGCAGATGACGCCGTGGCGCTCGTGCCCCCGGTGGCGTGAACGCCTCACCCCCCGAACACTTCCCCCGGGAACTCCAGCGGTGACAGCACGCGCGCGCGGTCGCCGATGGGCCAGCCTTCGCGCACCGGGGCGACCACCCAGGCCTCGTGGACGCCGATGTCTTCGCAGGCCTGCCAGAAGCCACGGCTGACGGTTGGTGCCGACGAGAGCCTGGCCTCGATGCCGATGATCCGCCCTCCGGTCTCGATCACCAGATCGAGTTCGGCGCCCGCCGCCGGGTGCCGCGCGAGGCGTTCGTACATCCTTGCAAATTGAACATTCGATATTCAATTTGCATGGTCAACGTAATGCCGAAACGGGGTTCATCCGAGGACTGGCACGGCCGCCGCTCGGGGTCCGCGACTTACTTGCCGCGTAATCCGTGCGCACGTATTATGTGTGAATATCTGTCGAAGCCGAGACAACCATGAACATCACGCTTTCTGTCGATGAGCGCGTCCTCGAGCAGGCGCGCAAGGCAGCCCAGGCGATGGGCAAGAGCCTCAACCAGGCGGTTCGCGACTATCTGGAGCAACTCGCCGGGCAGGCGCAACGCGATGCCGTGATCGAGGAACTCCGCAGCCTCGCACTCAAGGGCCGAAGCCCGGAGCCCGGCTGGCGCTTCGATCGCGACGAGATCTACACCGAGCGCCTGGAGCGCCGCCGTGGCGCGTAGGTTCCTCGACACCAACCTTCTGGTCTACACCGACGACGCCGCAGATCGCCGCCGCTCGCGGATCGCGATGGCCGAGGTCGAGGCGGCGATCACCTCGCGCGAGGGCGTGATCAGCACCCAGGTGTTGCAGGAGTACTTCTCCGTCACGACACGCAAGCTCGGTACCGATCCCGGCATCGCCCGCCGCAGGTTGCAGTTGTTCGCGACGCTTGAAGTGGTCCAGATCGATGTCGAGATGATTCTTGGAGCGACCGATCTTCACCGCCTGCACGGCCTTTCTTTCTGGGATGCCCTGATCATCCAGGCGGCAGGTCGCGCGGGCTGCGAGGTCCTGCTGACCGAGGATCTGCAGGCGGGCCGATCGATTGCGGGCGTGAGAATCACGGATCCGTTCGCCTAGCCTCCGACCGCAGGCCTCACCCCCGCCCCTTCAGCACCGGCAGCTCCACGAAGGCCCCCGGCCGCTTCTCGGCATTGGCCTTGATGGCCTCCTGGATCTCCTGCTTCTGCAGCATGCTGGCGTTCCAGATGCCGATGTAGTCCAGACCGTCGGCGGTGCTGTGGTCGCGGGCGTAGTTGATCATGCGCTTGGTGCCATAGACCGCCAGCGGCGCCTTCGAGGCGATCTCGCGGGCAATCCCCATCACCTCGGCGAGCATGGTGGGCTGATCGGGGAACACCCGGTTCACCAGGCCGCAGGCCTGGGCCTCGCGCGCCGGCATCCGGCGGCCGGTGTAGGCCATCTCGCGCACGATGCCCTCCGGGATGAGCTTCACCAGCCGCGGGAAGGTGCCCACGTCGGCGGTCATGCCGATGTTGATCTCGAACACCGTGATGAAGGCGTCCTCGGTGGCGTAGCGCATGTCGCAGGCCGTCACCAGATCCACGCCGCCGCCGATGCAGCCGCCCTGGATGGCCGCCAGCACCGGCAGCCGGCAGCGCTCAAGGACATTGAAGCTGCGCTGCATGTGCAGCACATGCTCGTAGAAGCGCGCGCCGTGCTGCAGCTGCGCCGCGCGCTCGGCATCGGGGCCCGGGGCGATGCTTGCGTCCGCAAACATCGAGGTGTCCAGGCCCGACGAGAAGTGCGGACCGGTGGAGGAGATCACGATCACCCGCGCGCGGGCGTTGTGGTCGATGTCCTCGACGATCGCCGGCAGCTCGTCCCAGAAGGCGCGGATCATGTTGTTGCGCTTCTCGGGTCGGTTCAGGCGGATGTGGGCGATGTGGTCGGCGATCGAGACATCGAAGCACTGATAGCTCATGGCGGTTCCTGCGGGCGAAAGGATGGGAGGGGCGTGGCTGCCGCGGGCCCGCGCGCGGGCCCGGACGAGAGCCCCGGTGCGGGCTCGGGTGTGTCGCTCAGCGGCCCTGGAAGTCGGGGGCGCGCTTCTCGGCGAAGGCGCGCATGCCTTCCTTGACGTCCTGCGTCTGCAGCAGCGGCAGCAGCTGCAGGTACACATGGTGCACGTGCTCGGGGAAGGGCTCGTTCAGGCCCATGCGCATCAGCCGCTTGGCCGCCTGCACCGCGAGCGGCGCATTGCCGGCGATCTCGAGCGCGATCTCGCGGGCACGGGCCAGCGACTGGCCGTCTTCGACCACCTCGTTGGCCAGGCCCCAGGCCAGGCTCTCCTCCGCATTGAGGGTGCGGCCGGTGAAGATCAGCTGCGCGGCCTTGGCCCAGCCGATCATGCGCGGCAGATACCAGGTGCTGCCCGACTCCGGCAGCACGCCGCGCTTGCAGAAGGCTGCGGCCATCTTGGCCGAACGCGCCATGATGCGGATGTCGCAGCCGATGGCCAGATCCATGCCGTAGCCCGCCGCCCCGCCGTTCACCGCGCAGACCACCGGCTTTTCCATTGCCTGCAGCACGGTGGGCGGGGTGGTCTTGAGGTCAAGCGTGGTGCGCGGCGGCTCGTCGGTGCGCAGCATGCCGCGGCCCTGCGCCTGGCCGATCACATCGAGCCCGGCGCAGAAGGCGCGGCCCGCACCGGTGAGGATCACGCAGCGCACGCCGGGGTCGTCGTCGGCCTGCAGCAGCCGGCGGCCGAGCTGCTCGAGCATCGGCCGCGAGATGGTGTTCATGCGCTGCGGCGCGTTCAGGGTGATGGTGGCGATGTGGTCTGCCACCTCGTAGAGCACTTCCTGGGGAGCGTCGGCGGTGTCGGTCATCGGAGCCTGCCTCGGGGGTGTCGGGATGGTCCGATGGTACCGAAAGCGGCCGGCGCGCCCTTCCGCGAATCAGCTCTCCCAGGGGGGCGTGGCCGGGCTCACGCCCGCAGGCAGGCTTGCCGTGCTCAAGCGGAACACCTGGCCTTCCGGATCTTCCAGCACCGCCTGCCACTGGCCGTAGTAGGTGGGGTAGGGGCCTTTCCGGATGCGCCCGCCCAGCGCGGGCACCTGTCGGGTGGCCTCATCCACCGCGGCGGGGTCGGCCAGCATGAAGGTGGGGTAGGTGCTCACCGGAGGCAGGATGCTGCCTGTCGCCACCCGGTCACCAAGGCCGAGCAGGCCGTAGGCCGGCGCCGCGTGGAAGCCGAACTGGAAGTGCGCATCGCCCAGGGCCCGGTAGATCGGCGAGCGGCTGTGTTCGAGCTCGCCGAGCCCGAGCAGGCTGCGGTAGAAGTCGATCTGCCGGTCGATGTCACGGCAGAACAGATTCACGAAGAGTTGCATGGCGGCGGCGCTCAGGCGCTGGGCTCGGCGGTCTGGCGGCGCAGCCCGTAGGTGCGCTCGTACATCTCGCGCAGGTGCTCGCCGGCCGTGCAGGGCGGGTAGCGCGGCACGCTGCCCTCGGGCACGGTGCCAGGCAGGGCCTCGATGCGCGCCAGGTAGTTGGGCTCGAAGAAGAAGGGCAGCGAGAATCGCGGCGCGCCGCCGGAGTGCCGGTTGCGCACCCGGTGCAGGTTGGAGCGGTACAGGCCGTTGGTCCAGCGCGGCACCATGTCGCCCAGGTTGACCACGAAGCTGCCGGCCAGCGGCGGGGCTTCCACCCAGCGCCCGTCGCCCATCTGCACCTCCAGGCCGCCATGGCCATCCTGCGCCAGCACGGTCACCGCGCCCCAGTCGGTGTGCGCCCCCGCGCCGAAGGTGCGCTCGTCGGCATCGGGCGGGTGCGGCGGGTAGCGCACCATGCGCAGGCTCACCATCGGCTCGTGGCAGGCCTCGTCGAAGCGGTGTTCGGGCAGGTCCAGCGAGATCGCCATCAGCTGCATCAGCCGCAGCGAGAGCGCATTCATCCGCGCGATCCAGTCCTGGCACAGCGCGCGCGCCTCGGGCACCTCCTCGGGCCACTGGCTGGGGCCGTAGGTCTGATAGCCCGCGCGTACATAGGGATGGTCGTCGGGCCAGTCCATGCCGCAGTAGAAGCTCTCCTTGAGGTCGGGCTTCATTGCAGCGTCGAGGGTCTGTTCGCCCAGGGTCTCGAAGCCGCGCAGGATCGGCGAGCGGCGCATCGACAGCGCCTCGCGGCGCTCGGCCGGCAGCTCCAGCAGCCGGCGCGCGAGCGCGAACTGCAGCGCCACCCGCTCGGCCGCGATGCCGTGGCCAAGCACATAGAAGAAGCCGCTGTCCATGGCTGCCTCGCGCAACTGCCGCGCCAGCTCGGCGCTGCGCGGGCCGCCCGGCGCGAGCGCGCCGTCCAGGTCGAGGACCGGGATCATGCCGCAGGCCTTGCACGGACCCGCGTGCGGGGAGGGAAGGGCGGATGGCATCGGAACACGGGCGCTTCTCCGGAACAGGGTGGAACGCACCGCGCGGGCGCGCGCGCAGGCCGCTGGCGCGCCGAGGCGGTGAGCGGCGCACCAGCGAGGCGCGCGGGGTTGCTCAGGTCGCCGGGCACGCAGCTTCCATGCCACGGACGATCCGGATGCATGACCGACGCAGACCAGTCGTCCACCGGCCCCGCCCCGCATCGGGCATGCTTTCTGCTGAACACCTGCCAGGCCCCGCTGACGACCGACCCCGGCCAGGCGCCCGAATCCCCTCCACCGCAGGAATCACCGCATGACATCTGCCCGGCCGATGGTCGAACTCACCCGCGAGTCGCGGATCGGCGCGGTCCGCTCGACCGCCGTGGCGGGCGAGGTGCCGCGCATCGACCTCGCCGACTTCGCGGCGCGGCGCGAAGAGATCGCCGATGCGCTCTGGGACGCGGCCGTGGCGGTGGGCTTTTTCCAGGTGGTCAACCACGGCATCGAGCCGGCGCGGGTGCGCGAGGCCTTCGCGATGACCGAGCGCTTCTTCGGTCTGCCCGACCCGGTGAAGGCGCAGTACCCGCACCGCAAGGCCGACAATGTCGGCTGGGAGAGCCGCGCCCAGGTGCGGCCGTCCACGGGCACGCCCGACCAGAAGGAGAGCTACCAGATCACCCGCCCGCGCATGGCCGGGCTGTGGCCGGCCGAGTCGGAACTGCCCGGCTTCCAGGCGGCCATGCTCGACTTCGAGTCGCGATGCTGGTCGGTGGCCATGCGGGTGCTTTCCTGCTTCGCGCACAAGCTCGGCTTCACCACCGATTTCTTCGCTGCCGCGCACGACCCCGCCCAACCCGACTACCAGAGCACCCTGCGACTGTTGCACTACTACCCGGTGGATCCGGCCTCGCTCGGCGCGGCCGGGCTGTGGCGCGCCGGGGCGCACACCGACTTCGATTGCCTGACCCTGCTCTTTCAGCGGGCCGGGCAGGGCGGCCTGGAGGTCTGCGCCGGCAAGGACCTCGACAACCCGGTCTGGACGCCGGTGCCCCCCGAGGAAGACGCCATCACCTGCAACATCGGCGACATGCTCATGCGCTGGAGCGACGACCGGCTGCCCTCGAACTTTCACCGGGTGCGCACGCCCGAGCCGGGCGAGTACCTCGGCTCGCGCTACAGCATCGCGTTCTTCGCCCAGGCCAACCGCGAATCGGTCATTGCCGGCCCCTCCGGCAAGCACGCCCCGATCAGTGCCGGGGATTACCTTCGCCAGCGGGTGGCTGCCAACTTCCAGGCGGCGGGCGGTGCGCCGGGCGCGGCCCGTTGAGCACCCTGGCCGTTCCCTGGCGCGACGGGGCATAACGCCGCCACCACCAGCCCATGAACGCGCGGTAGTTCAGCCGCGCCCAGGCGTGGTACAGGCGCGAGCGGGCCCGGCAGTGCCAGGCCATGCCGCCGCCGTCGGTCTGCTTGATCAGGCCCAGCGTGCGGCGCCAGCAGCGGCCGGTGTCGATCACCCAGGCCGGATCGGTGGCCTTGCCCCAGTAGGCAAACACCGGGTTCGGCCAGCCCGGGGTGGCCTCGCGCCCCTTGAACTGTTTCTCGGGGTCGGCGCCGAGATCGAAGCACGCGAGCTGTTCGCGGATGTAGGCCGTGCGAAAGACCGAAGGGTTCAGGCTGAGGCGGCCGCTCACCAGGTAGCGGCCGTCGTGCCGTACCCGCCGATTGCCGAGCAGGTTCAGGCGCACGCTTACCAGGGAGGGATCAGCCGCGAACAGCGCGCGCAGCTCGCCGAGCGGCACGGATCGCCGCAGGCACCAGTCATCTTCGAGGTGGAAGAACTCGTCGGTCTGCACCTGCGACCAGCACCATTGCACCGCGCTCGGGAACGACGGGCTCTCGGGGGTGCGCGCCACCACCTGCGCGAAGTAGGCACGGCACAGGGCGAGGATGTCCTGCGCGGTGACGCCAGGCTCGCCGATCGGGTCGATGTTCACGATCAGCCGCACCGGCGTGCCGGCGAGCAGGCCGCGGCTGAAGGATTCGAGCGTGAGGCGCAGGATGTCGGGGCGCAGGGTGGCGATCAGCACCACATCGATGGGGGGCTGAGCCGGCGCTGACCCGGGTGACGCGAACGACATGGCGCATTCTAGGGGCCGGGCCCCGACCGATGAAAGCGCCCGCGGTCCGCTCGGGGCCATGGGGCCGTCGCTTCGCAAGAACCGGTTTGCCGCGGCGGCGCGGGCGGGCGCAGACTGCCTGCATGCCCATGACCGCCCTGCTCGACCCTGCGACCGTCGCCCCCGTTGAGGCCGGCACCGCGGCCCGGCACTACGCGCTGGTGGCCCGTGCCATCGAGCACCTGCGCGGCCATGCCGCCGAGCAGCCCGACCTGGCCGCGCTGGCCGACGCGGTCCACCTGAGCCCCCATCACCTGCAGCGGGTGTTCGCGCAGTGGGTGGGCATCTCGCCCAAGCGCTTCCTGCAGTACCTCACCAAGGAGTACGCCCTTGCGCAGCTGCGCCGCTCGCAGGATGTGCTGGCCACCGCCCACGGTGCCGGTCTGGGCAGCGGCAGCCGCCTGCACGAGCTGATGGTGAACTGCGAGGCGATGACCCCGGGCGAGATCCAGCGCGCCGGGGCCGGGGTTTGCATCGGCTGGGGGGTGGGCGACTCCCCGCTCGGACGGGCGCTGGTCGGCTGGACCGATCGCGGCCTGTGCGAGCTGGCCTTCCTCGACGGCGACGAGGCGCCGGCGCTGGCCGAGCTCGCGCGGCGCTGGCCGATGGCCCGCCTTGCGCGGGACCACACCCAGGCCGACCGCCTGCTCGCCCGGGTGTTCGCAGACCCGCCCGAGCGCGGGCGACTCCACCTGGTGCTGCGCGGCACGAACTTCCAGATCCGGGTCTGGCAGGCGCTGATGGCCAGCGCGCCCGGTGAGCTCATCGGCTATGGCGCGCTGGCGCGGCGGGCCGGCAGCCCGCAGGCCGCTCGCGCCGTGGGCAGCGCGCTTGCGGCCAACCGGCTTGCCTGGCTGATTCCCTGCCATCGGGTCATCCGCGAGACCGGCGAGCCCGGCCGCTACCGCTGGGGCGAGACCCGCAAGCAGGCGGCCCTGGTCTGGGAGGCGGCCCGGCGCGAGGGCGGGCGCGCGGACGCAACACCCTGAGCAGGCGCGGTGCTGAAACGCCCGTTCGCGCCGCCGAGGCACAATCGTTTCAGGCTCCCTCCGATGGAGCCACGAGGAGACGACGATGAGCGGACGGATGGCGGGCAAGTGCGCGGTGGTGGTGGGGGCGGGCCAGAGCCCCGGCCCGAATGTCGGCAACGGGCGGGCCACGGCCCTGCGGCTGGCGCAGGAGGGCGCGCGCGTGCTGTGCGTGGATCGCGACGAGGCCAGCGCGGCCGAGACCGCGGCCGTGATCAACGCCGAGGGCGGGCAGGCCTGGGCCTTCCGGGCCGATGTCGCCAGCCGTGACGACTGCGCCGCGCTGGTGGCCGCAGCCCGTGAGCGCTTCGGCCGCATCGATGCGCTGGTGAACAATGTGGGTATCGGCGGCGGCGGTGACGGCCCGGCGCACAAGGCCGAGGAGGCCGCCTGGGATCGCCTGATGGCAGTCAACCTCAAGGGCATGTGGCTCACGCTGCGCCATGCCCTGCCGCTGATGCGCGAACAGGGCGGCGGCGGTGCGATCGTCAACATCTCCTCGCTCGCCTCGGTGGCCGGCGCCACCATGATCGCCTACGAGGTCTCCAAGGCGGGCGTCAACCGGCTGACCACCAGCGTGGCCTCGGCCAACGCGCGGCACGGCATCCGCTGCAACGCGATCCTGCCGGGCTTCATGGACACGCCCATGGCCGTCGAGGGCGGCGCCCGCGCCACCGGTCGGCCGGTGGCTCAGGTGCGCGCCGAGCGCGATGCCCGCGTGCCGCTGCGCGCCCGCATGGGCAGCGGCTGGGACACCGCCAATGCCGCGCTGTTCCTGTGCAGCGACGAGGCCGGCTTCATCACCGGCGCGCTGCTGCCGGTGGACGGGGGCATGGGCACGCGGGTCGGGTGATCGGCCTGGTGCCGCGCCTCAGGCCACCGTCCCGCCGTCGCGCGCCGCATCGCCCTCGCCGCTCAGCGTGGCGGTGATGGCCGCGCGAACGCCGCGCACCATGGTGTCGAGCGACAGGCTGGGCGTGCCCACCCAGGCGGCGGCCTGCTCGGGCAGCATCGGCAGGTGGATGAAGCCGCCACGCAGCTGCGGATGGCGGGTGGCGATCAGGTGGGCGAGCGTGAAGAAGAGGTGGTTGCACACGAAGGTGCCGGCGGTCTGCGAGACCGAGGCTGGCACGCCCGCGGCGCGCATCGCGGCCACGATGCGCTTGATCGGCAGGCTGCTGAAGTAGCCCGCCGGTGCGCCGGCGATCACCGGCTGGTCGATCGGCTGGCCGCCGCCGTTGTCGGGCATGGGGGCGTCATCGACATTGATGGCCACCCGCTCCACGCTCAGGTCGGTGCGGCTGGCGGCCTGGCCCAGGGCCACCACCACCGCGACCGGCGATCGCGCGAGCGCGCGCGCCAGCACCTCGCCGCTCTCGCCGAAGCGGCAGGGCAGCTGCAGCGCGCTGACCTGCGCCCCGGCGATCTGCGCGCCGTGCAGCGCGCGGGCCACCTCCCACGACGGATTGACCGACTCGCCCCCGAAGGGCTCGAAGCCGGTGACCAGCACCCGCGGTGCTGCGTCGATGCCTGCGCCTGCGCTGTTC
This sequence comes from uncultured bacterium, assembly GCA_903934795.1. GTDB lineage: Bacteria > Pseudomonadota > Gammaproteobacteria > Burkholderiales > Burkholderiaceae_E > Quisquiliibacterium. The sequence goes on along the minus strand of CAIZPE010000078.1, from coordinate 1,771 downwards.
ATGCCGGCTCAGGCCAGGGCGGCGATGGCCTGGGCCACCGCCTCGGGCTGTTCCTGCGGCGCCAGATGGCCGGCACGCGGCACGGAGATCAGGGTGGCCCCGGCGATGCCGGCCTGCCAGGCCTGCGCGTAGGCCGGCACGATCAGCCGGTCGCTCTCGCCCCAGATCAGCGCCGTGCGCGCGCGGATGCGGTACAGCCGCTCCGACAGGCCGCGGTCGGGGATCGGGAAGAGCAGCTTGCCGGCCATGCCGAGCTGGCGCGCGTTGGTCACCAGGAAGCCCTTGAGCCACTCCGGGTCGTCCATGCGCGCGCCGGCGGTCATGGCCTTGCGGCCTGCCTCGACATCATGGAAGAGCACGGCCGGCATCTGGTAGGGCAGCATCGCGAAGATGTCCGGGATGGGATGCTCGGGCAGCCACAGCCCCGCCGGGGCGATCAGCGCCAGCCGCGAGACCTGGTGCGGCGCCACCGCGGCCATCTCGGCCGCGATCATGCCGCCCATCGAGTGGCCCACCAGCAAGGGGTTGGTCAGGCCGAGCGCATCGATGACATCCCAGGTGTGCAGGGTGACATCGAGCATGGTGCGCAGGCTCTCGCACTCGGCGCTCGGCCCGTAGCCGGGCAGCAGCGGCGCGATCACGCGCCAGCGCTGCGCCAGCCGCGCGAGGAACGGATCGCCGGGGGCGAGGCCGCCCGCGCCGTGCAGGTAGACCAGCGGATCGCCCTGGCCGGCCTCGTAGACGCTGACCGCGACGTGGTGGGTGTTGACGGTGCGCAGTTCCATGCCGGCTCCCGGGCGCATCAGCGCTCGGCGCGCGCGGGCACGGCGCGATTGCGCGCGGCATCGGCCACCGCGCCGGCGCCCTGACCCGATGCGCCGCTGGCAGCCGCCGCCTCGCTTGCGGCCTGCGCGGCCCGCGAGTCGGCCAGCGCCGCGGCCACGCGGGCGCGCACCTGCGTCTCGTCGGGCAGCGTGCCGGGCACGGCTGCGCTGGCCACCGGCTTGCACCAGAAGCGCTGGTCGTCGGCGTGCTCGGGGAACATGCCGCGCAGCGCCGGCATGACCTTCTCGGCGAACAGACGCGTGGAGTGCATGCACTTCTCGACCGGCATGTTGCCCACATGCATCAGGCAGAAGATGTTGCCCACATTCAGGCTGCGGATCAGGTCTTCCATGCGCTGGCGCACGGTCTCGGGGCTGCCGGCGATCACATGGCCGCCCTCGATGAGGTCTTTCCAGGTGAGCGAGGCATAGCCGCCGCGCACCGGCGCGTACTGCGAGAGCGCGCCGGTCTGGATGGTCTTGATGGTGCGGTAGCCCGGCGCGTCGGCAAAGCCCGGAAACACATGCAGGCAGCGGTTGTAGAAGTACAGCACATGCTCGGCATACAGGCGCTCGGCCTCCTCGTCGGTCTCGGCCACGCAGATGGTCTGGGCGAAGCCGGCGCGGTAGGGGGAGGCATCGGGCGCATTGCGCTGCGCGACCCGGTCCCAGTAGCCCTGCATCAGCGCCTTGGCGCGGATGTAGCCCGAGAACGACAGGTACGAGTACGAGTAGGTGTTGTCGATGCAGAAGTCATAGGTCTCGACCGAGCCGCCGCCGGGGATGTGGATGGGCGGGTGCGGCTGCTGCAGCGGCCGCGGCCAGATGTTCACGTAGCGCAGCTGGGTGTAGCGGCCGTTGAACGCGAAGGGCTCGGGCTCGCGCCAGGCGCGCATGATCAGGTCGTGCGCCTCGGCGTATTTCTCGCGGGTGAGCGCCGGGATCTG
>CAIZPE010000077.1 GCA_903934795.1 uncultured bacterium | reverse complement strand
GGGAGTTTCACCGGCCTGCGGGTGGGGTGCGGCCTCGCGCAGGGGCTGGCGCTTGGCCTGGGCTGCCCGGTGGTGCCGGTGTCCTCGCTGCTGGCGCTGGCCTGGCCGCATCGCCGGTGGCCCACGCTGGCGGCCACCGATGCCCGCATGGGTGAGGTCTACCAGGCGGGCTGGCCGCAGCCCGATCCTGACCGCGGCGAGCCGCCCTCGGCGCTTGCCGTTCTGTCGCCCGACGCACTCGGGCATGGCATGGCGGCCTTTTCGGCCCTTGCCGCGGGTGCCTGGGTGGCGGTGGGTGATGCATTCACCCGCTATCCGGCGCTGGCCGAGCAGGCCGCAGCGGCTGGAGCCGGCCTGATCCCCGATGCCTTCCCGGCAGGCGATGCGCTGGCCGAGATCGCCGAGCGGGCCTGGCTCAGGGGCGAAGCCATCGCGCCCGATGCGGCGGCGCCGCGCTATGTGCGCGACAAGGTGGCGCTTGACGCCGCCGAACAGGCCGCGGCTCGGCAGCGTCGCGGGGCCGCGGCATGAGTGCCCAGCCCCTGGCCGCACAGGATCTGCTGCGCGCGCTGCTTCCCGAAGACATCCCTGCGGTGATGGAGGTGGAGCGCGCGATCTATCCCTTCCCCTGGACCGCCGGCAACTTCGGCGACTCGCTCGCGGCAGGTCATCATGGCTGGGTTCTCGAGCGCGCCGGCGTGGTTCAGGCCTACGCCCTCACCATGGCGGTGATCGACGAGATCCATCTGCTCAATTTCTCGGTCGCCGCGCACCGCCAGGGCCAGGGCCTGGGGCGCTGGCTGCTCGCCTGGTTGTGCGAGCAGGCGCGCGGGCAGGGCGCCCGCGCCATGTTCCTGGAGGTGCGACCCAGCAACCTCCGTGCTCTCGACCTGTACCAGCGCAGCGGCTTCACGCAGGTCGGGTTGCGGCGCCGCTACTACCCGGCCGAAGGTGACAGCCGCGAGGACGCGCTGGTGCTGCGTCGCGAGCTCGATCGAGCCTCGCCGGTTCGCGGTCGGGCGGCATGACGCCGGGTCAGCGTGCGGCCTGGCAGGCGCTCGGCCTGGGTCCGGTCTGGGTCCGCCGGGATGCCCGGGCGGCGCTCGGGGAGGGCTTGGATCCCTCGGGGGCCGAGCTGCCCCGGCCCGATGAAGCGCGCCGCGCGCCACCGAGCCCGCGCGAGACGATCCGTGGCGAGGCGATCCGTGGCGAGGCGATCCAAGCCGAGATGGCCCGATCTGCCGATCCGACGCCGATGCCCGACTGGGAGTCTCTGCAGGCCTCGGTGCGCACCTGCGAGCGTTGCGGCCTGTGCCGATCGCGCCAGCAGACCGTGTTCGGCAGCGGCAGCCCGACCGCGCCCTGGCTGATCGTCGGTGAGGCCCCCGGCGCCGAGGAAGACCTGCGTGGCGAACCCTTCGTGGGCCAGGCCGGCCGCCTGCTCGATGCGATGCTGGCTGCCATCGGGCTCGATCGTGCCCGGGATGTGTTCATCACCAATGTGCTCAAGTGCCGGCCGCCGGGCAATCGCAATCCCGAGCCCGACGAGGTTGCGCGCTGCGCGCCATTCCTGCGGCGCCAGATCGAGTTGCTGGCGCCCACCGGCATCCTGGTGATGGGGCGCTTCGCGGCCCAGGCACTGCTCGAGACCGACGCCTCGGTGGCCGGCCTGCGCAACCGGGTGCACCGCTACCCGGTCGGCGGTGCCGAGCTGCCGCTGGTGGTCACCTACCACCCGGCCTATCTGCTGCGCAATCCGGCCGACAAGGGCAAGGCCTGGGCCGACCTGTGCCTGGCGCTTGCACGTTTGCCGCGGCAGCGCGCCGCAGCGGGCTGAGACGCCCGTTACCGGGCCCGGGCTTGCGGCGCACGCTTCTCAGGCACCGGCTTCAGGCACCGGCACCCTGTTTCAGTGGCCGGAGCCTTCCGGCAGCGTGGCCTCGGCATCGAACTGCCGCTGGTTGGCCCGGTGCCGAAGGATGACCAGCAGCATGGTCACGGCCACGAAGCTGCCGAACAGCACGATGATCACATTGATGTGCATGCGCGTGCTGATCAGCAGCGAATAGAGGCCGAGCATGGCCAGCACATTCAGGTTCTCGTTGAAGTTCTGCACCGCGATCGAGTGGCCGGCGCTCATCAGCACATGGCCGCGATGCTGCAGCAGCGCATTCATGGGCACCACGAAGAAGCCGGCGAGCGCACCCACCGCCACGAGCATCGGGTACGCGGCCTCCACGCTGGACACCAGCGTGATCATCGGCACCAGCACGCCCATGGCCACCCCCACCGGCAGCACCCGCAGCGCGCCGCGCAGCGGCACCCAACGCGCGGCCACCACCGCACCCAGCGCGATGCCCACCGCCACCACGCCCTGCAGCACGGCCGCACGGTTGAGCGGCATGTTCAGCGCGGTGCGCGCCCACTCGAGCACGATGAACTGCAGCGTGGCGCCCGCGCCCCAGAACAGCGTGGTGACCGCCAGCGAAATCTGCCCCAGGCGGTCTTTCCAGAGCACCGCGCAGCAGTGGGCGAACTCGCCCACCAGCTTGATCGGGTTGCGCTCCTGGTGCGGGTAGTGCGCGCCGGTGTCGGGGATGCGCAGGTTGAAGAGCGCCGCGATCACATAGACCACCGCGATCACGAGAATGGCCGCCTCGGCCGGGGTGTCCACCCCGGTATCGAAGCCCGGCAGGTCCGCACCCAGCAGCACGCTGGAGACCGCCGGACTGATCAGCGCCCCGCCCAGCACCGTGCCCAGGATGATCGAGCCCACGGTGGTGCCTTCGATCCAGCCGTTGGCGGCCACCAGCTTCTCGGGCGGCAGCAGCTCGGTGAGGATGCCGTACTTGGCCGGTGAATAGGCCGCTGCGCCGAAGCCCACGACCGCGTAGGCGAGCAGCGGGTGAATCGCGAAGAACATCAGCGCGCAGCCGAGCACCTTGATGGTGTTCGTCACGAACATCACCCGACCCTTGGCCATGGAGTCGGCGAAGGCGCCGACGAAAGGCGCCAGAAGAACATACGAGATGGTGAAGAACAGCTTGAGCAGCGGCTTCATCCAGTCCGGCGCATGCAGTTCGACCAGCAGTGCAATCGCGGCAATCAGGAGCGCATTGTCGGCGAGCGACGAGAAGAACTGCGCCGCCATGATCGTGTAGAAGCCGCGTTTCATGAGATCCCGGAAGTCGGCCGCGGTAGCGGGCGCGGCGGTTATACCATGAAGGGATTGCCACTCCCGGACGCAGGCCTGCGTGCTCGCGGGGCATGCCCGTGTTGGGCTGTGGTAGCGTCCCGACCCTTACATGAGCCGTCCTGCCCGCGTCCGGATCCTGCCCGCCGCCCTGCGCCACAACCTCGCCCGGGTGCGCGAGCTGGCGCCTGCCTGTCCGGTGTGGGCGGTCGTGAAGGCCGACGCCTATGGCCACGGCATCGCCGCGGCGCTGGCCGGTTTCGCGCAGGCCGACGGGCTGGCCCTGGTCGAATTCGATCGCGCGCTCGCGCTGCGCGGCGCCGGCTGGCAGCGGCCCCTGCTCATGCTCGAGGGCGCCTTCGCCCCCGATGATGTCCTGCAGGCCGCGCAGGCGCACCTGTCGCTGGTGGTGCATCAGCCCGAGCAACTTCACTGGCTGGCCTCGCTGCCGGCCGGGGCTGGCCTCGAGGTCTTCGTCAAGCTCAACACCGGCATGAACCGCCTGGGATTCCCGCCGGCGTCGCTGTCCGGGGTGCTGGCCGCGCTGCGGGCGCAGCCCGGCGTCGGGCGGGTCCATGCCATGACCCACTTCGCCAACGCCGACCGACCAGGCGGCGCCGAGGCGCCGCTGGCGCGGTTTCTGGCCGCACTGCCCGACCCCGCGATCGGCGTCTCCCTGGCCAACTCTGCCGCGCTCTTCGATGTGCCCGCCGCGCGGCGCGGCTGGATTCGCCCGGGGATCATGCTCTACGGCGGCTCGCCCTTTGCCGATCGTCCGGCGGCCGCGCTCGGTCTGCGCCCGGCCATGCATTTCGAGAGTCGTCTGATCGCGGTGCAGGCGCTCGCACCCGGTGATGCCGTGGGCTACGGCAGCGGTTTCGTCGCCAGCTCGGCGATGCGCATCGGGGTGGTGGCCGCCGGCTATGCCGACGGCTACCCGCGCCATGCGCCCACCGGCACACCGGTGGCGGTCGGCGGTGTGCGCACCCGGGTGGTGGGGCGCGTCTCGATGGACATGCTCACCATCGACCTCACCGGGGCCCCGGCCGCCCGGCCCGGCGATCCCGTCGAACTCTGGGGCGAGCAGGTGCCGGTGGACGAGGTGGCCGCCCATGCCGGCACCATCGGCTACGAGCTGCTGTGCGCGATCGCCCCGCGGGTGTCGCGGCTCATCGAGGATTGAGCCGCATGGCCAAGGCCCGCACCCACCATGTCTGCTCGGCCTGCGGCGGCACCGCGCCGAAGTGGTCGGGCCAGTGCCCGCACTGCGGTGAATGGAACACGCTGCAGGAGTCTGTGATCGAGGAGCGGCCCGCGGCACGCAACCGCTTTGCCGGCCTTGCGCCGGCCAGCGGCGTGCGCGAGCTTGGCGCGGTGGCGGCCGAGACCATCGAGCGCCTGCCCACCGGCAGTGAGGAGTTCGACCGCGTGCTGGGCGGCGGCCTGGTAACGGGCTCGGTGGTGCTGATCGGCGGCGATCCCGGCATCGGCAAGTCCACGCTGCTGCTGCAGGCGCTGGCCCATCTCTGTGCCACGCAAAAGGTGCTGTACGTGTCCGGCGAGGAATCGGCCAGCCAGGTGGCGATGCGGGCCCGTCGGCTCGGTCTGGCCGCCGAACGCATGCCGCTGCTGGCCGAGATCGCGCTCGAGCGCATCGTGCCGGTGCTCGAGGCCGACCGGCCGGCGGTGGTGGTCATCGACTCCATCCAGACCCTGTACTCCGAGCAGCTCACCGCTGCCCCGGGGTCGGTGTCACAGGTGCGCGAGTGCGCCGCGCAGCTCACCCGGCTTTCCAAGCATCTGGGCTGCGCCATCGTGATGATCGGTCATGTCACCAAGGAGGGCACACTGGCCGGGCCGCGGGTGCTCGAGCACATGGTCGACAGCGTGCTCTACTTCGAGGGCGACACCCACTCCTCCTATCGCCTGGTGCGGGCCTTCAAGAACCGCTTCGGCGCCGTCAACGAGCTCGGCGTGTTCGCCATGACCGACCGCGGCCTGCGCGGCGTGTCCAACCCGTCGGCGCTGTTTCTGTCGCAGCATGAACAGCCCGTGTCCGGTGCCTGCGTGCTCGTCACCCAGGAAGGCACCCGACCCCTGCTGGTCGAGATCCAGGCGCTGGTCGACACCGCTCATGTGCCCAATCCGCGGCGCCTGTCGGTGGGCCTCGAGCACAACCGCCTGGCCCTGCTGCTGGCCGTGCTCCATCGCCACGCCGGCATCGCGCTCTACGACCAGGATGTGTTCGTCAATGCGGTCGGCGGCGTGCGGATCGGTGAGCCCGCGGCCGATCTCGCGGTGATGCTGGCGGTGAGCTCCTCGCTCAAGGGCCGACCGCTGCCGCGCGGGCTGGCGGTGTTCGGCGAGGTCGGTCTCACCGGCGAGATCCGGCCCGCGCCGCGCGGTCAGGAGCGGCTGCGCGAGGCCGCCAAGCTCGGCTTCTCGCGGGCGCTGGTGCCCCGCGCCAATCTGCCGCGCAAGCCCATCGAGGGGTTGAGCGTGGTCGGCCTCGATCGGATCGACGCGGCCCTGCAGGCCGCCTGGGAGGAATGACACTCATGGCTCTGTCCGCTCCGGCGCCCCGGCGCGCCATGCACACCCGCCGAATCGTCTGCGAAGGCTGGCTGCGCGATGACGGCCTCTGGGACATCGAGGCCAGCATCGTCGACACCAAGGCCTACGCCTACCGCGAGCCCGAGCGCGGCCATCGCGAGATTGGCAGCCCGGTGCATGACATGAGCGTGCGCCTCACCATCGACACCGGCATGGTGGTCAGGGCCATCGAGGTCTCGATGAACCAGCATCTCTACCAGGTGTGCCTCGGCGCGCCGCCGGCCTTCCAGGGCCTGGTCGGTCAGCGGGTGGGGCCGGGCTGGCGCAAGGCGGTGCAGGCCTGTGTGGGCGGGGTGCGCGGTTGCACCCATGTACGAGAGCTGCTCTTCCCGATGGCCACGGTCGCCTTCCAGACCCTGTCGGGCTGGCCGGTGGATGACGGCACCGATCAGCCCGTGCGCGTCGACGGCGAGTCCACCGGATTCCTCGATGGCTGCACGGCCTGGGATCGGCGCGGCGAGATGGTCGCGCGCCTGTACCCGCACTGGGCCTTGCCGGCGCGGGGCGAGGGCGAGGGCGAGGCGCAAGGCTGAAGCCGGTGTCGGGCCGCAACGAGGGCTGAGCTCGGGGGCGAGGCCAGGGCGCGTGCAGCGCGCGGGCGCAGCGGCCGAAGGCCGGCGATCTGCGCTCGTGCGCGGCGAGGTAGGTCAGTGTTCGGCGAGGTGGCTGGCCGCTGCTGCGGCGGCGGCCCGACCGCTGCGGACGGCGGCTTCCAGGGTGCCGGGGTAGTCGGGCCAGGCCTGTTCGCCGGCCAGCCAAAGGCCGGGCCAGGGAAGCGTCAGCGAGTCCACCGCGTGGGCGTGCACCCGTGGGCGATCCGGCGTGCAGCGCAGGGTGGCGCGCCGTTCCACCACCAGCCGTGTGTCGAGCGGTGCGGGCAGCGCCAGCTGGGCCCGCAACTGGGCCACGATCCCCTCGGTGAGCGCCTCGCGCGCGTGTGCGGCCTCGGCCGCGGCGCTGACCACCACCGCGGCCAGTCGCAGACCCTGCTGCTCGCCGCGATCGAAGAACCACTGGCCATGCGCGCCGCGCGCCGGATTCTCGGTGAGCATGCACAGCTCAGGCGCGGGCAAGGGCCGGTCGGCCGGCCAGGCCAGGTAGAGGGTGGCGATCGGCTCATGGTCGATCCCGGCCAGACGGGCCGCGATCGCCTCGGCCTGCGCGCCAGGCAGCCCGGCCACGAGCCGGGCCTGCGCGGGCGCCGGCACGGCCAGGATCACGCCGCTGGCCGGCAGCAGCCCTTCGCCAGTGTCCACCGACCAGCCGGCACCCTCGGGCTGCATCCGCAGGCCACGCGCGGTGGTGCGCAGACAGACCTGTGCGCCGTGCGCCTGCAGATGCTTGATGGCGGGGGCAGGCAGCACCTCGTCGAGACTGTGCGCGGCGAGCAGGAAGTCGCTGTCGCCGCGGGGCGCGCCGAGCGTGTCGCGCAGCACCCGCACGAAGGTCGCCGCGCAGGCCTGGGGCGCGGGCGTGTTCAGCATGGCCACGCACAGCGGCACCCAGAACCGCCGGCGCAGCGCCTCGGGCTGGCGCTGCGCCGCAAGCCACTGCGCCACGGTGGTCTGCGGCGCCGGTGCCGGCCAGCCGCGCAGGCGCAGACCGCCCAGGCAGCGCAGCAGCGCCCAGCGATCCGGCCAGGTCAGGCCCCGGGCACCGATCAGGCCGGCGGCGAGGTGCAGCGGCGCGGGCAGCGGCGGTGCTGACAGACTCAGGCCGTCGGCCGCGACCAGACGCATCGGCGATCGACGCAGGGCATCGTGCGCCATGCCGACCCGCCGCGCCAGTGCGAGGCTGTCCCGGTAGGCGCCCACCATCAGGTGCTGGCCGTTGTCGAGACGCACGGTGCGGCCAGCCAGCGTGATCGCGAGCCCGCGGGCTCGCCCGCCCGCCTGCGGGGCGCTGTCGATCAGGCGCACCGGCAGGCCGCGATCGCGCAAGGCCACGGCAGCGGCAAGACCCGACCAGCCGGCGCCCACCACGGTGACCGGGGCCCGGCGGCCATCGCCGTCGAGGGTGTCGCGGCGGCGGCTGACCTCGGCGCGGTCGGGCGCTGCGGCGCTCACGCGGGTTCGCGGGCGGGGGGGATCACCGGCACCCGTGCCCCGACGAAGGTGCGCCAGGCGATCCAGAACTTGCGCAGCGGCGTGAGCGAGGTGCGTCGGTCGAGCACCTGGAAGCCGTCACGCTCGATCTCCTCGAGCAGGGTGGCGTAGATCGCGGCCATGATCAGGCCGGTGCGCTGCTCGCGGCGCGCCGCCTCGGGCAGGGCGGCGAAGGCCTCACGGTAGTAGCCGCGCGCCCGCTCGGCCTGAAAACGCATCAGCGCGACGAAGCCGTCGCTGTGCTC
>CAIZPE010000076.1 GCA_903934795.1 uncultured bacterium | reverse complement strand
TCCTCCCAGGACTGCTCGAGGCCGGTCTTGCCGATGTGGGTGGCGCCGGCATAGTCGGACTGCTGCTCGGCTTCCTCGATGCGCTGCTTGTCGGCGGGCGAGATGCGGCCGATGTAGCCGATCAGGTGCGCGGCCGCCTCGCCGTTGGGATAGGTGCGGGCGGCGCGGGCGCGGATCTCCACGCCGGGGAAGCGGAAGCGCGCCGCCGAGAAGCGGGCGAGCTCCTCGTCGCTGAGACGGGTGCGGATCGGGATGGAGTCCCAGTGCCGCGAGTCTTCCAGCAGCCGGCGGAAACGCCGCCGATCGCGTGGCGTGATCTCGATCAGCTCGGCCAGCGCGTCGATGGTGCGCTCGATGCTCTCCACCTGCCCGGGCACGATCTCGAGCGTGAACACCGAGAGGTTGTCGGCCAGCAGCGTGCCGTTGCGGTCGTAGATCAGCCCGCGCGGCGGCGCCACCGGCACCAGCGCGATCCGGTTGTCCTCGGCCAGCGCCGAGTAGTCGCTGTGGCGCACCACCTGCAGCCAGATGAAGCGCGACAGCAGGATGCCGAAGCAGACCAGCACCAGGCCCCAGGCGATGGTCACCCGCAATCGCAGGCGCTGCTGCTCCTGGTCGGGGTCGCGCAGCTCGCTCATCGGCGCATCGGCACAGGCCCGTGCCTCACAGCGGTCGGGTCTCGTCGCGCTCGACCGCCCGGCGCTGCGGCGCGAGCAGCAGCGTCTCGGCCAGCGGCCACAGCAGCGTGGTGGTGAGCGCCGACAGCAGGTAGCCCCAGCCCGGCCAGCCGCTGCCCACCGCCATGCGCGCGAGCAGGGTGATCAGCTGCGCCGCCGACATCAGCACCAGCACATGCATCATGCGGCCGGCGAGGTCGAACCAGGGCACGCGCCGGTGCAGGGCGATGGCGCCCCAGGAGAGCAGGCTGTAGGCCAGCGCGTGCTCGCCGAGCAGCGCGCCCTCGTGGATGTCCATGAGCAGGCCGAACAGGAAGGCCAGGCCGAAGCCGAGCTGCCGGGGCTGACGCACATTCCAGAAGACCAGCGTGAGCGCGAGGAAGTCGGGCATGGCCCCGCCCCGGCCCCAGGGCAGCAGGTTGAGCAGGAAGGCCAGCGCCAGCGTGAATGCGATGAAGGCCCGGTTGGCCGGCAGCAGCAGGGTTTCGCGAGGAGAGAGCATCACGCGGCTCAGGGCGCCGGCCGCCGACGGCGGGTGTCGGCCGGCGCCGGTTCGGCGGGTGGTGGAGGCAGGGCATGGCGCTCGACCAGCAGCACCAGCATCAGCCGCTGGTGCTCGGGTGCGGCCACCGGACGGGCCAGCACCAGGCCGAAGGCGCCGGCCGCGCCGGGCGCCTCGATCCTCTCGACCGTGGCCACCGGCAGGCCGGCCGGGTAGATGCCGTCAAGGCCCGAGGTGATCAGACTGTCACCGGGCTTGATGTCGCTGCTGGCGGCCACGAAGCGCAGTTCGAGCAGCCCGCCCGCGCCGCCGCCGAAGGCGATCGCCCGCTGACCGGTGCGGGCCACCGCCACCGGCACCGCGGCGCCGCGGTCGGTGAGCAGCGTGACCTCGGCCGAGAGCGGCAGCACCCGCGTGACCTGCCCGATGACGCCCTGCGCGCTGATCACCGGCTGGCCGGCGATCAGCCCCTGCTGCAGCCCCTTGTCGATCAGGATGCGGCGGCTGAAGGGGTCGCGCCCGTCGTTGAGCACCTCGGCGATCACCGACGGGATGGCCGAGCGCTCGCGGGCGCCGAGCAGCTCGCGCAGGCGCCGGTTCTCGTCGGCCACCTGCTCGGCCTGCAGCAGTGTGCGGGCATTGGCAGCCTCGACCCGGCGCAGCTCGGTGTTGTCCTGGCGCAGCCGCTCGACGCCATCGATGTGCTCGCCGATCTGCCGCAGCAGATCGCGTGGCGCGAGCAGCGCGCGCTGCAGCGGATAAAGCAGCGTGGCCGCGCCCTGGCGCAGGGCGCCCAGGGTCTGCAGGCGCGAGTCGACCACCAGCAGCGCGATCGCGAGGCCGGCGCACAGGAGCAGCCGCGCGTGGGCGGAGACTCCCTGGTTGAAGATGGGCGGCGGGCTGCGCTCCATGGGGCGGGCCCCGGCGCGGCGGAGGCGCCGGCGGGCTTATTCGTTGGTGAAGATGGTGCCGAGCTTGTCCATGCGCTCGAGCGCCATGCCGCAGCCGCGGACCACGCAGGTGAGCGGGTCTTCGGCGACCAGCACCGGCAGGCCGGTTTCCTCCATGAGCAGGCGATCGAGGTCGCGCAGCAGCGCGCCGCCGCCGGTGAGCATGATGCCGCGCTCGGTGATGTCGGCGCCGAGCTCGGGCGGTGTCTGCTCCAGGCCGATCTTGACCGCCGACACGATCTGGTTGAGCGGATCGGTGAGGGCCTCGAGGATCTCGTTGGAGGACACCGTGAAGCTGCGCGGGATGCCCTCGGACAGGTTGCGGCCCTTGACCTCCATCTCGCGCACCTCGGAGCCGGGGAAGGCCGAGCCGATGCTCTTCTTGACCGCCTCGGCGGTCTGCTCGCCGATCAGCATGCCGTAGTTGCGCCGGATGTAGTTGACGATGGCTTCGTCGAACTTGTCTCCGCCGACCCGCACCGAGCCCTTGTAGACCATGCCCCCGAGCGAGATGACGCCGACCTCGGTGGTGCCCCCGCCGATGTCGACCACCATGGAGCCGGAGGGCTCGGACACCGGCAGGCCGGCGCCGATGGCCGCGGCCATGGGTTCCTCGATGAGGTAGACCTGCGAGGCGCCGGCGCCGAGCGCCGATTCGCGGATGGCGCGACGCTCGACCTGGGTGGAGCCGCAGGGCACGCAGATGATGATGCGCGGGCTCGGCGAGAACAGCCGGGTCTCGTGGACCATCTTGATGAACTGCTTGAGCATCTGCTCGGTGACCGTGAAGTCGGCGATCACGCCGTCCTTCATGGGGCGGATGGCATCGATGTTGCCCGGCACCTTGCCGAGCATCTGCTTGGCGTCGGTGCCCACCGCCGCGATGGTCTTCTTGCCGCTGGGCCCGCCTTCCTGGCGGATGGCCACCACCGAGGGCTCGTCGAGCACGATGCCCTTGCCGCGCACATAGATGAGCGTGTTGGCCGTGCCCAGGTCGATGGCGAGATCGGTGGAGAAGTAGTTGCGAAAGAGCCCGAACATGCCGGTTCCGTGGGTGAATTTGGCCTGGCCGCAGGCGCGGAAGAACCCTAGATCATACCGTATAATCCCGGCCCCTCGGCCCCATTCGGGGCGCTGCCCGGAAACCCCTATGCCGCTCACCGATGCCGATGTCGCCCGCCTGGCCCGGCTGGCCCGTCTCGATCTCTCCGGCGAGCAGGCGCAGCGCACGCTGGGCCAGCTCAACGCCGTGCTCGGCCTGATCGAGCAGCTGCAGGCGGTGGACACCCGCGGCGTCGAGCCCATGACCCATCCCACCGACATGGCCCTGCGCCTGCGGCCCGACGAGGTCACCGAGCCCGATGGGCGCGAGCGCTACCAGCAGGGTGCGCCGGCGGTCGAGCAGGGCCTCTACCTCGTGCCCCGCGTGATCGAGTGACGCCATGAGCCGCCTGCACGACCTCACCGTGGCCGAATTGCGCGCCGGCCTCGACCAGCGCCGTTTCAGCGCCACCGACCTCGCCCGCGCCTTCCTGGACCGCATCCAGGCCAGCACCCTGAATGCCTTCATCGATGTCCGGCCCGAGCTCACCCTCGCCCAGGCCGCGCAGGCCGATGCACGCCTGGCCGCCGGCGAGCGCGGGCCGCTGCTGGGCATCCCGGTTGCTCACAAGGACATCTTCGTGACCGAAGGCTGGCGCTCCACCGCCGCCTCGCGGATGCTGGCCGACTATGTCAGCCCCTTCGATGCCACGGTGGTGGCGCGGCTGCGCGAGGCCGGCGCGGTCTGTCTGGGCAAGACCAACTGCGACGAATTCGCCATGGGTTCGTCCAACGAGAACTCGCACTTCGGTGCGGTGCGCAATCCCTGGGATCCGCAGGCCATTCCCGGCGGCTCCTCGGGCGGGTCGGCGGCGGCGGTGGCTGCGCGCCTGGCGCCGCTGGCCACCGGCACCGACACCGGCGGCTCGGTGCGCCAGCCGGCTTCCATGTGCGGCATCACCGGCATCAAGCCCACCTACGGCCGGGTCAGCCGCTTCGGCATGATCGCCTTTGCCTCCAGCCTCGACCAGGGTGGCGCCATGGGCGGCTCGGCCGCCGACTGCGCGCTGCTGCTTTCGGCCATGGCCGGCTTCGACCCGCGCGACGCCACCAGCATCGAGCGCCCGGCCGAAGACTTCGGCCGCGACTTCGGCGGCTCCCTGCAGGGCCTGCGCATCGGGCTGCCGCAGGAGTTCTTCGGCGAAGGCCTGGCCGACGATGTCCGTGCGCCGGTGCAGGCGGCGCTGCAGGTGCTGCGGGACCTCGGCGCGGTCACGGTGCCGGTGTCGCTGCCGCGTACCGCGCTGGCCATCCCGGCCTACTACGTGATCGCGCCGGCCGAGGCCTCCAGCAATCTCAGCCGCTTCGACGGCGTGCGCTACGGCCATCGCACCACCGGTCACACCGACCTCGCCAGCCTCTACGCCCGCAGCCGCGCCGAGGGCTTCGGCCCGGAGGTGCAGCGCCGCATCCTGGTGGGCACCTACGTGCTCTCCCACGGCTACTACGACGCCTACTACCTGCAGGCGCAGAAGCTGCGGCGCCTGATCGCCGACGACTTCACCGCGGCCTTCGGCGAGGTCGATCTCATCGCCGGCCCGGTCTCGCCCACGGTGGCCTGGAACCTCGGCGAGCGCAGCGACGATCCGGTGCGCAACTACCTCGCCGACATCTTCACGCTGCCGGCCTCGCTCGCCGGCCTGCCCGGCCTGTCCATGCCCGCCGGCTTCGGCGCGGGCGGCCGTCCGGTGGGTCTGCAGCTCATCGGACGGGTGTTCGACGAGGCCCGCCTGCTCGCCGTGGCCGATCGATTCCAGCAGGCCACCGACTGGCACGCACGCCGTCCCGCGGGGGCGGCGTGAACCTGTCCGGGCGCGGGGCTGCGGCCCGCGGCTGGCGGCTGCGGCCGTGGGCCGGCGCGCTCGCCCTGGCCGTGCTGCTGGCCGCCTGCAGCACCCCGCAGCCGCCGGCGCCCATCGTGCCTTCGGGCAAGCCGCCCGCATCGACGGGGGGCGCACAGACCGCACCCCTGCGGCCGGCCTCCCCGCCGGCGGCTGCCCGGCCGGGCCCGATCGCCGATCGCCCCATCGACCTCGACGGCCGCTGCGCGCAGGCCGAGGAGGACGGCTTTCGCGAGGATGCCACCCTGCTGGTGCGTGCCAACGAGGTCCGTGCCATGAGCTGGCAGCTCTGGGTCGGCCGCCGCGGCAGCTGCCGGTTCGAGCAGGCCGATTTCCGTCAGGTGCGCAGCCGGCCCCACATCGAGCTGCTCGCCCGGGACGGCAGCGGCTGCAAGCTGATGGTCTGGCAGGATCCTCGGCGCATCACCCTGGCGCATGCCGGCTGCCAGCGGCGCTGCACCGGCGGCATCTACGATCAGGCCTGGCCGGTGATGTTCGATCCGCGCTCCGGGGCCTGTGCCCGCACCGACCGCTGATGCCGGCGTCGGTCCAACCAGAAAGAGACTCAGCGATGCAATGGGAAGTGGTGATCGGGCTGGAGACGCATGCGCAGCTCGCCACGCGCTCCAAGATCTTCTCGGGCGCGTCCACCGCCTTCGGGGCTGCGCCCAACACCCAGGCGAGCCCGGTGGATCTCGCCCTGCCCGGGGTGCTGCCGGTGATGAACCGCGCGGCGGTGGAATGCGCGATCCGGCTGGGTCTGGCCGTGGGCGCGCAGGTGGCGCCGCGCTCGGTGTTCGCCCGCAAGAACTACTTCTATCCCGACCTGCCCAAGGGTTACCAGATCAGCCAGTACGAGATCCCGGTGGTGGCCGGTGGCAGCCTCGACATCACCTGGGAGGAGGGCGGCGAGCCCCGTTCGCGCACGGTGCGCCTCACCCGCGCCCATCTCGAGGAGGACGCCGGCAAGTCGCTGCACGAGGACTTCCACGGCATGTCGGGCATCGACCTGAACCGCGCCGGCACGCCGCTGCTCGAGATCGTGAGCGAGCCGGACATGCGATCCTCGCGCGAGGCGGTGGCCTATGCCCGGGCGCTGCATGCCCTGGTGATCTGGCTGGGCATCTGCGACGGCAACATGCAGGAGGGGTCGTTCCGCTGTGACGCCAATGTCTCGGTCCGACCGCTCGGCCAGCAGGCCTTCGGCACCCGCTGCGAGATCAAGAACCTGAACTCCTTCCGCTTCCTGGAGCGCGCCATCGACTTCGAGGTGCGCCGCCAGATCGAACTCATCGAGGACGGCGGCACGGTGGTCCAGGAGACCCGGCTCTACGACCCTGACCGGGACGAGACCCGCAGCATGCGCAGCAAGGAAGACGCGCAGGACTACCGGTACTTCCCCGATCCCGACCTGCCGCCGCTCGTCATCGCGCCCGACTGGGTCGCCGCCGTGCGGGCCGCGATGCCCGAGCTGCCGCAGGCGCTGCGCGCGCGCTTCCAGGCCGAGCTCGGGCTGTCGGCCTATGACGCCGGCGGGCTGGCCGCATCCCGGCAGCTGGCTGCCTGGTTCGAGCGCGCGCTGGCGGCGCTGGCCGCGCTGCTGCCCCCGACCGACGCCGCTGCCCGTCAGGCGCAGGCCAAGCTGCTGGCCAACTGGCTGCTCACCGACATGGCCGCCGCGCTCAACCGCGACGGCATCGAGATCGACGCCGCGCCGGTGAGCCCGGCGCTGCTGGCGCGGCTGTGCGCCCGCATCCTCGACAACACCGTGTCGGGCAAGATCGCCCGCGAACTGTTCGCCGCGCTCTGGCTCACGCCGGGCGCGCCCGATGATGCGGTCGATCGCGAGATCGATGCCCGCGGCCTGCGCCAGATCAGCGACACCTCCGAGCTCGAGGCGATGGTCGATGCCGTGCTGGCCGCCCATCCGAAGTCGGTGGAGGAGTTCCGCGCCGGCAAGGACAAGGCCTTCAATGCCCTGGTGGGCCAGGTGATGAAGGCCAGTCGGGGCAAGGCCAATCCGCAGGCCGTGAACGACCTGCTGCGCAAGCGGCTCGCCGGCTGAGACGGGCCCGCGGCCGCGCGCGCCGCTCAGGCGCCGCTGCCGTAGCGCTGCCGGTACTGCACCACCCGATCGCGATGGGCGGCGAGTTCGCCGCCCTGCGGCGAGGCCTCCAGGTAGGCGATCAGGTCGTCGAGCGAAGCGATGGAGAGCACCGGGATGCCGAACATCGAGCGCACCTGCTCCACCGCCGACTCGCCGGTGACCTGCGCCGCGTCGCCGCCGCGCTCCTGGCGGTCGAGGGCGATCAGCACGCCGGCCGGCTCGGCGCCGGCCTGGCGGATGATGCTCACCGATTCCTTCACCGAGGTGCCGGCCGAGATCACATCGTCGACGATCAGCACCCGGCCGCGCAGCGGGGCGCCGACCAGACTGCCGCCCTCGCCGTGGTCCTTGGCCTCCTTGCGGTTGTAGGCAAAGCCGATGTTGCGGCCCCGCCCGGCCATGGCCACCGCGGTGGCGCTGGCCAGCGTGATGCCCTTGTAGGCCGGGCCGAACAGCATGTCGAAGCCGATCTCGCCACGGGCCTGCGCCGAGAGCAGGCGCGCGGCATAGAAGCCGGCGAGACGGCCCAGCCGCTCGCCGTCATGGAACAGCCCGGCATTGAAGAAATACGGGGAGTCGCGGCCGGCCTTCGTGATGAACGAACCGAATCGCAACACCCCGGCATCGAGCGCGAAGCGGATAAACTCGCGCGGATCGACTTCGGTCATTGATCATCCTCGCCGGCGTGGGCCGGCCCAGCGCGCCATGATACGGATCATCTCGTTGAACCTGAACGGCATCCGATCGGCCGCCCGCAAGGGCCTGATGCCGTGGCTGGAGTCCGTTCGGCCCGATGTGCTGTGCGTGCAGGAGATCAAGGCCCAGGCTGACGACCTCGACGATACCTTGCGCAATCTGGCGGGCCTTGGCGGTCACTTCCACTTCGCGCACAAGCCGGGGTACAGCGGCGTGGGCGTCTACGCCCGGCGCAAGCCGAAGGCGGTGCGCGCCGGTTTCGGCGACCCCGAGTTCGACGCCGAGGGCCGTTACCTCGAGGCCGACTTCGGCGATTACACCGTGATCTCCATGTACCTGCCCTCGGGGTCGAGCTCGCCCGAGCGGCAGCAGGCCAAGTTCCGCTTCATGGCCTCGTTCGCCGGGCATCTGCGCGATCTCGGCCGCGGCGGCCGCGAGGTGGTGGTCTGCGGCGACTGGAACATCGCCCACCAGGAGATCGACCTGAAGAACTGGCGCAGCAACCAGAAGAACTCCGGCTTCCTGCCCGAGGAGCGGGCCTGGCTGTCGCAGGTCTTTGGCGAGTTCGGCTTCGTCGATGTCTTCCGTCGGCTCGACCCTCGCCCCGAGCGCTACACCTGGTGGAGCAACCGCGGCCAGGCCTGGGCGAAGAATGTCGGCTGGCGCCTCGACTACCAGATCGCCACGCCCGGCATCGCCGATGCCGCCCGGGCCACCGACATCTACACCGCCGAGCGCTTCTCGGATCACGCGCCGCTGATCATCGACTACGCGCTGCCGCGACGATGACCGATCCTGCCGACGACCTGGCCCCGCCGGCGCCGCTGCCTCTGCGCCGTGCCCTGATCGTCGATGACGATCCGCTGGCCCGCACCCTGGTGGGCGCCAGCTTCACCGACCTGGGCTTTGATGTCACCACCGCCGCCGACGGGGACGAGGCGCTCGCGCTGGCCGCTGCCACCCGCTTCGACTGCGTCGTGCTCGATGTGCAGATGCCCGGCCCGTCCGGTTTCGAGGTCTGCCGGCAGCTGCGCCGCCTGCCGGCCTACCGCAGCACCCCCATCCTGATCCAGACCGGCCTGGAGGACCATGACTCGGTGGAGCAGGCCTTCGAGGCGGGCGCGAGCGACTACCTCACCAAGCCGGTGAACGACGCGCTGCTGCGCCACCGGGTGCGGTTCGTGATGAAGTCGGCCGAGGTCGTGACCGAGCTCGAGAGCAATCGCGCCAAGCTCAACGAAGCGCTCGATCTCGCCCAGCTCGGGCACTGGGAATACGCCTACGCGACCCGCATCATCCAGACCTCCGATGTGCACCGCCGTGTGCTGCACCTGCCCGGGCCGGTGCCGCGCTCGTTCTACCTCTCGCGCATCCACCCCGATGACCGCGAGCTGGTGCGGCGCCAGCTGCAGTCGGTGGGCGTGAGCACCGATCGCATCGATTTCGCCCACCGCTGGCTGGCCCCCGATGGCCGTCAGCTGGTGCTGCATGTGCAGGGCGCCCTGCGGCGCGACGCCGAGGGCCAGCCCGAGACGCTGGTGGGCAGCATCCAGGATGTCACCGAGCGCGAGGCCATCCTCGAGAAGATGCGGCTGTGGTCCAAGGTGATCGAGTCTTCGGTGGAGGGCATGCTGCTGGTCGACGCGGGCCTGCTGCCGCTGCAGGTCAACGCCGCCTTCACCCGTCTCACCGGGCTCGACCTCGACGGCCTGCGCCAGCGCGGCTGGGATTTCTTCGACGAGGCCTTCCGGCGCCAGGTGCTGCCGGTGCTGCGCACGGCCGGCACCTGGCAGGGCGAACGCACCACGCATGGCCCCGACGGCGCGATCCAGCACCACTGGGTGAATGTCGGCGTGCTGCCCGGTCCTACCGGGATGCCCAGCCACTTCGTGGTCATGATCTCCGATGTCAGCGCCTTGCGCCGCTACCAGTCGCGTCTGGACTACCTGGCCCGCCACGATCCGCTCACCGGGCTGCTCAATCGCGCCGCCATGCTCGAGAGGCTTCATGAGCAGGCGGTGGCCGTGAGCACCAGCGGCGGGCGGCTCGGCCTGCTCTACCTCGACCTCGATCGCTTCAAGAACGTGAACGATGCGCTCGGCCAGGGCTGGGGCGACCGCTTCCTGGTCGCCGTGGTCGAGCGCCTGCGCGCCGCCCTGCCGGCCACCGCGCTGCTCGGTCGGCCCGAGAGCGACGAGTTCCTGGTGATGATTCCGCGGGTGGGCGCACCCACCGAGGCGGTGGCGCTGGCCGAGCGGCTTCTCGACGCGCTGCAGGCCCCGCTGCGGGTGGATGACTACGAGTTCGTGATCGGTGCCAGCGCCGGCATCGCCTTCCTGCCCCAGCACGCCGCCAATGTCGAGGATCTGGTCAAGAACGCCAGTATCGCCATGCACCAGGCCAAGGCCCGCAAGGCGCAGGGACGGGGCCGCTACCAGCTGTTCAGTTCGCGCATGGCTGCCGAGATCACCGACCGGGTATCCCTCGAGGCGCGCATCCGCGCCGGTCTTGCCCGCGGCGAATTCCGTGTGCACTACCAGCCCAAGATCGAGCTGGCCACCGGGCTTCTGGTGGGCGCCGAGGCTCTGGTGCGCTGGGAGCATCCCGAGGAGGGGTCGATCGCGCCGGCGCGCTTCGTGCCGGTGGCCGAGAGCGCCGGCCTGATCGCCGAACTCGGCCGCTGGGTCTTCCAGGAGACTGCCGCCCAGATGAAGCGCTGGGATCTCGAAGGCCTGCCGGTGGCCCATGTGGCGGTCAATGTCGCCGGTCCGCAGGTCTGGCGTGGCGACTTCCTTCAGCACATCCGCGACACCCTGGGCGAGGTCGGCGTGGCGCCGGGGCGGCTGCAGATCGAGATCACCGAGACCCTGATCATGCGCGACTCCACCCGCGACGAGACGGTGCTGCGCATGAATGCCCTGCGCGATCTCGGCCTGACGCTGGCGATCGACGATTTCGGCACCGGCTACTCGTCACTGTCGCGACTGAAGCGGCTGCCGGTGGCCACCCTGAAGATCGACCAGTCCTTCGTGCGCGATGTGGTCGACGACCCCAACGACGCCGCGATTGTGCGCGCGATCATCGCCATGGCGCGCACGCTGGGCCTGGCCACGGTGGCCGAGGGCGTGGAGACCGAGGGCCAGCTCGCCTGGCTGCGCGCCGAGGGCTGCGACATCGGCCAGGGCTTCCTGTTCGGCCGGGCTCGGCCGGCCGACGAGTTCGCGGCCCAGCTGCGCGCCGGCCTGCTTGGCGGCCTTCAGGGGATGGGGTCGCCCCAGTTGGAGGTGTAGGGCGGCAGGCTGGCCACCGGGGTGCCGCGAGCCCGCGCGTACAGCGGCAGGGTCTCGCCGAGGTGGCGCCGTATCTCGTTGATGCGGGAGGTGCTCGCCGGGTGGGTGGACAGCCACTGCGGCGGGGCGCCCTTGGCCGCGGCGCTCATCTTCTCCCAGACCCGCACCGCAGCGCGCGGATCGAAGCCCGCGCGGGCGGCGAGGTCGAGCCCCACCAGGTCGGCGTCGGTCTCGTTGTCGCGCGAGAAGCTCAGGGTGAGGAGCTGCGCGCCGGCGCCCACCGCCATGCGGCCGAGGTCCCCCATGCCCAGCAGGCTGGTGACCAGACCCGCGCCCATCTCGGTGAGGCTGCCCTTGGCGGCCCGCTCGCGGGCATGCTCGCGCAGCGCGTGCGCGACCTCGTGGCCCATGACCATGGCGAGTTCATCGTCGGTGAGCTTGAGCTTGTCGAGGATGCCGGTGTAGACGCCGATCTTGCCGCCAGGCATGCAGAAGGCGTTGATCTGGCCGTCGGCCAGCACATTGACCTCCCAGCGCCACTGGCCGGCCCGCGCATTGAAGCGCCCGGCCTGCTCGATGATCGCCCGCGCGATGCGCCGCGCCCGCTGCACCTGCGGATGCTCCGGGGGCAGCAGCGCACCCTTGGCGGCGGCGGCGCGCATCATCTGGCTGTACTGCTCGCCAGCCACCCGTTCGAGCTGCTCGGCCGGCACCAGCTTGGCAAGGCTGCTGGGGTTGCCCACCCGAACCCCGTCCTGCGGCGCCTGCGGCTGGGCGCCGGCGGGCAGGCACACGGCGGCCGCGAACAGGCCCGCGGCCGCCATCCGGCGCAGGCCCTTGCGTACCCGGCGCGGACGGCCGCCCGGGCGGCTGCCAGGCGAGGGCAGGGAGGGGGTGGGAGCAGGCTTGTTCAGGGTGTCGATGGTATCGGATGCGTCAAGGTCTCTGCGCGGCGCGGCGAGGCAGTGCTGGGCTGGGCTGGGCTTGGGCCGGGCTTGGGCCTCGCTGGCCGCCGGTGCGGGCTCATCCGCCGCCTGCGAGGCCGCTGCTACACTCGGCCGCTGCCATGGCCTCTGCTCCTCCGCCACCGGCCCTCCTTCAGGCCTTTGCCAGTCGCCGGGTCGGCGTGATGCTGCTGCTCGGCTTTGCCAGCGGGCTGCCGCTGGCGCTCTCGGCGGGCAGCCTGCAGGCCTGGCTCACGGTCTCGGGGGTGGACATCCGCACCATCGGTCTGTTCGCCCTGGCCGGCCTGCCTTACACCTTCAAGTTCATCTGGGCGCCGCTGCTCGACCGCTTCGAGCCGCCGCTGGCCGGCCGGCGCCGGGGCTGGCTGGCGATCAGCCAGCTCGCGCTGGGCGCGGCCTGTCTGCTGATGGCCCAGCTCGATCCGGCTGCCGACATCGAGCTGATGGGTGTGACTGCGCTGGCCATCGCCTTCCTGTCGGCCTCGCAGGATGTGGTCTTCGACGCCTACCGCTCCGACCTGCTCGGCGAGCGCGAGCGCGGCGCGGGCGCGGCGGTGTCGGTGCTCGGCTATCGGCTGGCCATGCTCGTCTCGGGGGGGCTGGCCCTGATCCTTGCCGACCAGTGGCTGGGCTGGCCGGCCACCTACCGTCTGATGGGCGGGCTGATCGCGGCTTTCGCGCTGGTTTCGCTGTTTGCGCCGCCGGTGCCCTCGGCCGAGGGGCCGCGGGCACCGGCGCTGCGCGAACTGCTCGGGTTTGCCGCCATGCTGGCCGCCGGGCTGGCGGTCTGGTTCGGGCTGCGCGCGCTGCCCTGGGGCGCGCTGGAGGCCGACCGCTTCGGCCGCCTGCTGGTGCTGAGCGTCTCGCTGCTGGCTTCCTTCGCCGCCGCGATCCGGGTCGCCCGGCTGGCGGGCTTTGCCTCCTTCACCGAGCCCTGGGACCACTTCTTCAGCCGAGACCGGGCGATCGCGTTGCTGCTGCTCATCGTGCTCTACAAGCTCGGCGACGCCTTCGCCGGCAGCCTGTCCACCGCCTTCCTGATCCGTGGCGCGGGCTTCACCCAGACCGAGGTCGGCGCGGTCAACAAGGTCTTCGGCCTGATCGCCACGCTGCTCGGCGCACTGGCCGGCGGCGCATGGCTGGCCCGGGCCAGCCTGTACCGCGCCCTGATGGGTTTCGGGCTGCTGCAGGCGGTGTCGAACCTCGGCTACTGGGGGCTGGCGGTGCTGCCGCCGCACCCGGCGCTGATGGCCGCGGCGGTGGGCTTCGAGAATCTCTGCGGTGGCATGGGTACCGCCGCCTTCGTGGCCCTGCTCATGGCGCTCACCGACCGGCGCTTCTCGGCCGCCCAGTTCGCGCTGCTCTCGGCGCTGGCCGCGATCGGCCGCGTCTATGTGGGGCCCACCGCCGGGGTCATGGTCGAGGCCATCGGCTGGCCGGCCTTCTTCCTGTTTTCCACGGCTGCGGCGCTTCCCGGCCTGTTGCTGCTGGCGCTGCTAAAGCCCACAATCACCCGATTGCAGACGGAGAACCCGCCATGAACGACCTCACCCGGCTCAGCGCCCTTGCCCCCCAGACCGAAGCCGATCCGGCCATGTCGGCGTTCTGGATGCCCTTCACCGCCAACCGGCAGTTCAAGGCCCAGCCCCGGCTGCTGGCCCGCGCCGAGGGCATGCACTACTACACCCCCGAGGGCCGTGCCATTCTCGACGGCACCGCCGGCCTGTGGTGCGTGAACGCCGGCCACTGCCGCCAGCCGATCGTCGACGCCATCTCGCGCGCCGCTGCCTCGCTCGACTTCGCCCCGGCCTTCCAGATGGGCCACCCGGCGGCCTTCGAGCTCTCCAGCCGGCTGGTGGCGCTGGCCGGCAAGCCCTTCAGCCAGGTCTTCTACACCAACTCGGGTTCCGAGGCGGTCGACACCGCGCTCAAGATCGCGATCGGCTACCACCGGGTTCGCGGTGAAGGCCAGCGCACCCGCATCATCGGCCGCGAGCGCGGCTATCACGGCGTGGGCTTCGGCGGCATGTCGGTGGGCGGCATCGCCGGCAACCGCAAGGTGTTCTCAGGCGCGCTGCTGCCGGCGGTCGACCACCTGCCGCACACCCACAGCCTGGCGCACAACGCCTTCAGCCGCGGCCAGCCGCAGTGGGGCGCGCACCTTGCCGACGAGCTCGAGCGCATCCTTGCCCTGCACGACCCCTCCACCGTGGCCGCGGTCATCGTCGAGCCGGTGGCCGGCTCCACCGGGGTGCTGGTGCCGCCGGTGGGTTACCTGGAGCGGCTGCGCGAGATCACCGCCCGTCACGGCATCCTGCTGATCTTCGACGAGGTGATCACCGCCTTCGGCCGCATCGGCAAGCCCTTCGGCTTCCAGAAGCTCGGCGTGGTCCCCGATCTCTTCACCGTGGCCAAGGGCATCAACAGCGCCACCGTGCCCATGGGCGCGGTCTTCGCCCGCGAAGGCATCTACGACGCCTTCATGCAGGGCCCGGCCACCGCGATCGAGTTCTTCCACGGCTACACCTACTCGGC
>CAIZPE010000075.1 GCA_903934795.1 uncultured bacterium | reverse complement strand
CCGGCGGGCGCGGCGCCGGGATGGTAGGCGCCCTCGGGCGCGAGCCGCTCGTAAAGGTCGCGCCAGCGGGCTGCAAGGGCGCGGCCCAGCAGGGCACCCACGGCCATGCGCGCCACGCGCAGGGCCTGCGGGTCGACCACCGCGAGCTGCTCGGCCACCATGCCCTCGCCGGGCAGCGAGAGCATGAGCTCGCGAAAACCCGGGCTGAGGGCAGCGTCGTCGAGCGCTGCCTGCCAGACCGCGGTGAGCGGGCCGTCGGTGGCCGGCGCACGCCCGGCCACCGCGGCGATCAGTGATGACAGCGCGAGCTGCTGCCCGGCCTCCCAGCGGTTGAAGGGATCGGTGTCATGCGCGGCCAGGAACCCCAGCTGGGCTTCGGTCCAGTCATGCTCGACGATCACCGGTGCGCTGAAGTTGCGCAGCAGCGACGGGGTGGGCGGCTGCGCGATGTCGAGGAACTCGAAGTGCTCCACCGGCCGGGTGATCTCGAGCACCCGCGAGCCGGTGCCCGGCGCCGTCTCGCCGGCCAGGCGCAGCGGCATCTCGGCACCGTCGGATCCGAGCAGCGCAAGCGCGAGCGGCAGGTGCAGCTCGCTCGGGGCCTCGCCCACGCGCTGCGAGACCTCGAGGCGATAGCGCCGCGTTGCCGGGTCATGCGCGGCCCGCACCCGCAGCCGTGGTGTGCCCGATTGCGAGTACCACCGGCTGAACCGGCTGAAGTCGCGCTGGTTGGCATCGGCGATGGCGGCGACGAAATCATCGCAGGTGACCGCCTGGCCATCGTGGCGCTGAAAGTACAGGTCCATGCCGCGTCGGAAGCCGTCGCGGCCTACCAGGGTCTGCAGCATCCGCACCACCTCGGCCCCTTTCTCGTAGACCGTCATGGTGTAGAAGTTGTTGATCTCCTGGTATTCGTCGGGCCGGATGGGGTGGGCCATCGGGCCGGCGTCCTCGGGGAACTGCGATGCCCGCAGCGCGCGCACATCCTCGATGCGCTTGACCGCGCGCGCGCTGGCTGCGGCGGCCGGGCTGTCGGCCTCGGCGGCGAGCATGTCGGCCGAGAACTCCTGATCGCGGAAGACCGTCAGGCCCTCCTTCAGGGTGAGCTGGAACCAGTCGCGGCAGGTGACCCGGTTGCCGGTCCAGTTGTGGAAGTACTCGTGGCCGACCACGGCCTCCACCGCCGCGAAGTCGCCATCGGTGGCGATGCGGGGATGCGCGAACACATAGCGGGTGTTGAAGATGTTCAGGCCCTTGTTCTCCATGGCCCCCATGTTGAAGTCGCCCACCGCCACGATCATGAATCGGTCGAGGTCGAGCTCCAGGCCGAAGCGCTCCTCGTCCCAGCGGATGGAGCGCACCAGCGAGCGCATGGCGTGGTCGGTCTTGTCGAGATTGCCGGGCTCGACCCAGACCTGCAGCATCACCTCGCGCCCCGACCCGGTGCGCAGTCGCTGCTCGGTGGCCTCCAGCCGGCCGGCGACCACCGCGAACAGATAGCTCGGCTTGGGGAAGGGGTCTTCCCAGCGCGCGAAGTGCCGGGCCCGGCCGTCGGCATCGGCCGGCCAGGGGCCCTGCTCGACAAGGTTGCCGTTGGCCAGCAGCACCGGCTCGCGCTCGCGGTCGCCGATCAGGGTGACGCGATAACGCGTCATCACATCGGGCCGGTCGGGGAAGAAGGTGATGCGACGGAAGCCCTCGGCCTCGCACTGCGTGTAGAAGTTGCCGTTGGACACATACAGGCCGGAGAGCGCGGTATTGGCCTGCGGATCGATGCGGTTGGTGAGGCTCAGGGTGAATTCGGCCGGCGGGTCGGGCAGCGTGAGCCCGTGCGCGTCCACCCGGTATTCCTTCGGTGCGAGTGCGCGGCCGTCGATGGCCAGGGCGAGCAGCTCGAGCGCCTCGCCGTGCAGATGCAGCGGCGCCGCGCCGGTGCCGGCCGGCCGGCGATAGCGTGCGGTGGCAGTCACCCGGGTGTCGGTGCGGCTGAGCTCGAGGATGAGTTCGAGGTCGGCCACCTCGTGGGAGGGCGGGGTATAGTCCAGCCGCTTGACGGTGGCAGGTGTCGAGTCGTTCATGGAAGGCGTCAATGGTCGAATCCCATTCTATCGGCTGGCGCGGGCGCGCGGCCCTCGCGGCGCTGCTGCTGGCGATGCTGGCTGCGGGCTGCACCCAGGAAACCCAGAACCGGATCCAGCGCAGCATCCAGAACTGGACCGGCACCAACGGGGTGCTCGAGGTCTATGCCGGCGAGAAGCTGGTGCGCCGTTTCGTGGCCATCGACAAGATGTCCACCGCGCTCGGCACCGAGGACAGGCAGCCGCGGCCCTACCGCTACGGCTACGGCGTCCTCGACGAGAACCTCAACGGTGTGGCTGACCCCGGCGAGAAGCGGGTGTACTTCGAGATCAGCGACTTCGGTACCAACTATGTGTTCTACGAGAGCCCGCGCTGAGACCTTGCCGCCTGGCCGCGCTCACTTGAGCTGACGCGGCTGCCACCAGTTGGGCGAGGCGCTGGCGAAGTCGCCGCTTTCGTGCAGGCGGTTGGCCAGCTCGAGCGAGGCATCGCCCGGGGGCGACGCCACCAGCACCCAGTCGGCGCGGTCGCCGAGCGGCCGGATCAGGCGCAGCCCGTGGCGCGACAGCAGCGCCTCGCGCTCGGCGGCCGTGGTGCGAGGCCTGAAGCCCACCAGCACCCCGCCGGGCAGGGCGCGCGGTCGTCCGCCCGCCTCGGGCTGGTCGCGGTACACGGTCAGTGCCGCCGAACCCGTCGGCGCGGCCGTCTTGTCGCCGAGGGCGGGCTGGATCACCGACTGCTTGGTGCCCGGAGCGGCGCTGAAGTCCGCCAGCAGGCCGCTCTCGGCCCACAGCAGGCGGCGCTCACCGCCGTCGTACCAGTAGCGCTGCTGGGCCTGCGCCGGGCCGGCGAGGGCCAGCAGCGCGAGGGCGGCGGCCATGGCCGCGAGGCTGCGGTGCTTGCTCCCCATGCTCAGCGTCCCCACAGCCGCAGCGCCCAGGACTGGACCGTGCCGGTGTCGTTGGCCTGCAGGTCGGTCACCTGCAGTCGCCAGGCGCCCGCCGCCGGTTCATCCAGGTGCCGCACCGAGCTGAAGCGCCAGTCGCTGTAGCTGCCGCAGGTGCCCAGGCAGGGGCGGGCGTCAGCGAGCCGGCTGACCAGGCCATTGGGGCTGACCAGCCGGATGCGCAGGTCGCCGATGTAGGGATGGACGGCGCTGAAGACCACCTCGACATGCTCGATGCGGGTGATGCCGCAGCTGGCGGCGTCGATCACCACGCTGTCCTCGATGGTTGCACCCGCGGGGCCATCGGGCACGGCCAGGCCGGGGCTGCGGGCATAGGGCCCGCAGGCGATCAGCGAGGCCGACCCGCCCACGCTGCTCCAGCCGCGGGCTGCGTTCGCCGCGGCCTGGGCATCGACCGTGCCGAAGCCGTACTCCGGGTGGTGGGGCAGTCCGGGCCCGCTGGTGACCCAGTCGGGGGAGCTGGCGTCATTGCGCCGCGCGGTGCGCGCCAGCAGCAGGCGCACATCGCGCCAGCTCAGCGCAGGGTTGGTCGCGAGCACGAGCGCCGCCGCGCCCGACACCATCGGCGCGGCGGCCGAGGTGCCGCCGAAGTTGCTGCGGGTGCCGCCCTGCGGGGCGAGCGTGGTGATCGCGGCCCGGCCGGCGTCATCGGAGGTGCTGCCGCACACCAGGATGTTGGCGCCGGTCTCGCCGTAGGACGGGCGCCGGCCGCGGTGGTCCACCGAGCAGGCCACCAGCACGCCGAGGTGGTTGGTGTAGCCGTCCAGGCCGGAGCTCTCGCCCACGCACTGGCCGGCGGCATTCGTGCTGATGCAGCCGCCATTGCCGGCGGCGAACACATAGACCGCGCCGCGGCCGCCCCGGCCGTTGGCGATGCCGTGGTCGATCGCCGCAGCGAAGCTGGCATCCACCCGGTTGGGACGTCCGTTGTCGGGCGAGCCCCAGCTGCTGTTGTAGACCCCGGTGTCGGCCAGGCCGCGGCCCAGCGCATCGGCGATGTCGCTGGCATAACTGGTGGCCAGGGGGTTCAGGCCGACCAGGCCGACCCGCGGCGCCACACCGGCGCCGGCCACCGCATTGCCATCGCGGGCGGCGACGATGCCGGCCACCGCCGTGCCGTGCACCTCGTCGGCCAGGCAGGGCAGCGGATAGCGGTTACCCACCGAACCGGTGCGGTAGTTGTAGCTCGCCCCGGCCACGGCATTGGGCGAGAGCTCGGGGTGCAGGATGTCGATCGCGTCATCGACCACCGCCACCCGTGCGCCTTCGCCGCGGGTGATCGTCCAGGCGGCCTTCGCCCGCACATCCTCGCCCGCCAGGCCGCCGCTCTGGCCGGTGTTGGCGAGATGCCACTGGCTGGCGAGCAGGGGGTCGGTACCGGTGAGTTGCGGGCTGCTGGTGAGGGTGTAGCGGAAGGTGCAGCCGTCCTGCACCGGCAGGCCATCGACGGTGGCGGTGCCGCCGCCACCGTTGGCGCTGCTGCCACCGGAGCCGCCGCCGCAACCGCCCGCCAGCAGCACGGCGATCAGCACCGACGCGCAGGTGAGGGCCGGGCGCGGGGTCCGGCGCGAATGCCGGCGGGCGGTCGAGGCGTGCGGAGTCAAGCGGCGGACGGTGCGGGTTTCAGGCGTTGGAGTCTACGCGACATCCCTGATTGTCGGCCCGCATGGCTTCCGATACGCTGCATCGCAGCAAATCAGCCCACCGCCTCGCAGCCCGCGCCTTTGGCCCCTTTCGCGGGCGCGCCGCCTTCCCCGGAGTGCCCTCTCTCATGCGCCGTATCCAGTCCCTGCTCGTCGCCAACCGGTCGGAAATCGCCATTCGCGTGATGCGCGCCGCCGCCGAACTCGGCATCCGCACGGTGGCCATCTATGCCAACGAGGACCGCTTCGCCCTGCACCGCTTCAAGGCCGACGAGAGCTATCTGGTGGGCGAGGGACGCAAGCCGCTGCAGGCCTATCTCGACATCGACGACATCATCCGCATTGCCCGGCTCGCGCGGGTCGACGCCATCCATCCCGGTTACGGCTTTCTGTCCGAGAACCCGGCGTTCGCGCGCGCCTGCGCGGCCGCCGGCATCCGCTTCATCGGGCCCAGCCCCGAGGTGATGACCACCCTGGGCAACAAGGTCGCGGCCCGTCACGCGGCGGTGGCCGCGGGCGTGCCGGTGATGCCGGCCACCGGGGTGCTGCCGCGCACGCCCGTGGCGCCCGATGCCAGCGATACCCAGCGCCAGACCGCCGAGCAGGCGGACTTCGCCGTGGCCGCGGGCGCGGCCGAGGCGGTGGGTTATCCGCTGATGCTCAAGGCGAGCTGGGGCGGAGGCGGGCGCGGCATGCGGGTGATCGAGAACGAGGCCGACCTCGCCGCGCAGCTGCCGGTGGCCCGGCGCGAGGCCGCTGCGGCATTCGGCAACGACGAGGTCTACCTCGAGAAGCTGGTGCGCCGCGCCCGCCATGTCGAGGTGCAGATCCTGGGCGACACGCACGGCAACCTGGTGCACCTGTTCGAGCGCGACTGCTCGGTGCAGCGGCGCAACCAGAAGGTGGTCGAGCGCGCGCCCGCGCCCTACCTGGAAGCCGCCGGCCGCGAGGCGCTGTGCGAGGCGGCGCTCGCGCTGGGCCGTGCGGTGGGTTACACGCATGCCGGCACCGTCGAGTTCCTGATGGACGCCGATACCGGCAAGTTCTATTTCATCGAGGTCAATCCGCGCATCCAGGTCGAGCACACCGTGACCGAACAGGTCACCGGCATCGACATCGTCAAGGCGCAGATCCGCGTGACCGAGGGCGCGCGCATCGGCGAGCCGGGCTCGCCGGTGCCGGCGCAGGCCGACATCCGCCTCAACGGGCACGCCCTGCAGTGCCGCATCACCACCGAAGATCCCGAGAACGGCTTCACCCCCGACTACGGCCGTATCACCGCCTACCGCAGCGCCGCCGGCTTCGGCCTGCGCCTGGACGGCGGCACCGCCTACACCGGCGCGGTGATCACGCCCTACTACGACTCGCTGCTGGTCAAGGTCACGGCCTGGGCGCCCACGCCCGAGGAGGCGATCCGGCGGATGGACCGCGGCCTGCGCGAATTCCGCATCCGCGGCCTGGCCACCAACCTGCAGTTCGTCGAGAACGTCATCAACCACCCGCAGTTCGTCGCCGGCACGGTCACCACCCGCTTCATCGACCAGACCCCCGAGCTGCTGAAGTTCTCGCGCCGCCGTGACCGCGCCACCCGGGTGCTGCGCTATCTCGGCGAGGTCACGGTGAACGGCCATCCCGACATGAAGGGGCGGCCGCAGGCCGACCTGCGCCACCTGCACCTGCCGCTGCCCAGGGCCGACCTGCTCGCGCCGCCGCCGCCCGGCACCCGCACGCTGCTGCGTCAGCTCGGCCCGAAGAAGTTCGCCGCGTGGATGCTCGCCGAGCAGCGGCCGCTGCTCACCGACACCACCATGCGCGATGCGCACCAGTCGCTGCTGGCCACCCGCATGCGCACCATCGACATGCTGCGCGTGGCGCCGCACTATGCGCGCCTGCTGCCGGGGCTTTTCTCGCTGGAATGCTGGGGCGGGGCCACCTTCGACGTGGCCATGCGCTTCCTGAAGGAAGACCCCTGGCAGCGTCTGGCGCAGCTGCGCGAGGCGGTGCCCAACATCGCGCTGCAGATGCTGTTGCGCGGCGCCAATGCGGTGGGCTACACCAGCTATGCCGACAATGTGGTGCGCTTCTTCGTGCAGCAGGCCGCGGCCGCCGGCATCGACATCTTCCGGGTGTTCGACTCGCTGAACTGGGTGCGCAACATGCGGGTGTCCATCGACGCGGTGCTCGAGACCGGCGCGCTGTGCGAGGGCGCCATCTGCTACACCGCCGATGTCTTCGACCACGGCCGCAAGTACGACCTGCGCTACTACACCCACATCGCGCGCCAGCTGCGCGACGCCGGCGTGCATGTGCTGGGCATCAAGGACATGGCCGGCCTGGCGCGCCCGCGCGCGGTGTCGCTGCTGGTCAAGGCGCTCAAGGAGGAGACCGGCCTGCCGATCCACTTCCACACCCACGACACCAGTGGCGCGGCGGCGGCCTCGGTGCTGGCGGCGATCGAGGCGGGCGCCGATGCGGTCGATGGCGCCATGGATGCGATGAGCGGGCTCACGTCGCAGCCCAATCTCTCGGCGATCGTCGCCGCGCTCGCCGGCTCCGACCGCGACCCGCGCTTCAAGGCCGGTCGCGGTGGCGGCGCCGGCCAGCCTGCCGGCATCGATCTCGACGCCATGCTCGAGATCTCGCATTACTGGGAGGGTGTGCGCCGGCAGTATGCGGCTTTCGAGTCGGACATCCGCAGCGGCACTGCCGATGTCTACAACCACGAGATGCCCGGCGGCCAGTACACCAACCTGCGCGAACAGGCCCGCGCCATGGGTCTGGAACACCGCTGGCCCGAGGTCTCGCGCGCCTATGCCGAGGTCAACCGCCTGTTCGGCGATGTCGTCAAGGTCACGCCCACCTCGAAGGTGGTGGGCGACATGGCGCTCTCCATGGTCGCCAACGACCTCACCGCCGCCGATGTCGCCGATCCGGCGCGCGAGGTGGCCTTCCCCGAGTCGGTGGTGTCGCTGTTCCGTGGCGAGCTCGGTTTCCCGCCCGATGGCTTTCCGCCGGCGCTCTCGCGCAAGGTGCTCAAGGCCGAGCCGCCGCAGCCCTACCGCCCCGGCGACACCCTGCCCGATGTCGATCTCGAGGCGGCGCGGCGCGAGGCCGAGCGGGCCTGCGGTCACCAGATCGACGATCAGGCGCTGGCCTCGTGGCTGATGTACCCCAAGGTCTACAAGGAATACTCCGACCATCAACGCCGCTTCGGTGATGTCAGCGTGCTGCCCACGCCGGCCTTCTTCCACGGCATGGCCGAGCGCGAGGAGATCGCGGTGGGCCTCGACCCCGGCAAGACCCTCGTGATCCGCATGCAGGGCACGGCGCCCGCCGAGGAGGAGGGCGTGGTCAAGGTCTTCTTCGAGCTCAACGGCCAGCCGCGCACCATGCGGGTCGACAAGGCCGGTGCGCCGCGCCGCGAGCAGCGCGCCCAGGCCGAGCCGGGCAATGCCGGTCATGTGCCGGCGCCGATGCCGGGCATGGTGGTCACCGTCTCGGTCAAGGCCGGCCAGGCGGTGCGCGCCGGCGATCCGCTGGTCTCGCTCGAGGCGATGAAGATGGAAACCCAGATCCGTGCCGAGCGTGACGGTACGATCCGGGCCGTGCATGTGCGCGTGGGTGAGACCATCGCCGCGCGCGACCTCCTCGTGGAGCTCTCATGAACCCCACCTATCCCCGTGATCTCGTCGGCTACGGCCGCAACCCGCCCCACGCCAACTGGCCCGGCCGTGCCCGGGTGGCGGTGCAGTTCGTACTCAACTACGAGGAGGGCGGCGAGAACTGCGTGCTGCACGGCGACCCCGGTTCCGAGCAGTTCCTCTCGGAGATCATCGGCGCGGCCGCCTATCCCGATCGTCACCTGAGCATGGAGTCGATCTACGAGTACGGCTCGCGCGCCGGCGTGTGGCGCATCCTGCGCGAGTTCGAGCGCCGTGGCCTGCCGCTCACCGTGTTCGGGGTCTCGATGGCGCTGCAGCGCCACCCGGATGTCACCCGCGCCTTCGTCGAGCTCGGCCACGAGATCGCCTGCCACGGCTGGCGCTGGATCCACTACCAGGGCATCGACGAGGCCACCGAGCGCGAGCACATGCGCATCGGCATGGAGATCATCCGCCAGCTCACCGGTAACGCGCCGCTGGGCTGGTACACCGGACGCGACAGCCCGAACACCCGGCGCCTGGTGGTCGAGCACGGCGGTTTTCGCTACGACGCCGACTACTACGGCGACGATCTGCCCTTCTGGACCGAGGTCGCCACGGGTGACGGTCGGCGGGTGCCGCACCTGGTGGTGCCCTACACGCTCGATGCCAATGACATGCGCTTCGCCTCGCCGCAGGGCTTCAACACCGCGCAGCATTTCTTCGAGTACCTGCGCGACAGCTTCGATGTGCTCTACGCCGAGGGTGCCGACTCGCCGAAGATGATGTCCATCGGCATGCACTGCCGGTTGCTCGGGCGGCCCGGCCGCTTCCTCGCGCTGCAGCGCTTCCTCGACCATATCGAGCGCCATGACCGGGTCTGGGTCACCCGGCGAATCGACATCGCCGACCACTGGATCGCCCATCATCCCTGGCAACCCGCCGCCTGAGTCAGGGGGCGGCGCGCCGCGCCAGGTCGAACTGGCCTGGCAGCCGCCCTACGACTGGGACTTCGTCACCGGATTCCTCGCGCGGCGGCTGATCCCGGGCGTGGAGACCCTCGGGCCGCAGGGCTACTGCCGGGCGGTGCGGCTCGATGCCGGCGGGCGCGAGCATGCCGGTCGGGTGTGCGTGCAGGCCGATACCGCCCGCGGTGTGCTGCGGGTGCGCCTGGACGCCGCGCTGGCCCCCGTGGCCGTGCCGCTGCAGGCGGGGCTGCGGCGGCTCTTCGACCTCGACTGCCAGCCGGCGGCGGTGGCCGCCAGCCTCGGCGCACTGGCCGCGCAGGCACCGGGCATTCGCGTGCCGGGCGCCTTCGACGGGTTCGAGCTGGCGGTGCGCGCGGTGCTCGGCCAGCAGGTGAGCGTGGCTGCGGCCCACACCCTGGCCGGCCGGCTGGCGCGGCGCTTCGGCACGCCGCTTGCCGGTCCTGCCGACGACGACGGCCCCGACGCCGATCCTCATGCCGATCCTCATGCCGATCCTCACCCCGACCCCGGCGCCGATCACGGCTCCGGCACGGGCCCCCGATGGGTCTTTCCCTCGGCCGCGCGCCTGGCCGACTGCGACCCGGCCGAACTCGCCGCGTGCGGCCTGATCCGGCAGCGCGCCGGTGCCATCGTGGCGATGGCCCGCGCGATCCGTGATCAGGGCCTGCGTCTGACGCCCGACGCGCCGGTGCCGCAGACGCTCGAGGCCCTGCGGGCGCTTCCCGGCATCGGCGACTGGACCGCCCAGTACATCGCCATGCGGGCACTGGCCTGGGGTGACGCCTTTCCGGCTGGCGATCTGGTGCTGATGCGTGTGCTCGGGGCGAGCACGCCGGCCCGGGCCCGGACCGTGGCCGAGCGCTGGCGTCCGTGGCGCGCGTACGCGGTGATGCATCTCTGGCGGGGTTCCGCCATCGGTCCGGCGGATTAATCCGAATGAAT
>CAIZPE010000074.1 GCA_903934795.1 uncultured bacterium | reverse complement strand
GCTGGCTGCGCCAGGCCCTCGCCCCGTCGTCCCCGACGCCCGGCGAACGCCCCGCCGGCCCGCCTGCCCTGCTGGCGGCCGACACCCACCGGCTGCCGCTGCCGGATGCCTGCGCCGACCTGATCTGGTCGAACCTCGCCTGGCACCAGTTTGTCGATCCGCTGGCGGTGCTGGCCGAGTGGTACCGGGTGATCCGTCCCGGGGGGCTGCTGATGTTGTCGGCCTTCGGGGTCGATACCCTGCGTGGCCTGCCCGGGATGGCGGCAGACGCCGCCCGGTTCCCGGACATGCACGACATCGGCGATGCGCTGGTCTCGGCCGGTTTCACCGAGCCGGTGATGGATGCCGAGCGGATCGCTCTGGGCTACCGCAGCCCGCATGACCTGATCGCCGAGTGGCGGGCGGCGCTCGGCGGCAATCCGCGGGCCGACCGTCGTCGCGGCCTTGCCGGGCGCGCCGGCTTCCAGCGGGCGCTCGACGCGCTCGCGGCCCATCGCGACGCCGAGGGCCTGATCCCGGTCGGTCTGGAGCTCATCCACGGCCATGCCTGGTGTCCGCCGCAGAAGAAATTGCCCGCCGGGCTGGCGCCGGTTCGTTTCATTAACCGCAACGACGCAGGGGCTGTGCCCAGGCCCCGCGAGGAATGAACCTCGGCTGCGCCCGGGAGGCGACGGCAGACGGCTCGGGTGGAAGTCCGGCGACGCCGCGGATTTTGCCCAGTCCATCAGCCCCCGTATAATGCAGCGCAACACGCGGTTGCCGTGCCGGAGCCCCCGGCGCGGGCCGTACGCCTCTCGTCCAGCCATGCCGTATCGGTGGGTCCATCAGGCGCAAGCCGGTTCGCAGCAGTGGCTTCTGCGGCGCAATTGCGCCCTGTCGCCCCGGCAACTGGCGGCCTGCTTTGCGGCCGTTGGTGTCGTCACCCTGCTGATCTCGGCGGTGTTCGCGGCCCAGGGTGCCTGGCTGGTGGTGCCCTTCGCGGGCATCGAACTGGTGGCGCTGGCGGTTGCCTTCCTGGTCCATGCCAGGCACGCGGGCGACTACGAGCGCATCGTCCTGGCGGATGGCAGCGTGCTGGTGGAACGGTTGCACGGCGGCAGCCTGGCGCGGGTCGAGTGCCAGGCCTCGTGGGTGAGGGTGGAGTACCAGGGCGCCAGGCGGGAGCTCATCCGGCTGGTGGCTGCGGGCAGGGAGATGGCCGTCGGGCGGTTCGTGCCCGACGCCGAACGCACCCGGCTGGCGCGTGAACTGCGCGCCTCGATCGCCGGCTGGCAGGTTTAGCTGACGGGAACTCGGAACGAGACATGGCACGACACACTGGTGAACGCATGATCCTCAAGAAACTTGCCCACTGGGCCACCGCTGCGCTCGTTTCGGGCGCCTCGGGGCTCGCCATGGCCGTGTCCGACATGCCGGGCGGCCCGCGGGTCAACCAGCTCAACATCGCCGACCCGGTCACCGCCATCGCGCGCGGCCAGCACTGGATCCACAACGTGCTGCTCTGGGTCTGCCTCGCCATCTTCGTGGCGGTGTTCGCGGTGATGTTCTATTCCATCTTCGCCCATCGCAAGTCGAAGGGCGCCCAGTCGGCCGACTTCCACGAGAGCACCTCGGTCGAGATCGCCTGGACCGTCGTGCCCTTCATCATCGTGGTCGCGCTCGGCGTGATCGCCACCGGTGATGTGGTCGCCCAGAAGGACACCTCCAATGCCGACCTCACCGTCAAGGCCACCGGCTATCAGTGGAAATGGGGCTACGACTACCTGAAGGGTGAGGGCGAGGGCATCAGCCTGCTCTCCACCCTGGCCACCCCGCGCGAGCAGATCGAGGACAAGAACTACCCCGATGCCCGTGCCAAGCGCGAAGCCAACCCCACCTACCTCATGGAGGTGGACAACCCGCTGGTGGTGCCGGTGGGCAAGAAGGTGCGTGTGATCACCACCGCCAACGATGTCATCCACGCCTGGATGGTGCCGGCCTTCGGCGTCAAGCAGGACGCCATCCCCGGCTTCGTGCGCGACACCTGGTTCCGCGCCGAGAAGGTGGGCACCTATCGGGGTCAGTGCGCCGAGCTCTGCGGCAAGGACCACGCCTTCATGCCCATCGTGGTCGAGGTCAAGTCCGAGGAGGACTACCGCAAGTGGGTCGAGGCCAAGAAGAAGGAGATCCTCGCCCGCCAGGACGACCCGAACAAGGAGTGGCTGGTCGCCGACCTGCAGGCCCGAGGCGAGAAGATCTACGCCGCCAACTGCGTGGCCTGCCATCAGGCCACCGGCAAGGGCGTGCCCGGGGCCTTCCCGGCGCTCGAGGGCAGCAAGCTCGTGCTCGGGCCGCAGGATGGTCAGATCGAGCTGCTCCTCAAGGGCAAGGCCGGCACGGCCATGGCCTCCTTCAAGCAGCTCTCCGACACCGAGCTGGCTGCGGTCATGACCTACACCCGCAATGCCTGGTCCAACAAGGCCGAGGACAACATCATCCAGCCCAAGGAAGTCCTCGCCGCCCGCGGCAAGTAATCGAGCGCCGGCCGGGTTGCCTGCGGGCGCCGGCCGCACCGCCTTTTCCCGAGATTCATCAGGAGCCGATCCATGAGTGCAGTGCTCGACCACCACGACGATCACGACCACGCGCATGACCATCCCCATGGCTGGCGGCGCTGGCTGTATGCCACCAACCACAAGGACATCGGCACGATGTACCTGTGGTTCTCGTTCACCATGTTCATCGTCGGTGGCCTGAACGCCCTGCTGCTGCGCACCGAGCTGTTCCAGCCCGGCCTGCAGATCGTCAACCCCGAGTTCTTCAATCAGCTCACCACCATGCACGGGCTGATCATGGTGTTCGGCGCGATCATGCCGGCCTTCGTGGGCTTCGCGAACTGGCAGATCCCGCTCATGATCGGCGCGTCCGACATGGCGTTCGCGCGCATGAACAACTTCAGCTTCTGGCTGCTGCCCCCGGCGGCGCTGCTGCTGATCGTGTCGTACTTCGTGCCGGGCGGCGCCACCGCCGCGGGCTGGACCCTCTACGCCCCGCTGTCGGTGCAGATGGGCCCGGGCATGGACCTCGGCATCTTCGCCATGCACATCATGGGCGCGAGTTCCATCATGGGCTCGATCAACATCGTCACCACCATCCTGAACATGCGCGCACCCGGCATGACGCTGATGAAGATGCCGCTGTTCGTCTGGACCTGGCTGATCACCGCCTACCTGCTGATCGCGGTCATGCCGGTGCTCGCCGGGGCGATCACCATGGTGCTCACCGACCGCCACTTCGGCACCAGCTTCTTCAACGCGGCCGGCGGCGGCGACCCGGTGATGTACCAGCACATCTTCTGGTTCTTCGGGCACCCCGAGGTCTACATCATGATCCTGCCGGCCTTCGGGATCGTGTCCGAGATCATCCCCACCTTCGCCCGCAAGCGTCTGTTCGGCTACAGCTCCATGGTCTACGCCACCGCGTCGATCGCGATCATGTCGTTCATCGTGTGGGCCCACCACATGTTCACCACCGGCATGCCGGTGACCGGGCAGCTGTTCTTCATGTACGCGACCATGCTGATCGCGGTGCCCACCGGCGTGAAGATTTTCAACTGGGTGGCCACGATGTGGCGCGGGTCGATGACCTTCGAGACGCCGATGCTGTTCGCGATCGGCTTCATCTTCGTGTTCACCATGGGCGGCCTGACCGGGATCATCCTGTCGGTCGCGCCCCTGGACATCGCCCTCCACGACACCTACTACGTGGTGGCGCACTTCCACTACGTGCTGGTGGCGGGCTCGCTGTT
>CAIZPE010000073.1 GCA_903934795.1 uncultured bacterium | reverse complement strand
CGCTCTTCTTCTTCGACGCCCGCGACGCCGAGCAGGTCGAGCGTGCCCGCCGTGAGCTTGCCGAGCACCGCGGCCAGGTGAAGCTGATCCTCACCGGCGGCTCCTATCTCGACCTGATGCGCCGCTGGAAGCAGACCGTCTACTACGACCAGCAGGGCCTGCTCACCACGCGGCTGGGCATCCGCCAGGTACCCGCCCGCGTCACCCAGGACGGCCGAAGGCTGCGCATCGATGAACTGCGCTGACCTCCGTGCCCGGCTGCTGGCCCTGCTTCTGCTGGTCAGCATGCTGCTCACCCCCGCGCACGCCGCCGTGCCCACCGGCGGCGCCACCTGCCACGGGCGCTTCGCCAACCCGATCACCGACATCTGCTGGAGCTGCCTCTTCCCGCTCACGATCGGCGGCATCGGCATCGTCTCCGACGGCCAGCCCGACATCGGCAACCCGTCCTCGCCGGTCTGCTACTGCAACAACCCGCCCCGTCTGGGCATCTCCATCGGATTCTGGGAGCCGGTGAGGATGGTGGACGTCACCCGCACGCCCTTCTGCATGGTCGGGCTGGGTGGCCTGTCGCTGGATCCCGGCATCGGTGCCCCGCGCGGCGCGCAGGTCGGGCACGACTCGCAGACCCGCACCAGCTTCTACCAGGTGCACTGGTACGCCAACCCCATCCTCGCCTGGCTGGAAGTGCTGCTGGACTTCCCCTGCCTGGAGCAGGGATCGCTCGATCTGGCCTACCTGACCGAGGTGGACCCGCTGTGGTCCGACGACGAGCTCTCGGCCATCCTCAACCCGGAGGCGGTGCTCTTCGCCAACCCGGTGGCCAAGGCCGCCTGCGCGGCCGACTGCGTCGCGGCGAGCGCAGGTTTTCCGGTGGCCAGCCTCTTCTGGTGCGCCGGCTGCCAGGGCTCGATCTACCCGATGACCGGCCACGTCACCACCCACATCGGCGGCGTGCAGGCCTCGGTGCTGCTGACCCAGCGCATGACCGCCAAGATGCACCGGCAGCTCACCACCTTCGCCACGGCTGGCTCGCGGGGTCTGTGCGGCGCCTACCCGCTGCCCATCTTCGACAAGACCCACTACAAGCTGCAGATGACCTACCCGGTGCCCGCCACCGCGAAGGTCGGGGGCCAGTGCTGCCAGCCCTACGGGCGCACCACCATGATCTGGGGCTCGGGCAAGTCCTTCCCCGTCAGCGGCGAAGACTTCAGCTACCAGATCTTCCGCAAGAGGAACTGCTGTGTCGGCGCCTGGTGATCAGCGGGCGCAGCGGCACCCCATCGCATGCATCCAGCAGGCCGCATGCCTCGCAGCGTCGAGCGTCATCGCATTGCTTGCGGTCGACGCCTTTGCCCAGGAGCAACCGACCGCCCCCCGCTGGCCCACCGCGCAGGAGATCGAGCGCACCAAAGCCGAGCGTCCGCTTCCTGCATCAGATGCCCCGATCCCGGCACCGCGCGCCCTGCCCCGCATCGGCCCAGGCTCCGGCGAGGGACCGGGCGCAGCTCAGCGCCCTCCCGCAAGCGGCGCCGGCATCGACATCGGCGTCCTGGCCCGTCAGGGCAGCCAGATTGGCGGCGCCATGAGCCCCGGAGCCCTCCCACCCCAGGAGCCCGCGCTTCGCATCTTCGTCACCCTGGACATGCCCCAGGGCAGCCTGCGCCGCCTCGTCGACCAAGCCGAGCGCTCCGGCGCGGTTCTCGTGCTGCGCGGCTTGAAGAACCAGTCGATGCGCCAGACGGTCGCTGCTGTCAGCGAGCTGCTCGGCCAGCGCAAAGCCGGATGGGTGATCGACCCCGAGGCCTTCGAGCGGCACGGCGTCGAGGCCGCGCCCACCTTCCTGCTGACCATCGGCGAGGACGCCCCGCCCTGCAGCGCCACCACCTGCACCGTGCCGCGCCCCTTCATCTCGGTGTCGGGTGACGTGAGCCTGGACTACGCGCTGGAGCACATGGTCCGCCGCCATCCCGGCGCCGGTGCGGTCGCCGGCCCCTACCTCTCCCGGCTGCGCTCCCGATGAAGAACCCACGCCCGGCACCTGTCCGACCGCGGTTTCCAACTGCGACCGCCCGCGGCGTTCTCGCACGAGTCGCAGGAACAGCAAGAACAGCAGCCGTCGCAGCAATAGCAGCCGCCGTAATGCTCTGCCTGTCCACGCAGCCCGCCCAGGCCCAATCCCTCTCCGACGCCTTCAACCAGGGCGCAGCCATGGGCCGTTCCGGCAATGCCGCCGCCCGCACCCAGATCAACCCGACCACCGCCCAGGGCACGGTGCTCGGCTACACCACCAGTCCGCCGCAAGCCTCCTACTTCGGCAGTGCCGGGCTGGGCTCGCAGGCAGCCGCTGCCACCAGCGCCTGCGCGGCAGCCGGTAACGGCAACACCACCGGCGCGCAAGCCTGCAACGCGGTGAACTTCTCGCAGACCAACCCGACGCGTCGGCCTACCTTCAGCATCGCCCCGAGCGATCCGCTGCTCATGCGCGCCCGGACCATCACCGCCGACCCGCAGAGCATCGCGGGGAACATCGCCGGCACCTACAGCGGCTGCAGCGTGCAGACCACCACCACGCCGGACCGCTTCGAGACGGCGCTGTGCCACCAGTACCGCACCACCGAGACGCTCACCTGCGACAAGGTCCTGATCGTCACACCGGTGCTCACGCCCGGCTGCAGCGACGGCGAGTTCCTCACCCGCGTCACCGCCGACCCCTGCCCGGCCTGCATCGACTACCTGGCCTTCGATTTCAGCTGCGCGGTGGACAGCTACCGCATGCACGCCTTCACCGTCGACAAGGGCAGCGGCGAGGTCTACATGGACCTTGGCACCCAGAACGTGCCCGGCGCGCTCAACACCCAGATCCCGAAGACGCCCGGCCCGAGCCGCATCGACGGCTTCTACTGCTACCAGACCTTCTACAGCCAGTCCTGCAGCGGCGCGAACTGCAGCATCGGCGCCTGGTTCGCCAACCC
The DNA here is from genome assembly GCA_903934795.1 of uncultured bacterium. Classification (GTDB taxonomy): domain Bacteria; phylum Pseudomonadota; class Gammaproteobacteria; order Burkholderiales; family Burkholderiaceae_E; genus Quisquiliibacterium. Next base: position 95 of record CAIZPE010000073.1, on the reverse strand, counting down.
CTGCCAGGGCACGAGCTTCGAGGGCGTAAGCACCTTCGCCATGCCAACCCGCGTGAGCTTCACCGACACCTGGGACAACCAGTGCAGCGCACTGG
>CAIZPE010000072.1 GCA_903934795.1 uncultured bacterium | reverse complement strand
GTGCGAGCAGCAACGCATACACCGAGAACGCGCCCAGGGGATTGTGGCCGGCGCTGCCGGGATGCCGGCCGCGCAGGTAGGCGAGGGCTGCGCCCGGGCTGGGCGGGAAGCTGGCAAAGCGCGCATAGCGCGGACCGATCAGGCCCCAGACCAGCCGGAACAGCACCAGCGCCAGGATGGCGTAGCCGAAGCGGAAGTGCCAGATGATGGCATTGCCGCCGAGCTTCACCGATACCAGTGAGCCGATGATGCAGCCTGCCAGCAGCCAGTGGAACAGGCGGGTAGGCAGATCCCAGATGCGGACGGCGGTGTCGGTCATGGGATGGCTCGGTGAGGGTGGGCGCCGCGAGGCGCGACCGGCGTTCAGGGCAGCTCGGGCTGCCCGTCATCCTTCTTGCGTGCCGGCTTGATCAGGTCCTCGCGCTTGACGCCGAGCCACATCGCGATGGCCGCGGCAACGAACACCGAGGAGTAGATGCCGAACAGGATGCCGATGGTGAGGGCCAGCGCGAAGTAATGCAGCGTGGGCCCGCCGAAGATCAGCATCGAGAGCACCATCAGCTGGGTGGAGCCGTGGGTGATGATCGTGCGCGAGATGGTGCTGGTGATGGCATGGTCGAGCACCTCCGGCGCGCTCATGCTCCGGGCGGCGCGCTCGCGGAACTTCTCGCGCACCCGGTCGAAGATCACCACCGACTCGTTCACCGAGTAGCCCAGCACCGCCAGCACCGCCGCCAGGACCGACAGCGAGAACTCCCACTGGAAGGCGGCGAAAAAGCCCAGGATGATCACCACATCGTGCAGGTTGGCCACGATGGCGGCCACCGCGAACTTCCACTCGAAGCGCATGGCGAGGTAGATCATGATGCCGGCCACCACGAACAGCAGCGCCAGCGCGCCGTCGGTGGCCAGCTCCTCGCCCACCTGCGGGCCCACGAACTCCACCCGGCGCAGCTCGGCCTTCGCGTCCTGGGCCTTGAGGGCCTGCATCACCTGCTCGCTCTGCCGGGCCGAGGTTTCGCCCTTGCGCAGCGGCAGCCGGATCATGACATCGCGCGCGGTGCCGAAGTTCTGCACCTGGGCGTCGGTAAAGCCCAGGTTCTCGACCGTCTTGCGGATGGCGCCGAGCTCGGCGGCCTGGGGGTAGCTCACCTCGAGCACCGTGCCGCCGGTGAACTCGATGGAGAAGTGCAGACCGCGCACCGCCAGGAAGGCGACCGCCGCCACGAAGGTCAGCAGCGAGACGATGTTGAACGCCAGGGCATGCCGCATGAACGGGATGTCTCGGCGGATGCGGAAGAATTCCATGGCGCGGTCTCGGGGGGTGTTCGTTGGAGCGGCGGCGGGGCGGGCGCGGTCAGGTGGGTTTCCAGACCTGGCCGATGGAGACCTTGCCGAGCTTCTTCTGGCGGCCGTACCAGAGGTTGACGATGCCACGCGAGAAGAACACCGCCGAGAAGATCGAGGTGAGGATGCCCAGGCAGTGCACCACCGCGAAGCCGCGCACCGCGCCCGAGCCGAACACCAGCAGCGCCAGGCCGGCGATGAGCGTGGTGACGTTGGAGTCGAGGATGGTGGCCCAGGCGCGCTCGTAGCCGGTGGCGATCGCGGTCTGCGGCGGCATGCCGTTGCGCAGCTCTTCCCGGATGCGTTCGTTGATCAGCACATTGGCATCGATGGCCATGCCCAGGGTGAGCGCCACCGCGGCGATGCCGGGCAGGGTGAGCGTGGCCTGCAGCAGCGACAGCAGCGCCACCAGCAGCAGCAGGTTGACCGCCAGCGCCAGCGTGGAGAACAGCCCGAAGAGCAGGTAGTACGACAGCATGAACACCGCAATGGCGAGGAAGCCGTAGAGCGTGCTGTTGAAGCCCTTGCTGATGTTGTCGGCGCCCAGGCTGGGGCCGATGGTGCGTTCCTCGATGATCTCCATGGGCGCGGCCAGCGCGCCGGCGCGCAGCAGCAGCGCGAGGTCGTTGGCGGCCTGCGGGCTTTCCATGCCGGTGATCTGGAAGCGCGAGCCGAGTTCGGCCTGGATGGTGGCCACGGTGAGCACCTCGCCCTTGCCGCGCTCGAAAAGCACCACCGCCATGGGCTTGCGGATGTTCTCGCGCGAGACCTCGCGCAGCACCCGCCCGGCGCCGTCATTGAGCTGGATGCCCACCGCGGCCCGCTGGTTCTCGTCGAAGGTGGCCTGCGCACCGGTGAGCTGTTCACCCGAGAAGATCACCTGCTTGCGCAGCACCACCGGTGCCCCGCGCCCGACCTTGAAGAGCTCGCTGCCGAAGGGCACCGGGCCTGCGCCGGTGAGCGCGGCCTGGGCTTCGGTGGAGCCGTCGACCAGCCGGGCCTCGAGCGTGGCGGTGCGGCCCAGGATGTCCTTGGCCTTGGCGGTGTCCTGCACGCCGGGCAGTTGCACCACGATGCGGTCTGCGCCCTGCTGCTGGATGACCGGCTCGGCCACGCCGAGCTCGTTCACGCGCTTGTGCAGCGTGGTGATGTTCTGCTTGAGCGCGTTGTCGAGCACCTCCTTGGCGGCTGGCGGGCGCAGGCTCACCACCAGCCGCGGCTCGGCGCTGTCGCCGGCATCGGCCGACTGCAGCGAGGGCTGGTTGTCGGCGATCAGGTTGCGGGTCCGGGTGCGGGTTTCCTCGTCGCGGAAGCGCACCTCGATGGTCTCGCCGGCCCGGGTGATGCCGGCGTGGCGCAGGTTCTTCTCGCGCATCAGCGAGCGCAGTTCGCCGGCGGTGGCGTCCAGGCGCTTGCTCATGGCCTGCTTCATGTCGACCTGCAGCAGGAAGTGCACACCGCCACGCAGGTCCAGCCCCAGGTACATGGGCAGGGCGTGCAGCCGGGTGAGCCAGTCGGGCGAGGCGGACAGCAGGTTCAGCGCCACCACATACACCGGATCGGCCGGGTCGGGGTTGAACTCGCGCTGCAGGGCGTCCTTGGCCTTGAGCTGGGAGTCGGTGTCGCGAAAGCGCGCCTTGATGGAGTTGCCGTCGAAGAGCACGCCAACCGCCGGCACGCCCGCCTTGCCCAGCGCGGCCTCCACCCGCGACATCATGGCCGCGTCGACCTTCTGCGTGGCCTTGGCGCTGGAGACCTGGACGGCGGGTGACTCGCCGAAGAAGTTGGGCAGCGTGTACACCAGACCGAACGCCAGCGTGATGGCGATGATGATGTACTTCCAGACCGGATAGCGGTTCATGGGCGGACTCGCGCGGCGCCGGCCGAGCAGGCCGGCCGGTGGATGGGACAGCGCAGGCTCAGATCGCCTTGATCGTGCCGTTGGGCAGCAGGGTCTGCACCGCCGCCTTCTGCACATGCAGTTCGATCGGGCTGTCGCCGGCGCGGGCGACCTCGACCGTGATGTAGGACTCGCCCACCTTGGCGATCTTGCCGACCACGCCGCCCGAGGTGACCACCTCGTCGCCCTTCTTGAGGGCCTCGAGCATGCCGCGGTGTTCCTTGGCGCGCTTCATCTGGGGCCGGATCATCAGGAAGTACAGCACGATGAACATCAGGATGATCGGCAGGAAGCCCATCAGCTGCTGTTCGGTGGAGCCGCCCGCGCTCTGGGCATAGGCCGTTGAAATCAGCATGTCTTTTCTCCGGGAGCTAACCGCGCAGTATAACCGCGCGGTGCGGACGGCCGTTTATCCCACGCCGCGGGCGCGGTCCTGCGCGAAGCGCTGCCGGAAGGCCTCGAAGCGGCCCTGCGCGATGGCCTCGCGAACCTCGCCCATCAGGCTCAGGTAGTAGTGCAGGTTGTGGATGGTGGCCAGGCGCGCGCCGAGGATCTCGTCGACCCGCTGCAGGTGGTGGACATAGGCGCGCGAGAAGTTGCGGCAGGCATGGCAGCCGCAGGTCTCGTCGATCGGGCGGGTGTCCTCGCGAAAGCGCGCGTTGCGCAGGCGAAGGTCGCCGAAGCGGGTGAAGAGCCAGCCGTTGCGCGCGTTGCGGGTGGGCATCACGCAGTCGAACATGTCGACGCCGCAGGCCACGCCCGCCACCAGGTCTTCCGGCGTGCCCACGCCCATCAGGTAGCGCGGTGCGGCGGCAGGCAGGCGCGGCGCGGTGTGCGCGAGCACCCGCATCATGTCCTCCTTGGGCTCGCCCACCGACAGGCCGCCGATCGCATAGCCGTGAAAGCCGATGTCGACCAGACCGGCGAGCGACTCGTCGCGCAGCGACTCGAACATGCCGCCCTGCACGATGCCGAAGAGCGCGTTGGGATTGCCGAGCGCATCGAAGGCATCGCGCGAGCGCCGCGCCCAGCGCAGCGACAGCCGCATCGACTCGGCCGCCTGCGCCTCGGTGGCCGGCACGCCGTCGATCTCGTAGGGCGTGCACTCGTCGAAGATCATGGCGATGTCGGAGTTCAGCGAGCGCTGGATGCGCATCGACTCCTCGGGTGTGAGCAGCAGCCGGTCGCCGTTCACCGGCGAGGCGAAGCGCACACCCTCCTCGCTGATGCGGCGCATGCTGCCCAGGCTGAACACCTGGAAGCCGCCGGAATCGGTGAGGATGGGATGCTGCCAGCCGTTGAACCGGTGCAGGCCGCCGAAGGTGTCGATCACCTTCAGCCCGGGCCGCAGCCAGAGGTGGAAGGTGTTGCCCAGGATGATCTGCGCGCCCACGGTCTCGAGTTCGGCCGGGCTCATCGCCTTGACCGCCCCGTAGGTGCCCACCGGCATGAACACCGGGGTCTCGACCGTGCCGTGGTTCAGCGTGAGCCGGCCGCGCCGGGCAAGGCCGTCGGTGGCCAGGGTGTCGAATCGGAGCATGGTGGCGACCGGTGTCAGTGGGCCAGCGCGTCGTCGTCGCGCGTGAGCAGCATCGCGTCGCCGTAGCTGAAGAAGCGGTAGCGCTGCGCGATCGCGTGGGCGTAGGCCTCGCGGATGCGCTGCACCCCGGCGAAGGCCGACACCAGCATGAGCAGCGTGGAGCGCGGCAGATGGAAATTGGTGAAGAGCAGGTCGACCACCTTCAGCCGGCATCCCGGGGTGATGAAGAGCGCGGTCTCGCCCCGGCAGGCCGGCACCCGGCCCTGGTCGTCGGCCACACTCTCCAGGGTGCGCAGCGAGGTGGTGCCCACCGCGATGATCCGTCCGCCCGCGGCGCGGGTGCGGGCGATCGCCTGCGCGGTGGCCTGGGGCACGGTGTAGCGCTCGCTGTGCATGCGGTGGGCCGAGACCTCTTCCACCCGCACCGGCTGGAAGGTGCCCGCGCCGACATGCAGCGTGACGAAGGCGGTGTCCACACCGGCCCGCGCCAGCGCCTGCAGCAGCGGTGCGTCGAAATGCAGGCCGGCGGTGGGTGCGGCCACCGCACCCGGCTCGCGCGCGTACACCGTCTGATAGCGCTCGTCGTCGTCGGCCCCGACAGGGCGGTCGATATAGGGCGGCAGCGGCAGGCTGCCTTCGCGCGCCAGCACCGCGTCCACCGGCTCGGCGAAGTGCAGCGCGTGGAACTCGCCCAGCCGTTCGCCGACCGTGGCGCGAGCCTCGCCCAGCGCCAGCACCGTACCCGGTCGCGGCGTCTTGCTGGCCCGGATCTGCGCCACGGCGTCATGGGTGCCGGTGATGCGCTCGATCAGCACCTCGATCCGGCCGCCGCTGCCGGCCTTGGCACCGGTGAGCCGGGCGCGGATCACCCGGGTGTCGTTCATCACCAGCAGATCGCCGGCGCGCAGCAGGCGGGGCAGATCGGTCACGCGGCGGTCGGCGAGCGGGCCCTCGGGCGGCACCACCAGCAGGCGGCTGGCGCTGCGCTCGCGCGGCGGGTGCAGCGCGATCAGCGACTCGGGCAGTTCATAGTCGAAATCGGACAGTTTCATGTCGGCTCTGGCGGGCGGGCGCTAGGGTACACTGGGCCGGCCGCGGTAGTGCCGCAGGCCGCTGCCGTCGTCATCCTTCCCCATGTCGGACACCCTGCTCATTGCGCGCCGTTTCAACGGCCCGCCGGCCTCAGGCAATGGCGGCTATGTTGCCGGCCTGCTGGCCATCGCCCTGCGCGCGCAGCGCGGTCCTGCCCCGGCGGTCGAGGTCACCCTGCGCGCCCCACCGCCGCTCGACACGCCCCTCGCCCTGCGCGGTGATGCCACCGAGCCGCTGGGCCTGTGGCATGACGACCGGCTGCTGGCCGAGGCCCGCGGCGTTGCCCTCGCCCTCGCCGTGCCCGAACCGCCCGACGCGCAGGCTGCGGCCGCCGCTGGGGCGCTGGGGCGCCTGCGGGCGGCCGGCCGCATCGGCAACAGCTACCTGTCCTGCTTCGGCTGCGGCGTGAGCCGCGAGCCTCATGACGGCCTGCGCATCGTGCCCTCGCCGGTGGGCGAGTCGGGGGTGGTGGCCAGCGACTGGACGCCGCACGCCGCGCTGGCCGATACCCGCGGCTGCGTGCCCGAGCCCATCGTCTGGGCCGCGCTCGACTGCCCGGCGGGCATCGCCTGGAACTACCGGCTGGTGGATGGGCCCCCGCTGGTCACCGGCCGCATGACCGTGGCGGTGGACGCCCCGGTGCCGGTGGGTGAGTCCTTGCGGGTGATCGGCTGGCCGATCGAGGCCGAGGGCCGCAAGCTGCACGCCGGCTCGGCGCTCTTTGACGCCGCGGGCCGGGTGCTGGCGCGCTCGCGCCAGGTCTGGATGCTGCCGCGCGGCTGATGGGGCCGCGCG
>CAIZPE010000071.1 GCA_903934795.1 uncultured bacterium | reverse complement strand
CTTGTCCACCGCCTTCATCAGGCCGATGTTGCCTTCCTGGATGAGGTCGAGGAACTGCAGGCCGCGGTTGGTGTACTTCTTGGCGATGGAGATCACCAGCCGCAGGTTGGCCTCGGTCATCTCGCGCTTGGCCTTGCGGGCCTTGGCCTCGCCGGTGGCCATCTGCTTGTTGATCTCCTTGAGATCGGGCAGCGGCAGCACCACGCGGGCCTGCAGGTCGATGAGCTTCTGCTGCAGGTCCTGGATGGCCGGGATGTTGCGGCGGAGCACATCGACATAGGCCGGATTGGCGGCCACCAGTTTCTCGGACCAGGCGAGATTGGTCTCGTTGCCCGGAAAGCTCGACTGGAACTGGGCGCGCGGCATGCCCACCCGGTTCACGCAGATGTCGCCCAGCGAGCGCTCGAGCGAACGCACCTGCTCGACCTGCTCGCGCAGCGTGTCGCACAGCTTCTCGACCATCTTGGCCGTGAAGCGGATGGTCATGAGCTCTTCCTGGATCTCGGCCTGTGCCGTGAGGTAGGACTTCGACTTGTAGCCCTCGTCCTCGTAGGCGGTCTTCATGCTCGAGAAGCAATCATCGATGTGATTGAACTTCTGCAGCGCCTTGACCTTGAGTTCCTCGAGCTTGGCGGAGTTGGCACCGGCCGGATCGACCTCTTCTTCGGCGTCTTCATCGAGCTCGGCCTCGGCCGCCGCCGGAGCGGGCGCGGCGCGGAAGTCGACCTCCTCGGCGTTGGGGTCGATCAGGCCATCGACCACCTCGTCGATGCGCATGGTGCCGGCACGGATGCGCTCGGCGTGCGTGAGCACCTCGTGGATGGTGGTGGGGCAGGCGGAGATGGCCTGCACCATGTGCTTGAGGCCGTCCTCGATGCGCTTGGCGATCTCGATCTCGCCCTCACGGGTGAGCAGTTCGACCGAACCCATCTCGCGCATGTACATGCGCACCGGATCGGTGGTGCGGCCGAACTCGGAGTCGACGGTGGACAGCGCGGCCTCGGCCTCCTCCTCGGCATCTTCATCGGAGGTGGCCACGGGCGTGGCGTCGGAGATCAGCAGGGTCTCGGAGTCAGGGGCCTGGTCGTAGACCGCGATGCCCATGTCGCTGAAGGTGCTGATGATCGACTCGATCGCCTCGGCGTTGATGACATCGTCGGGCAGATGGTCGTTGATCTCGATGTAGGTGAGAAAGCCCCGTTCCTTGCCGAGCTTGATCAGTTGCTTGAGCTTGTTGCGGGTGGCTTCGCGGTCGGCCTCGGACAGGCCCTGGCCGCCGAACTCCTTGAGAAGCTGCTTCTCCTTGGCACGGGCGCCGCGCTTGGCCTTGCTGGGCAGCGGAACCGGGGCCTCGACCACCTCGACGGCTTCGACCTCGCCTTCAACCTCGACTTCGATGTCGTCGAAATGGGCCACCGGATCATCGACCGGATCATCGATGTCGGCATCCATGCCGCCATCGACGGGCTTGTTCGCGCCGGGCCCGGCCGGACGCTTGGCCTCGGGTTTGCCCTTGGCCGCCTTGGCGGGGGCGGGCTTGGCGACAGCCTTGACCTTGACCGCGGCGGCCTCGGGCGCCGGCACCGGCGCAAGCTCGGCTTCGGCCTTCGCCCTGGCGGCGTCGGTCTTGGCCTTGGCGGCCACAGCCTGCCGGGTGAGCGGCTTGAGCGGGGCCTTGGCGGGTTTGGCGGGAACGGCCGCGGGCGCTGCCGCCACGGCCGTCGGCCGCGCAGGCGCCTTGGCGGCGGCACGCTTGGCAGCCGGCGCGGCCGCGGGCCTGGCCGAGGCCTTGCTCGCGGCAGCCTTGGCCGCAGGCGCCTTGGCCACGACGTCCTTGACCGGCGCAGCCTTGGCAGCCGGTTTGGCCGCGACAGGTTTGGCAGGCGCCTTGGCCGCCCCAGCCTTGACCGGCGCCTTGGCGGCCGGCTTGGCCGCTCGGGCAGCAGCCGGTGCCGTGGCGGCCTTGGCCGCGGGTTTGGCCTCTTTGCTGGCCGCGCTGGCGGCGGGCCGGGCGCTGGCGGGCTTGGCCGCCGCGGTGCGTGCCGCCGGCTTGGCCTTGGCCGCACTGGACGCCGTGCTCACGGACCTGGCGGGCGCCTTGGCCGCCGGCTGGGCAGCCGTCCTGACGGCTCGGCCAGCGGCCGCAGGCGCCTTGACGACGGTTGCAGGTGATTTCTTGGCCGCGCCCGATTTACTCATGCCCACGTATCAACCTCCGCGCTCTCGATGAATGCCCCTGGCGCACACAGGGCGCAGGCCCGGCGCATTGGCGACCGATCTCCGGCACCGGCAAACGCCCGGCATCGGCAAGACGCCCCGCAAGGGCCCGGCACCCGCCCGCGCCTTGCAACATCTTGGATTTTTGGTCTTCCAGGGAACCCTCCATTTTATCACAGACGCGATCGCAGCGCGATCAGCGCCTGGTAACGTTCTCTGGCCTGCGGACTGTCGAGCCCCTGCGCCACCAGGGCACTGAGTTCGGCGCGGACCCGGCGATCGCGCAGCTGCGCCAGCGCGCCATCGAACTCGGCACGGGCTTCCTCGGGGCTCATGTCCGACAGGCCGGTTCGATCCGCCAGCGCCTCGGCCTGGAGCCTGTCGATCAGCTCGCCGTGGCCGCCGCGCAGGGTCTCGCAGACCGAGGCGAAGGCGGAACCCGGTGGCAGTTCGGCCAGGGCATCGAGCCAGCGCGCCAGGCCCTCCGGGAGCAGCTCATGATCGGCCACGGTGGCTGCCAGCGCAGGGTGCAGCGCGGCCAGCAGGTGGACCCTGGACTCGAGATCGGGCGGCGCGGCGCGCGCGCGCCAGCGGGGCGAGGCGCCGCTCGGGCCGCTCGGGCCGCTCGGGCCGCTCG
>CAIZPE010000070.1 GCA_903934795.1 uncultured bacterium | reverse complement strand
GCCGCCGGCGCGATCCGCGGCTGGGACCGGCGCAACCAGGCGCACTTCGCGCAGCTCACCGCGCTGGCCGCCTGCCACCGATTCGATCTCGACACGCCCTTCGAGGCGCTGCCCGAAGCGGTGCGCGGCCTGGTGCTGCACGGCTCGGGCGCGCAGCCGGTGCCCGGCATCACGGGCGGCGAGCCGGGCGCGCCGGCCCGGCCCTTCGAGGGCGTGATTCCCAACCTCGAGCGGCGCTGGCGCGAGACCGACTCGCCGCCGGTGCGCGAGGAGCTCGCCAAGCTGCGCCAGGCCCGACCCTGCCCGGCCTGCGAGGGCACGCGGCTGCGCAGCGACGCGCGCCATGTGCGGGTGGGCGCACCGGGAACCGACCAGCCGATCTGGACGATCTCGCGCTGGACCCTGCGCCAGACCCAGGCCTGGTTCGAGGGCCTGGCGCTGCCCGGCCACCGCGCGGCCATCGGCGAGCGCATCGCACGCGAAATCCTGTCGCGGCTGCGCTTCCTGAACGATGTCGGCCTGGAGTACCTGTCGCTCGATCGCGCCGCCGATACGCTCTCGGGCGGCGAGTCGCAGCGCATCCGCCTCGCCTCGCAGATCGGCTCGGGCCTCACCGGCGTCATGTATGTGCTCGACGAGCCCTCGATCGGCCTGCACCAGCGCGACAACGACCGGCTGATCGGCACGCTGCGCCACCTGCGCGATCTTGGCAACTCGGTGCTGGTGGTCGAGCACGACGAGGATGCGATCCGCGCCGCCGACCATGTGGTCGATCTCGGCCCGGGCGCCGGCGAGCACGGCGGCCAGGTGATCGCGCAGGGCACGCCGGCGCAGATCGAGGCCGATCCGGCCTCGCTCACCGGGCGCTACCTGTCGGGTGCGCTGGCCATCCCGGTGCCGCAGGCGCGGGTGGCCCGCAGCGGCCGCGCGGTGGTGGTGCGCGGTGCGCGCGGCCACAACCTGCGCGGCGTCGATGTCGCGTTCCCGGTCGGGCTGATGGTGTGCGTCACCGGCGTGTCGGGCTCGGGCAAGTCCACCCTGGTGAACGACACGCTGCACCTGGCCGCGGCCCGCCATCTCTACGGCTCGGCGGCCGAACCGGCGGCGCACGACCGCATCGATGGCCTGGAGCTGTTCGACAAGGTGATCGCGGTCGACCAGAGCCCCATCGGCCGCACGCCGCGCAGCAATCCCGCCACCTACACCGGCCTGTTCACGCCGATCCGCGAGCTCTTCGCCGAGACCCCCACCGCGCGCGAGCGGGGCTATGGCGCCGGGCGCTTCTCGTTCAATGTGAAGGGCGGACGCTGCGAGACCTGCGAGGGCGATGGCGTGATCCGGGTCGAGATGCACTTCCTGCCCGATCTCTATGTGCCCTGCGAGCGCTGTCGCGGCAGCCGCTACAACCGCGAGACCCTCGAGGTGCAGTACAAGGGTCGCAGCATCGCCGAGGTGCTGGCCATGACCGTGGAGCAGGCCCACGCCTTCTTCGCGGCAGTGCCGCTGGTGCAGCGCCGCCTGCAGACCCTGCTCGATGTCGGCCTGGGCTACCTGCGCCTGGGCCAGAGCGCCACCACGCTGTCGGGCGGCGAGGCGCAGCGGGTGAAGCTCTCGCAGGAGCTCTCCAAGCGCGACACCGGGCGCACGCTCTACATCCTCGACGAGCCGACCACCGGCCTGCACTTCCATGACATCGGGCTGCTGCTGCGGGTGCTGCATGCGCTGCGCGATGCCGGCAACACCCTGGTGGTGATCGAGCACAACCTCGATGTGATCAAGACCGCCGACTGGGTGATCGACATGGGCCCGGAGGGCGGCGCCGGCGGCGGCCAGGTGCTGGCCGAGGGCACGCCCGAGGCGATCGCGCAATGCGCCGACAGCCACACCGGGCGTTACCTCGGACGGGTGCTGCAGCGCGCCGCCGCTCAGGCCCCGCCAGGGCGGTAGTCGGCGAACTTCGCCAGCACGCGGGCCATCTCGTCATCGGGCAGCACCGCCGGCCGGCCGAGCTGTCGCGCCAGGTGGTACATGCGCGAGAGCGTCTCCACCTCCTCGGCCAGGGCCAGCGCGGCGGCCAGGCCAGCCCCCCAGGCGACGATGCCGTGGTGGGCCATCAGGCAGGCCCGCCGGCCGGCGAGCGCGGCGAGCACCTGGTTGCTCAGCGCCTGGGTGCCGAAGGTGGCATAGCCCGCGCAGCGGATGTCGGCGCCGCCGGCCATCGCGACCATGTAGTGGAAGGCCGGGATGCCAGCGGCCTGGATCTCGGGCAGGCAGGCGAGCGCGGTGGCATGCGGCGGATGGGCATGCACCACCGCCGCGGCCGCCGGCAGCGCCGCATAGAGGTCACGGTGGATGCGCCACTCGGAGCTCGGCCGCTGGCCGTCGGCATCGATGACGGCGGGGCGCTCGTCATCGGGCATGGCGCCGGCGAGGGTGTCGAGCGAGAGCCAGACGATGTCGTCGGGCCGCATGCGCTCGTAGGGCAGCGCCGAGGGCGTGACCAGCAGGCCGGCGCGCGCGCCGCGGTCCCAGCGCAGGGAGGCGTTGCCGGCCTTCCCCTGGTTGACGCCGCGGGCATTGAGGGTGCGGCAGGCCTCGATCAGCGCGGCGCGCGCTGCCTGCTCGTGGCGCATGGCCGGGTCGTGGGCGCCCGGCTCGGGGCCGCCGGTGGCGGGCGCGGTCAGGACGGGCGTGGTCATGCCGGGCCTCGCATCGGGTCGGCCAGGCCCGGCAGGCCGCGCAGCGCCGAGGCGTCGGGCCGGCAGGGGCCGTGCTCGGTGATCAGCCAGCTCACCAGCCGTGCCGGGGTGACATCGAAGGCCGGATTCAGGCCGGGCGAGCCATCGGGGGTGAGCTGAACCGACACCACCCGGCCCTGATCGTCGCGGCCGCTGATGCGGGTGAGCTCGGCGGGGTCGCGGGCCTCGATCGGGATCGCGCTGCCGTCGGCGGCCTGCGGGTCGATGGTCGAGACCGGGCAGGCCACCAGGAAGGGGATGCCGTTGTCGTGCGCGGCCAGCGCCTTGAGGTAGGTGCCGATCTTGTTGGCGACATCGCCGTTGATGGCCACGCGGTCGCAGCCGACGATCACCGCGTCGACCCGACCCTCGCGCATCAGCTGGCCGCCGGCGTTGTCGGCGATGACGGTGTGCGGCACGCCCCGCTCGCCGAGCTCCCAGGCGGTGAGGCTGGCACCCTGGTTGCGCGGCCGGGTCTCGTCGACCCAGACATGCAGCGCCACGCCGGCCTCGTGCAGCGCATAGATGGGTGCGAGCGCCGTGCCGTGGTCGATGGTGGCCAGCCGGCCGGCATTGCAGTGGGTGAGCAGCTGCAGCGGCCGCCCGTCACGACGCAGGGGCTCGAGCAGGGCCTGGCCATGGCGGCCGATGGCAGCGTTGCAGGCGACATCTTCATCGCACAGGCGCAGCGCCTCGGCATGCGCGCGGGCCGCGCGCGCGGCCACCGGCAGCGGCAGCACCGCCGCGCGCACCCGGGCCAGCGCCCAGCGCAGGTTGACGGCGGTGGGCCGGGTGGCGGCCAGCCGATCGAAGGCCGACTGCAGGGCGGCATCGTCGGCGGCCTCGCGCAGGGCCAGCGCCAGCCCCCAGGCGCCCACCGCGCCGATCAGGGGCGCACCTCGCACCTGCATGCTGGCGATCGCATGGGCGCAGGCCTCGGCGTCATGCAGCGCGATGGCCACCTGCTCGAAGGGCAGGCGGGTCTGGTCCCAGGTGACCGGCAGGCCGGCATCGTCAGTCCAGAGGGTTCGGGCCATTGAGAATTGTCGTGGAAGAGGCGGCCAGGCCGGCCTACGCTCGGGGGGCTGCGCGGCCGGGTTGCACGCGCCCGCGGGCGGCGGCCGGCGGCGCGCCTCGCCGCGATCGTCCCATTCTATGCCCAAGACTCCCGTCCATCCCTCGCCTTCCCGACCCGCTGCCGCCTGCCGGCCCAATGCCTGCCCGCGATCGGGCCTGCCGCGACCGGACCTGCCGCGACCGGGGCCTCGCCCATGACCGGCGTCACCCTGCTGTCGGTGTTCCTGGTCGGCCTGTTCGGCGGCGTGCACTGCGCCAGCATGTGCGGCGGGCTGGTCTCGGTCATGGCCGGCAGCGCCGGCCGACGAGGTGCGGTCATCGCGGTGCGCGCCGAGGGCCTGCGCCGCCCTGCGGGGCTGCTCATCGGTCACAACCTCGGCCGGCTCACCAGCTACACGCTGGCCGGTGCGCTCGCCGGCAGCCTGGGCTCGTCGGCCACGCTGGTGTCGCGGGTGCTGCCGCTGCAGCAACTCGCCTTCGTGGCCACCAACCTGCTGCTGATCGCCATCGGGCTGCATCTGACCGGCGCGCTGCGCCTGGTCGCGCTCGAGCCCGTGGGCGCGGCACTGTGGCGGCGGCTGCAGCCGCTGGCCTCGCGCCTGCTGCTTGCCCGCACTCCCTGGCAGGCATGGCAGGCCGGACTGGTCTGGGGCTGGGTGCCCTGCGGCATGGTCTACGGCGTGCTGATCGCGGCACTGGTCTCGGGCTCGCCGCTGCAGGGCGCGCTGCTGATGCTCGCCTTCGGCGCGGGCACGCTGCCCAACCTGCTGCTGATCGGCGCGGGCGCCGCCGCCGGCCAGCGCTGGCTGGCAAGGCCCACGCCGCGCCGCATCGCCGGCCTGCTGGTGGCGGGCTTCGGACTGGCCGGCCTCGCCCGGCTCGATCCGGGCGCGCACCTGCACCGGGTGGTCGATGCCTGCCTGAGCGTGTTCTGAGTGGCCATGTTCATCGACCCGACCGATCGGCAGGCACCCGGACGCGTGACCGCGGCCGCTGCGCCGGGCAGCCGCGCCGCCGCCCCGAGCGCCGACCCGAGCCCGACGCCGACGGCAGCCGCCTGCTTTCACTGCGGCCAGCCGGTGGCCGAGCCCGGCCGCTGGCTGGCCCGTGTTGACGGCCGGATGCAGCCGATGTGCTGCGCCGGTTGCCAGGCGGTGGCCGAGGCCATCGCCGCGGCCGGGCTGACCGACTACTACCGCCACCGCAGCGCGCCGGCCGCGGGTGCGCAGGCCCTGCCCGAGAGTCTGGCCGCCGAACTCGCGCTCTACGACGAACCCGACCTCAATGCGACGCTGGTGCGCAACGGCCCGGCCGATCCGGCCACCGGTGCCGCCTGCAGCGAGGCCTCGCTGATGATCGAGGGATTGCGCTGCGGCGCCTGCGGCTGGCTGGTGGAACGCACCCTGGCGCGTCAGCCCGGGGTGGTCTCGGTCTCGGTCAACCAGGCCACCGAGCGGGCGCTGCTGCGCTGGGATCCGGCGCGCGCCTCGCTGTCGCGGCTGCTGGCCAGCGTGGCGGCGGTGGGCTACCGGGCGCTGCCGAGCGACCTGCGCCAACGGCGGGCCCAGGAAGCCCAGGCCCGGCGATCGCTGTCGCGGCGCCTGTTCGTGGCCGGGCTGGGCATGATGCAGGTGATGATGTACGCGTGGCCAGCCTACACCGCGCAGGCGGGCGAGATCGAGGCCGACCATGCCGCGCTCATGCGCTGGGCCAGCCTGCTGCTCACCCTGCCGGTGGTGCTCTATGCCGCCCGGCCCTTCTTCGAGGGTGCCTGGCGCAGCCTGCGGCATCGCAGCCCGGGCATGGATCTGCCGGTCGCCTTGGGCATCGGCGCGGCGTTCGCGGCCAGCGTCTGGGCCACCTGGCGCGGTCAGGGCGAGGTGTGGTTCGACTCGGTGACCATGTTCGTGTTCCTGCTCCTCGCGGCCCGGCACCTCGAGTGGCTGGCCCGCCGCCGCGCCAGTCGCGCCCTCGACGCGCTGGCAGCGGCGATGCCGGAGCGCGCGCTGCGGCTCACCGGCCCGCCCCTGGCGGATGTCGATGCCTTCCTGCAGGCGCCCACCGAGACCGTGCCTGCGCTGCGCCTGCGCCCGGGCGACACCATCCGGGTGGACGCCGGGAGCCGGTTCCCGGTGGATGTGACCCTGCTGGCCGGCCGCACCGAGGTCGACCAGTCGCTGCTCACCGGCGAGTCGCTGCCGGTGCCGCGCGGCCCGGGCCAGCCGGTGGCCGGCGGCGCAGTCAATGCCGGCAGCCCGGTGCTGGCGCAGGTGCTGCACGCCGTGGGCGACAGCACCCTCTCGGGGATCGAGCGGCTGATCGAGCGGGCCGGTCATGACCGTCCGCCGGTGGCCCGCGCCGCCGACCGGGTGGCCCGGTGGTTCATCGGCGCGCTGCTGCTGCTGGCCGCGGGCGTGGCGCTCGCCTGGTGGCAGCTCGACCCGGCGCGTGCCCTGCCGGTGGCCATCGCGGTGCTGGTGGTGTCCTGCCCCTGCGCGCTCTCGCTGGCCACGCCGGCAGCGCTGGCGGCGGCCACCGGCGAGCTCAGCCGGCAGGGCGTGCTGGTGAGCAGCGGCCGCGCGCTCGAGGCGCTGGCCGGCTGCACCGATGTGGTCTTCGACAAGACCGGCACCCTCACCCGCGGTCAGCCGGCGGTGGTCTCGGTGCGCACCTTCGGCGCGATGGATCCCGCGCAGGCCCTGGCCCTGGCTGCCGCGCTCGAGACCGGATCGGCCCACCCGCTGGCGCAGGCCCTGCGCGCCCGCGCCGGCGAGCTCGCGCTGGCCCTGCCCGCGGTGGGCGCGGTGCACGCCGAGCCCGGCAGCGGCGTGCAGGGCGAGGTCGATGGGCGCGCGCTGCGCCTGGGTTCGGCGGCCTGGTGCGGCCAGTGGGCCGCCTGTCCGCGCGGCGATCATGGCGACACCGAGGTCTGGCTGGTCGAGCGGCAGGCCGCCCTCGCCTGCATCCGGCTGAGCGACCCGCTGCGGCCGGAGGCAGCCGCCACCGTCGCGGCGCTCGAGGCCGCAGGGCTGCGCGCCCATCTGCTGAGCGGCGACCACGACGCGCCCGCGCGGCAGGTGGCCGGGCAGCTCGGTCTGAACCTGCTCGGCGCCCAGGCCGGGCCGGCCGACAAGCTCGACCGCGTGCGCGAACTGCAGCGGGCCGGGCGGCGCGTGCTGATGGTGGGCGACGGCGTGAACGACGCGCCCGTGCTGGCCGCGGCCGATGCCTCGGTGGCGGTGGGCCAGGCCACCGCGCTGGCCCGCACCGCCGCCGACTGCGTGCTGCTGGCCGACGACCTCGGCCGTGTGGCCGCCCTGCAGGCCATGGCGGTGCGCACCCGGCGGGTGGTGCTGCAGAACCTCGCCTGGGCAAGCGCCTACAATGCCGTGGCCATCCCGGCGGCAGCGCTCGGGCTGGTACCGCCCTGGGCCGCCGCGCTCGGCATGTCGGCCAGCTCCCTGCTGGTGGTGGGCAACGCGCTGCGCCTGCGGATGCCGTCGTGGAAGTCCTCTACCTCCTGATCCCGCTCAGCCTGGTCATCGTCGCGGTGGCGGTCTGGATCTTCTTTCGCATGTCCGACGGTGGCCAGTTCGACGACCCGGTGGGCCCGGCGCACAGCGTGCTGATGGATGACGACACGCCGGCCGCGACCCGCAAGCCGCCGGTCGCGGCGCCCCCGGGCGCGCCGCCGCACTGAGGCCAGGTGCGCGGACGCATCCCGGACCGCGCGCGCACCGTGCGGCCCCGGTGGGGGCGCTCAGCGCCCGATCAGCGCCTTGTCCTGATGGGCGCGGTCTTCCGGGGTGTTGAGCAGGCTGGGCGGTGGTGAACCGGTGGTCTGCATCAGCAGACAGGTAAGCCCGCCACCCATCGCGAACAGCGCCCAGAACACGAAGAAGCCCACGGTGTAGGCCGCCTCGCGGCTGTCGGCAAGATGCAGGCCGACCACCACCAGCTCATGCGGATCGATCATCGAGAAGAACACACCCTCGGCCACCGTGGCCATGAGAAAGGCCGGCCAGAGCACGACCATGATCACACGCCCGAAACGACGGTCTCCGATCGGTCTGGACATGGCGTTGCTCCCGGCACTCAGGGTTGGGCGGTCACCGCCACCGGCTGCCCGAAACCGGCGGCCGACGCGGTGAGCCGCCAGGTGGCCTCGGGGCCCTCGATGACCAGGTGCCAGCGGCCCTCGCCGGGCAGCGCGAGCGCCGAGCCGGCATAGCGGCCCGGCATCACCGGCCGCAGGCTGTGGATCTGGTCGAACTCGGCGCGCGTGGCGTGGATCACCCGCAGCGTGAGCGCGGCCGGCAGGGCCGTGCCACTGGCGCTGCTCATGGTCACCACCGGGCCGCCGTCATCGCCCCGGACCACCCGGGCCGACAGACCGAGCCGCGCGGCCGCGGCATCGCGCGCCAGTGTGCGGTTGATGGCCTTGCCCTCGCGGTAGTAATCGTCGACCACCATGGCGTGGTTGGTGGAGACGGCCAGCCACAGCGTGACCAGCCCGCCGACCAGCGCAAGCGCGGGCATCAGCATGAGCAGCCACGGCCAGGGCTGGCGATACCAGGCAACAGGCGCAGGGACGGCGTGGCTCATGGAGAGCTCCAGTGGCGGGTTGCGCAAGCCCGCGCGTGGCGGGCCTCGGGGTGCCGGTGATGATGCGGATTCATCGCGGCATGTAGAAGGTGGATTTCTCGCGCACCGCCACGGCGGGGTCGTCGAGCGCCTCCACCAGGAATTCGATGCGGCTGCTGCCTGGTGGGCTCGCGCCGGCAGGCACGCGCACCCGTACCGGCACCAGCCGAGGCTGCACCGGCGGCACATCGATCTCGGGCTCCGAGGCCACCACCGCCGAGGCGATGCCGTCGACGCGGATGCGCAGCCGGCGCGGGCTTTCGGTGGTGTTGATCAGCTGCAGCTGGTACACGTTCTCGATCATGCCGCCCTCGACCTCGCGGCCGAGCGAGCCGCGATCGCGCATCACATCGACCTTCAGCGGCGTGCGCAGCGCGAGATGTCCGAACAGCGCCACCGTCACCGCGAGCAGGATCGCGCTGTAGACCAGCACCCGCGGGCGCAGCGCCCGGCGCAGCAGCTGCCCACCATGCCATCCGCGGGCGAGCGCGTTCTGCGTGGTGTAACGCACCAGACCGCGCGGGTAGCCCATGCGGTCCATGATGCGATCACAGGTGTCGACGCAGGCGGCGCAGCCGATGCACTCGTACTGCAGGCCGTTGCGGATGTCGATGCCGGTGGGGCAGACCTCCACGCACAGCCCGCAGTCGATGCACGAGCCCAGGCCGATCGCGGCCGGATCGGCCTTGCGCGAGCGCGAGCCGCGCGGCTCGCCGCGGGCCTCGTCGTAGGTGATGATCATCGTGTCCCGATCGAACATCGAGCTCTGGAAGCGCGCGTAGGGGCACATGTACTTGCACACCTGCTCGCGCATCCAGCCGGCGTTGCCGTAGGTGGCAAAGCCGTAGAACAGCACCCAGAACGCCTCCCAGGGGCCGAGCGCAAGGCCGCCGATCTCGGCCAGCAGCGTGCGGATCGGCGTGAAGTAGCCCACGAAGCTGATGCCGGTCCACAGCGCCACCGCCAGCCACAGGCCGTGCTTGGCGGTCTTCAGGCCCAGCCAGCGGGCATCGCGCGCCCCCTGGTCCAGGCGCATGCGCGCCACCCGGTCGCCCTCCACCCGGCGCTCGATCCACAGGAAGATCTCGGTGTAGACCGTCTGCGGGCAGGCATAGCCGCACCACAGGCGCCCGGCCACCGCGGTGAACAGGAACAGCGACAACGCGGAAATCACCAGCAGCCCGGTGAGATAGATGAAGTCCTGCGGGTAGAGCACCACCCCGAAGAGATAGAAGCGGCGCGAGAGCAGGTCGAAGAGCACCGCCGGCCGGTCGTTCCAGGTGAGCCAGGGCAGGCCGTAGAACACCAGCTGGGTGATCCAGACCATCGCCCAGCGCCAGCGCGCGAACAGCCCGCTGACCGCGCGCGGATAGATCTTGCGACGCACCTCGAAGAGGTCGTCGCGCTCGGGCGGCGCCGCCACCACCGGCGGGATGCGCGCGTTCATGACAGCTGGGAGGGCACGGGACGCAAGCGTGACGTCATGACGCGGCCCGGGAAGCGCGCAGGTTCATGTCGCGGACTGCGTCCTGCCGGGGCCATCAGGGCCGGGTCGGCGATGCGGCCGCGTCGCGCGGGGGATGCGAAAGGCTCCAGACATAGGCAGCGAGCACCTGCACCTTGCCCGGGCCGAGCAGTTCGCCAAAGGCCGGCATGCGGTTGCTGCGGCCCTTGGCAATCGTCT